>JAFLTJ010000070.1 GCA_022510465.1 Muribaculaceae bacterium
TAATCATGTATATAATGCATCGAGGAAAACCAACCATGACGGGAATGCGCCCTGTCAGAATGGATATTGAGATTCCGGATGATGTTAAGAGGCGGAATGGAATTAAGTAGTAAGCAAATATGAAAAGAGCATTTATGCTCGGCGGAGGATGAATGTGGCGCAGATTATAGTTATGGCTGCAATAATTGCCGGGATAAGATAGAAACCCGAAAGCAGAGTGGCGATGACTGATACTGACAGTATCAGAATAGAGCCGGCAGCAAGCTTGTATATGCCGCGAGCGATTGTCAGATGATAGACATATCTGTAAATCAGGTAGACAATTGTTGTATAGGCAAGATACCAAAGGATGTAGGAAATTCCGAGGCCAAACAATCCGAAGTATTTATAGCCTAAAATGTTGAAAATAATGACGATGACAGCGCTGAAACCTTCGGTTATCATGAAGCGTCGCCCGTCGCCGCGAGCCAATATAACCATGGCCATGCACCAGGATATGGCTCGGAGAGTGGTACCGGTAATTGCAATAGAAACAAACGGTATGATTGGCGTAAACCGAGATGTGTATAGAATGTTTACAATAACAGGGGCTGTGGCGATGAAGATGGCGATAATCGGCGTGAGGAGACAGAGCGAAATTTTGATTTCGTGTGAAACAAACGTGGAGACGCGTTGTCGCGATGTGACGACGGCGGTCAGACGGGGATAGTACTCCATGGCAATTGCTGTAAAGACAAGGCCTACATAACGGTTGAAAAGGGTATTGCCCGCCTGATACAATCCAACAATCGCTTCGCCGGCGTTAATGTTCATCCACGAGACAAAGATGTAGACGGCAAGTTGATTGAGGATGTCGCTGATGGTGATAAAAAAGCCGAGAGTCAGAAACTTGCGACCGACGTTTAATGTTTCGCTTGCGGATATGGGCGATTTATCGGTAACGCGCTCACGGAATATCTGTGCGGCGGCAAGTGCGGCAGCCGAATAGACAATAACCGATGGCAAGATGCTGTCGAGTCGAAAATAGTAGTACGTGGGGATTACCAAAAGCAATCCGGCAACAGCACCGCCGATAGTGGCGCGACTGAGATTTTTCAGACGTGACAGGCCTTGGAGCACTGCAAGTCGCGTTCCGGTCAGAACATTCATTGCCACACCGACACCCAGGAGGATGAATGACAGTATATACCCTGTGTTACCGAAGGAGAATATGCTAAGGGCCGGCGACAGGATGGCAGTCAGAAGGAATCCGGCCAAGGCGAGAACGATTCCCCATCGGCCTACAATGCGAGCGATTCGGGCGACATAATCGGGATTTGCAGCGTTGGCAGCAACGTCGCGCACGGCACTGCTGCGTATACCCAATGAAGATATTTGGCCAAGCAATTCAAGAACGGAGAGGTATATAGAGAGAAGCCCGAACCCGGCAGGCCCAATCCATAGCGCAACAAGCTTGGAGCGAATCAGGGAGCATAGAATTGTGATTACCTGCGTACCGCCGAACAGTCCCATCGCTTTTATTACACGGCGAGAAAGAGCTTTATTTCCGGTCATTTGAATTGGGGATAAAGGGGTAAGAAATAGCGCCGATGATTACGTTCCACAGAGTATGCAGGAAACACCCACCGCCGGCGCGAGATATTCGCCATGCCTTGAGCGGAAGTCGCAAAATTGCCGATAGTGGGTGTAGCCGAAATATTACGGCGCCCATAGCACGCTGAACGCCGGCTTGTCGGAGCCGCGAAGAAGCGGTGGAGAGATGTGGGTGACTTGTTACGGTAACGGGAATAAAGCGGCAATGTAGCCCGGCTCGGAGAAGATTGTCAACGAATATTTCCTCTTCGCCGCATGAATACCATTCTGCCCCAAGCCCGAAGCAGGTGTCAAACCTGACATTGACAGGAAGACTCGAACGTCGGAAAGCGATTTCAACGGATTGAATATAGTAGCCTTTTGGAAATTTGCCCCGAAAAATCGGAGTCTCTTTGTCGGGATATATCTTGGAACTGTTCAAGGAGGATTTTACCAGGGCGACATCCATCTGTGGATTGGCCTCGAATGCTTTGATGAGGGTCTTAATGCCATCGGGGTTATATGTCAGGTCATCGTCGGCAATCATGCAAATGTCGGCGTCGGATGCGCTGATTGAGTTGTTTCGGTTTCGAGAGAGCCCTTTCCCGGCAAGGGTTGTTATTTTAATGTCGTCGCGACGGAGGGTAGACGGGATGTCTCCTTGTGGAGATTGCCAGGATATGACGTATTTAACGTTGTCTATTGTCGGCAGGGAAGCGGCAGCAAGGCGTTCGATACCATCGCGGGCGTAGGTTGAAATCAGAATATCGAGTGTCATCGTCCTAATTCATTTAAACGTCGTTTCCAGAAATCAACGGCTCGACGGGCCACGATGGTGCAATCGTGGTGTTTTTCAACGAAACGGCGAGAGTCACGGCCTCGGGCCTCAATAGAGTGTGGGTCGGAGACTATTTTGTCAAGGGTTTCAATCATCAGGTCGAGGTGTGGCGAGGCGTTGATTATTGGCCGTAGATTCTGTTCGCCGATGAAGTCATAAAATTCGGGTTCAGCACCGCTTACCACGTTTTTACCCATTGCCATTGCGATTAATGCATTGGTGGCAGGTGTAAAACTATAGGCCTGGTCGAGAAGAATGTGGGCACTCTCCAAGAGCCGGCAGTATTCGCTGTATGGCTTGTCTTCAACAATTTCAAGTCGAGCGACATCCGGATGGCGTTGAACAACGGTTCGCGCGGCTTTCTCAAGCATATCGGTTCCTTTTTCGGGCTGGCGGTAGCTGTGTCGGCCGAGAAAGATATTCACAGGTTCGACGCCGGGATTGATTGTTATTTCCGGTTTGGCTATAGCTTGGAGGTCGATTGGCAAGCCGATGTATGCGTATTTTTCGGGAGGGAGGATGTTGGAAACCTGAACATGGTATTCCCACAGAGCGGTGGTTACGCCGTCAACGTTCTGGTAAATATAGGATGCGTGGTCAAGCATCATTTGGTTTGTCCACCGTTGTATCAGGTCGGGGTTGGCGATGGCGAGAGGCCCGGGCTGGTTGTCTTCTGTTCGCCACTCGCTGTAACGAATTGGGGAGCTGGGGTTAAGACATTCCTTTACGTAGAAAGGATCAGTGCCGAGAGCAGCCATGAAGACGGCGCGGTTGTCGGTTCTCAGATTGTCGAAGATGGCCCGAAGCCGGTGGGGGCGTAATTCGGTGAAAAATGGGTTGGTAATCTGAACGATGTCATAACCTGACATGGCCGACCGCAGGCGAAACCGCATATTCCACCAGTGAATGGCGCCGCCTATTTTACCCGGGCGTCGGGATATGTCGATGTCGCGGGATGTTTTCTGCCACTTAGAACCGTTGCTGATAACGGTAACGTCATGGCCAAGCGCACGCAGGCCGGTGGCGAGAGTAGCGTGATAGTTGCTTGCATCTCCGAGCAGAAGTATTCTGAGTTGTTCCATGTCAGCCAATGGGGTTTGAGTTGCAAATATACTCAAATTCTGAAATTAATATGGTATCTTTGCGGTTAAAATGATGAGGCAAAGATGAAGCGAATAGGGATATTGAGCGATACGCATTCGTGTGTTGACGAGCGTTACGGAAAGTATCTGGGAGATTGTGATGAGATATGGCATGCGGGCGATGTTGGCGATGCTGGTGTTTTGTCCTATCTTGAAAGTCTCGGGCCGACGGTTCGCGGTGTGAGCGGTAATATTGACCACGGGACTGTTAAACGGATGCTTCCGGAGGTTCAAACTTTTGAAATTGAAGGAATCAAAGTTTGGATGACTCACATAGGAGGTTATCCGGGCCGGTACTCACCCGGCGTGAAAGCGATACTTCGCCGAGAGAATGTGAAACTGATGATTTCGGGCCACAGTCATATTTTGAAGGTTATGTATGACCCGGAGTTGAATCTGCTACATGTAAATCCCGGAGCGGCAGGCTATCACGGCTGGCAAAAAGAGCGAACGCTGGTGAGGTTGACGCTGGATAACGGTGATATTCGCGACCTTGAGGTTATCGAGTTAGGAAAGAAATCTGAAATGTAAAGATGTACAAAATGATATGAAGAAACTGATTATGATGGCGGTTGCAGCAATTATGGTGACCGGATGTAAAACAACCGAAGCAAACTACAGGGCGGCCTATGAGACCGTTATTGAGCGCAACAAGGGCGAATCACCAACAGAGGGTACTATATATCATCGATATAGGGACCAGAGACGCACGAGTAGCTATGTGATAGGCGAGACTCAGGATACGGTTGAGGTGTCGAGAGAAATAGTCAGTTTTCCTAAAGATGGTGGCGCCGTTCGTGATAGTGTAGGGCAGTACAATGTGGTTGTCGGCGGGTTTAAGCAGGTGTTTAATGCCAAGGCGATGCGTGACAGGCTTAACACGATGGATTATGAGGCGTTTGTTGTCAATACCAGGGAGCCGTTGTATTATGTAGTTGCTTTTACTACTGATAGCTTGGAGATTGCAAATGAAGTGATGCTTAAATTCAAGGCCGGTGATGTGGTTTCTATGAGGTCGGGATATCCATTTGTGTTGGAGATAAAATAATAAATTTATGGGTGTATTGTAAAGAAAATTTTTTGTACCTTTGCAATGTTTAGTGTAAGGCGGCAGCCGAGGAGAGTCATAGATGATACAGAGCAGTAGTCGCCGACAATATGATGGTCAATATTAACAATTTACATAAAACTATATGGTAAGTTACAAAGATTTAGGATTGGTGAACACGCGAGAAATGTTTGCCAAGGCAATTAAGGGAGGCTATGCCATCCCCGCGTTCAATTTCAACAACATGGAGCAGCTTCAGGCTATCATCAAGGCGGCAGCCGAGGAGAAGTCTCCGGTAATTCTTCAGGTATCTAAGGGCGCACGCAACTATGCCAACGCTACGTTGTTGCGTTATATGGCACAGGGAGCAGTAGAGTATGCCAAAGAGCTTGGCTGGGAGCATCCCCAAATAGTGCTACACCTGGACCATGGTGATAGCTTCGAGCTTTGCAAGTCATGTATTGACAGCGGTTTCTCATCGGTAATGATTGACGGTAGCCATCTTCCGTATGAGGAGAATGTAGCGCTGACCAAGCAGGTTTGTGACTATGCTCATCAGTTTGATGTAACGGTAGAAGGTGAGCTCGGAGTTCTTGCCGGAGTAGAGGATGAGGTGTCGTCAGACCATCACACATACACCGACCCCGCAGAGGTGGTAGACTTTGCAACCCGTACAGGATGTGATTCTCTCGCAATTTCAATCGGTACAAGCCATGGTGCCTACAAGTTTACACCCGAGCAGTGTACTCGCAACGCCGAGGGCAAACTTGTTCCCCCGCCTTTGGCATTTGACGTTCTTGACGGCGTAATGGAGCAGTTGCCCGGTTTCCCCATCGTTCTTCACGGCTCGTCGTCAGTTCCTCAGGAAGAGGTTGACACTATCAACAAATATGGCGGCAAGTTGCCCGACGCTATCGGTATCCCCGAAGAGCAGCTCCGCAAGGCAGCCAAGAGTGCCGTATGTAAGATAAACATTGACTCAGACAGCCGCCTGGCTATGACAGCCGCTGTTCGCGAAGTGTTTGCAACCAAGCCCGCAGAGTTTGACCCGCGTAAATACCTCGGACCGGCTCGCGACAATATGGAGAAGCTCTACAAGCACAAGATTGTTAACGTGCTTGGCAGCGCAGGCAAGGCTGAATGATATCTATGATATAGGACCGGTTGGTCCGGCCACAAGTGTGGCTGTAAAATGACCGATTGGGAAATAATATTTTTGAGAAAGGTGTATCAACGGTTTGATATACCTTTCTTGATTTTTTCACAATAAGGGATAGCGGCGGTCGGGATTTGGTTGCTGTTGGTTTTTGAATTATGTTATAAAGCAGTTATTTCTGACATTTTGCTATGAAATGTGCTTATTTTTACACTTTTTAAGGTTGAAATTTGGAAATTTGCTATTATATGTCTACATTTGCGCCGGTAAACGGAATGTTAGAGAATATTTAAGAGACCGTTTTTTATATATGTTTTTTTATAGATTGTAGATTAGAAAAAAAGGTCCTATCGCGATGACAGGACCTTTTTTATATCCTGCTTCGGAAAGCGGAAATTGTATTGCTACAAAAATTGAGGTGGTTTATTCCTTATTCATTGCTCGTAAAAGGAACGAGTCAAGGAATAGCAGCTCGTTTAGTGCAATTATTTTGGCAATGATATAGAACTTGTTCAAAATTACAATTCAATGCCATTTTCACCTACATCCAGTTCATCCATTTTGCTATCCGTCGATTATAGGTCATGACGGCTTATTGAAAGCTACTTATGTTGAAATTGTTTTTCAGAAATCATAAGGCAACATTTCGAAAGGAGAAATCATTGTCACTATGTCGCCTTCTATTTTAGCGTATATACTTGCAGATGGAGAATAACCCTTTGAGTAATATTTACCAGAACGTTTCCATTGTGAAACCTCCATGGATTCGATAAATTTTGATAATTCTTCTTCAGAGTTAAAACGAATTTTACAATACAGGTCCTCCCCATTAGAGGTCAATGTAACAGTTGTTCCATTGCGTGAAGCTTTTAATAAAGGGCCTCCGGATTCATAATTTATGTCATCATAGACTTTAGTTTTAAACCCAAGTAATTTAAGAACCTTTGCCATATTTTCATTATTGCGGAATGAAACTAATCCGTTCTCAACGTTTACGATGAAATATTGGGTTAGTGGTTGGGGGTCAGAGGTTTGGTCCTTTTTCTTTGTAGTATTGTCTTTTATGGATGCAGATGTGATTGTATCCAATGAAATGGAGACCATATCCGAATCATCTTTCAATGAGTCCACATATCCATAGTCTAAATCTTTTCTGTTATTATTATTCAGGACATAAATACAAGCAACAAACAACAAAACACAACCGACGCCAATAGAAATATACATCCAATACCTGGCTAAAGATCTATTGTCGTCGTTTTTCTTTATTTCCTCCGACACGTGAATGTGGGAAGAAGACAGCGTCGGTTGCGAACCTGAATGCTGATGGGCATTGAACCCACATTTAGGGCATTGGGGTGCCTTATCTGAAATATTATGTCCACAATTAGGACATTTTATCAACGCCATTTCAAAAAATTTAAATTCGTTAAATATTTCTATGTCAGGAATGCTTTACCGGGTAAAAAATCCAATTTTATGTAACAGACTTTTAACACGGCAGAACAATAAATCGGGGTCTCGCTTAGAATCCATTCAAAAGAGAATGTTATCTTAAACGATGCTTAATGATACGGACATTAGTAGAAATATTGATGAAGATCATGCCTGTCGCCCAAGTCAATTGCGCATACAACCATCCAAATAAGATAGTAATGGCTCCGCCTAAGATTCCAAGTAAGGCCATCCCAAAATTCCCATAATAGGAAGACGCCGCTGCAATACCAAGGAACATCATTATACCACCACTAATACATGAAACGATTATTATAATCAGTTTAATCCACTTGATCCATTTCCTCAAGATATCTTCCGCCGAGTTATCTCCTTCATCGAGAACTAAAGTCTGAGATGGCTGCTCAGTATTGTTATTGTGGCGGGCGAAAACATAGCCGCATTCAGGACAGGAAGTTTCGTTTCCCTGAAAAGGGTGTCCGCATTCAGGACAAAAAGTATGCGCCATAGAAATTAGATTTAATTGCTTTCGAGTGTTTCCAAAGCATATTGATTTTTATATTCGTTACATGGAGAAAGCGGAGTCACTTCTCAACATCTTTCCGGCTTGCTGATGGCTTCGATCACTTGAAACACCGACTGATGAAAAGCACTCCACTTCGACAGCGTATCATCGTTTGCATGATATAACCAACCAAAGAAAGAGCGTACATCCTCCATCATTCCGAGTCTCTGTGAAATTGTCGAAGTTTCAGCAATCTGAACAATGAGAAAACGCTTTCTCGATTATGTTTGCCACAGCCATGGGAGGTAGCAACTTGGCAAATATAAACATTTTTTGTGAAAGTACACTCTTTCTTTATTACCCCTATGGGTCAAGAACTATATCATTGCAATTATTTGATGTATTCGATTTTTCCTACGATTTTGCGGCTGACGCGAGGGTTGTCAACGGAACGCACCGATGGCTGGTGCATATCTTTGGGGAAGTAGAGGAAGAATCTACCGGGGTCGGCAGGCGAATATACAATTTCTTCGTCGGTTTTATAGTTTGTGCGGTCTTTGACCGGGTCGTAATCGTTTATCGGAGTAACGTTACCGGCAACACCCATCAGTTCATCGCCTTCAAAAGTGTATTGGAGGTCAATAAACAGTTTGTGAGCCTCGATTTTGGTTTCTTCGGCACTCTTTGGAGTGTATTCAAGAACATTAATCCATAGACGGCCCTCTTCAAGAACAATTTTTCCTTTTTCGAGAGTTGTCGGGTCGGTCTCGGCCAGGAATTTGAAAAGTTTATCCCATATTTCTTTGTTTTTTTCGTATTGAGTTGCAAACTCAACAGCGTCGATAGACGGGTCGGCCTGGCATTGCCATCCGTTAGCCCATTGGCGTGATTCTACCCACGCTTTGGCTGATTGGGGTGTGAAATTTGACATGGTTTTTATCTGTTTAGGTTAATAATTAGAAAATGATTATCGATGAAGAACGCGCCACGCCACGGGATACAGATTGTTGCATCGCGCCCCGATGTTTTTAACGATTCCCAGCGGTCGATTGCCGTGGGTTATGAGGTTGAATCCTTTGGGAGACCCGTCGGGGAGGTTAATCTGGTTGCGTGACAGCAAGTTGAGTGCGGTGTCTGTATCAACGTCGGTGCGTGGCATCGAGTCGTGATTGAATATGTCAGACATAATGAGGGCATGGGCAGGGATAATGTCGCGCCCTTTGATGGTTGCAACCTCTATGCCATGGTAAATAACGCGACAGCGCTCTTTTTCCAGCAGTGTCTTTATTTGTGTCACATTGTCGCTTGCGGCAATGACTTTGTCGTTGAAAGTAGAAATGCCGATGTTGAGGTCGGATTTTATCCAACGCAGAGGATTATCGGGGAGAGCCGATACATGGGGCTGCTTATGATGCCGTTGCTTGCGTCGGCCGGAAACCTCGGTCGGAGTGCCGTGTTTTTGAATGAGGGCGATAAACAGGCCCTCGCCACGGATTTTCCCCGGCAAAAAGCGGTAGCAAGGATGTGGAGTGTTGATACCCGGAGTGATGCCTTGAAAAGGGGCTATATCAATAGGGATAGGGGTAGCGTCGTAAGTGTCGAGAATCCATTGCAGATTTTCTTCATTTTCGCGACGGTTGAAGGTGCATGTGCTGTAGATTAGGAAGCCGCCCGGTTTGAGTGCAGGCCACAGGTTGGCGATTATATTGCGCTGAAGCATGGCAGTGTCGTCAATCAGATGTTGCGACCATTGAGCAATGGCGTCGTCATCTTTTCTCATCATGCCTTCTCCCGAACAAGGAACGTCGGCCGCAATGATGTCAACGAAGTTTTTGAGCGATTTTCCCAACGGCGCGGTGTCCCCCTGTGTCACGACAATTTCGGGATATCCCCATTTTATCATATTTTCGACAAGCGCGGCGGTGCGAGAGTGGTTAAACTCGTTGGCAATAATTACCGAACCGTAGGGGAGCGCGTCGATTGCGGCTGTCGTTTTCCCGCCGGGAGCCGCGCATG
>JAFLTJ010000071.1 GCA_022510465.1 Muribaculaceae bacterium
CTCGGGAAGATTGGCCACATCGCCCTCCATCGAGAAAACGCCGTCGGTCACGATTAGCTTAACGCGGTCGGGCTCGCAGCGCTGGAGCTGTTTTTCCAGCGACTCCATATCGTTGTGCTTATATTTAAGCTGCTGGGAGAACGAAAGGCGACGGCCCTCGATTATCGAGGCGTGGTCTTGCTCATCCCATAAAATATAATCCTCGCGCCCGGTCAGAGTTGATACAACACCGAGATTTACGCCAAAACCGGTTGAATATATCATTACATCCTCTTTCCCGATATACTCGGCCAAACGTGCCTCCAATTTCTTGTGGAGGTCGAGCGTTCCGTTGAGGAACGGAGAGCCGGCACATCCCGTACCATATTTTTTTGTGGCCTCAATCGCGGCTTCTTTGATGCGCGGATCATTAACCAATCCGGTATAGCAGTTTGAACCAAACATGAGAACCTTCTTGCCATCCATGATGACTTCCGGGTCCTGCTCGCTTGAAATTGCACGGAAATACGGGTAGATGCCAAGCGCTTTCGCTTCCTGCGGCGCTGTATATTTGGCAAGTTTCTCTTGTAATAATGTCATAGTTTATGCTGGTAGTATCTTTGATTATAAACTATCTGACCGTGGTTTTCTCAGTCAGGCCACAAAGTTAGTAAAAAAATGTGAAAATTTTTAGCCTCTTTAACCAATTTTTGCACAAAAAAACGCATATCGGCCTGTTTTGTGCAAAATACAAACCGCCTGCCACAGAACGGGCAAGCGGCTTGTATCTTGTTATGATTGTCGAGTGAACAATTTACTCGGCAGTGTCATTGAGTATCTCGAGCATCTGAATTGCAGAGTCGGGGATACGTGTACCGGGGCCAAAGATTGCTGCGACTCCGGCCTTGTACAGGAAGTCATAGTCCTGCGCGGGAATAACACCGCCTGCGGTTACCATGATATCCTCGCGGCCAAGCTTTTTAAGCTCCTCGATAACCTGGGGTATGAGCGTCTTGTGGCCGGCTGCAAGCGAGCTGACGCCAAGGATATGAACGTCGTTCTCCACGGCTTGACGGGCTGCCTCGGCGGGCGTTTGGAACAGCGGGCCCATATCTACGTCAAAACCACAGTCGGCATAGCCGGTTGCAACTACTTTAGCACCACGGTCGTGACCGTCTTGGCCCATCTTTGCAATCATGATGCGGGGTTGACGACCCTCGCGTTTTGCAAATTCCTCGGTCATCTTCTGGGCCTTGATGAAGTCGGAATCCTGTTTTGTTTCTGATGAATACACGCCTGAAATTGTTCTGATTACAGCTTTATAGCGACCTACAACCTCCTCACATGCCGATGAAATTTCGCCGAGCGTTGCGCGCAAACCGGCAGCCTTTACAGCCAGGTCAAGAAGATTGCCCTCGCCGGTCTTTACGCAGTGGGTGATAGCCTCAAGAGCAGCCTTAACGGCAGCCTCGTCGCGTTTGCCTTTAACCACATTGAGGCGCTCAATCTGCTCCTTGCGAACCTCGGTATTGTCGATTTCGAGAATATCGATAGGGTCTTCGTGGTCAAGACGATATTTATTGATACCGACGATTGTCTGACGGCCCGAGTCGATACGGGCCTGAGTGCGGGCTGCGGCCTCCTCGATGCGGAGTTTGGGCAGACCGGTCTCGATTGCCTTAGCCATGCCGCCAAGCTTCTCTATTTCCTGAATGTGAGCCCATGCGCGGTGAGCAATCTCGTTGGTCAGAGCCTCTACATAGTAGCTGCCTGCCCACGGGTCAACCTGCTTCGTAACCATCGTTTCCTCCTGGATGTAAATCTGGGTATTACGAGCGATACGGGCCGAGAAATCGGTCGGGAGAGCGATAGCCTCGTCGAGAGCGTTTGTGTGGAGCGACTGTGTATGTCCAAGCGCAGCACCCATAGCCTCAATACATGTACGGCCAACATTGTTGAACGGGTCTTGCTCGGTCAGCGACCAGCCCGAAGTCTGCGAGTGGGTGCGGAGTGCAAGCGATTTGGGGTTCTTCGGATTGAATTGCTTTACAATCTTAGCCCAAAGCATACGTGCGGCACGCATCTTGGCTACCTCCATAAAGAAATTCATACCTATTGCCCAGAAGAATGACAGGCGCGGTGCAAAAGCGTCGATATCCATTCCGGCATTTACTCCGGCGCGAAGGTATTCAAGACCGTCGGCAAGAGTATATGCAAGCTCGATGTCGCAGGTTGCACCAGCCTCTTGCATGTGGTAACCCGAGATTGAAATCGAGTTGAATTTGGGCATATTCTGCGATGTATACTCAAAGATGTCAGCGATAATCTTCATAGAGAATTCCGGCGGATAGATATAGGTATTTCTAACCATGAATTCCTTAAGAATATCGTTTTGGATTGTACCGGCCATCTCCTCGAGTTTTGCACCCTGTTCCAGCCCGGCATTGATATAGAATGCAAGCACGGGAAGAACGGCACCGTTCATTGTCATTGAAACTGACATCTTGTTCAAGGGGATACCGTCAAAAAGAACCTCCATGTCATCAAGCGAGCAGATAGAAACACCGGCTTTACCTACGTCGCCAACTACGCGCTCGTGGTCTGCGTCATATCCGCGGTGTGTTGCCAGGTCAAAAGCAACCGACAAGCCCTTCTGACCGGCTGCAAGATTGCGGCGGTAGAACGCGTTCGACTCGGCTGCGGTTGAGAAACCGGCATATTGGCGGATAGTCCACGGGCGGAGGGGATACATCGCGCTGTACGGGCCACGAAGGAACGGAGGTATTCCCGAAACATAATTCAGGTGCTCCAAGCCTTCAAGGTCCTCTTTGCTGTAAATAGGTTTTACGGGGATAAGCTCGGGAGTGAGCCACTGTTCACCCTCGCTGAAGACGGGTGCAGCATGCTGAGCGCCGAACGCGTCTTTTGTAATATCGATAGATTTAAAATCAGGTCTCATATTAATTCATTATATAAGGGTGAAACATTTATTTCTTAAGCAAGCGGTTGTTAAAGTCCTGAAGAACTTCAAGCACATTGCAACGAACGTGTACAAAGTCGTTGATTCCGGCAGCTTTCAGTTCTTCGGCGCAAGCGGGTGCTCCGGCCACAACAAACTCGGCACGACCGGCCAGATACTTGTATGCCTCCGGGGCGAGTGTTGCATACTCGTCATCGCTTGAACAGAGAACAACAACATCGGCTCCGGCATCGAGCGCTGCGTCAACACCCTTTTCAACTGTGTCAAATCCAAGGTTGTCGATAATCTCATATCCGGCACAACCGAAGAAATTTGTCGAGAACTGAGCGCGAGCAAGACGCATCGCCAGATTGCCGATTGTCAGCATGAACACCTTGGGGCGGTTTGACGCTGCCTCGGTTGCAAGTCTGAGGGCCTCGAAATCGCTGGCTGCACGGGCTGTCGGAAGAACGGCCTTTCCCTCGGCTGTTTCACATCCACATCCGCATGCACCTTCTTTCTTTTCAATCTTGTCGCCTGCCATTTCGGTGATGTTAGGATACTGGTTAGTTCCGAGTAACACCTCTTTGCGGCGGGCAACATCCGTGTGACGTTTCGCGCTTGATTCGGCAACCGCTTTCTGAACATCCCCGGTATTGATTGCAGCGAGGAATCCACCCTTCTCCTCAACATCGAGGAAAAGTTTCCATGCCTCTTTTGCTATGGCAACGGTCAGAGTCTCTACATAGTAGCTACCTCCGGCAGGGTCTACAACCTTGTCAAGGTGACTCTCCTCCTTGAGGAGGAACTGCTGATTGCGGGCAATGCGCTCCGAGAAATCGTCGGGCGTCTTATAGGGAACGTCAAACGGAGTCACAGTTATTGAATCCACACCGGCAAGTGCTGCCGACATCGCCTCGGTCTGACTACGCAGCAGGTTAACGTGTGCGTCAAAGATTGTTTGGTTAAAACGAGAAGTGATTGCGTGAACAGCCATTTTGCCGGCCTCTTTCGATGCAGGTTTGTACTGCTCTACAATCTGTGCCCACAGCATACGGGCGGCACGGAATTTGGCAAGCTCCATGAAATAGTTGCTTGATACGCCCATGTTGAATTTGATTCGGGCAGCAACCTCGTCAGCGCTCTTTCCGGCCTCGGTCAGCAATGTCATCCATTCTGCACCCCAGGCAAGTGCATAGCCCATCTCCTGGAAGATATATGCACCGGCATCTGATAGCATGCAAGAGTCAACGGCAAGCACTTTCAATCCCGGAACATCGGCAACTGCATCCAGCAGCGCAACCGCCATTTCAGCGATATTTCCCTGGAATTCTACGCCGTGGCGCAGGGCCTTACGCATCGGATTGAAGTCAATCGACCCCTTTAACTCCTTTTCGGCGTTCGCTTTCTTGACAACTGAAACAAGAGCCTCGGCGAGCGATAGGGCACACTTGGGGCAGCATGTAAAATTGATTTCCACGCTTTTCAGGTCAATACCCTTTAACAAAGTCTCAAGCGTTTCAACCGACGGGTCGCTAACATTGAAACCGAGAGAATTCACACCCTTGCCAAGAACCTCAACCGCCTTTGCATTGGCCTCGGCAGGACACTCGGCAAGAATCTCCTGACGGGTCAGCCAATCATTGTCGGCGCGCGTACCTCTGACGTAAGGAAACTCGCCCGGAAGGGCATTGGTCGTTGTAAAATCAGCGATATCCTCTGCACGATACATCGGCTGAAGATTAAAACCTTCGTTTGTTCGCCATACCAACTTTTTGTCAAAGGGTGCGCCCTTTAAGTCGGCCTCAACCTTTGCTTTCCAGTCTGCTGTTGAAACAGGTGGAAATTGGTCAAACAATAATTCTTTTTTTTCTGACATTGTGATATTCTAATGATGATTAAATTTCATTCATGCTGCGCGGGCTGAACACCCGGCTGAATCTTACCGCAAAATTACACAAATAGATGAGATATATCAAAATGTTTCAAATATTTATTTTCATTTTATCAGCTTCATTTTTCGACAAAATTTCAAAACTGTTTCTTAATATTTGAAATATGGATAATTGTGCGTAAATTTGCGCCTAATTTTTCCCAATCCATTGACGAAATAACTATGTTTCTACACTACTTAAAATCATTGTTTCAACTCATTCTTTCACCCGGTAGCGGTTGGGAAGACATCCGGCATGCCGACAACGATCCGCGTTCTATTGCCAACGTCGGTTTGTATCCCCTCATAGCGCTCGCGGCCCTGTCGGTTTTCGTCAATCAGTTTTGGGACGGCGACATTACATTCCTTTCCTCTACAATCGGCGCTATTGTTACATTTGTAATGTTCTTTGCGGCATATTTCATCGGCATCTTTTTAGTCTCCTTGATTGTTGCCGAGTTTAGCGACGGCGCAAACATGGATAAACGTGTACACACCTTTGTTAACTACTCCATCGGCTTGTTGACACTGATGCAGATTATTTCCAATCTTATTCCGATAGAACTGCCGCTAATATACTTCTTTCCGCTCTATGTTGCTGTTATTCAGTGGAAAGCAAACGATTATCTGAAAATTCCCTATTCCAAGGCAGGTAAATTTGTGCTATTTACAGCCCCGGCCGTGCTGCTCCCTCCTTATCTGCTTTATATGCTGTTTAATCAAATTGTTCTATGAATCCCAAAGATATAAATATTCGCAATAAACGAGCCAGGTTTGACTACGAGATAGGTGATACATTCACCGCAGGTATCGTTCTGACCGGTACCGAAATCAAATCTGTTCGCCAAGGAAAAGCCAGCCTTGCCGACACGTTCTGTTTTGTTCACAACAGCGAGGTGTGGATTAAAAACATGTATATTGCCGAATATTTTTATGGAACATACAACAACCACGAGACGCGCCGCGACCGCAAGCTCCTTTTGAACCGTAGAGAGATAGCAAAACTCGAAAAAGCCGGTAAAGAAACAGGGTTTACCATTATCCCGCTTAAACTTTTTATCAATGAGCGCGGTTTGGCCAAGATGGTTATAGGCATTGGTCGAGGTAAAAAAGAGTATGACAAACGTCAGTCAATCAAAGAGCGCGAAGACAAGCGCTCCATGGCCCGCCTCTTCCAAAAACGCTAAACACCCTCCATCTTTCGTAATTTCTATTCCGCCACTTAGTGTACCTAATAAAAATTGAAGTTCGCACTTTCGGTTACAATCAGTATCAATTTTGCCTCATAAGTCCTGACGGCCCACAGTCGGTGGCGGTCACTTTCTCCCGTTTTAAACCGACCTTTAAACTCTGTCGCCGTCATAGGAAAATCGCGGGTAGTGACACTAAGGCTTCCGTATCGCTCCACAATCTCTCGCGCGGTCTTTTTACTGAACTCAACCGTCTCTACAATTCTGAAAACTTTACCGGGAAAACCCTCCTTCAACTCTTCCGACAAATACAGATGGGTGTTTCGGCCAATTTTATAAACATCATATCGAGCCGATAAACCGTTGAAAACTCCCATTTTAACTACTGCCGGGCTTGGCTCATAAAGAAAAACACCCTTGGCCGGAGTCGCATATTTAGCCTCATGCAGCCTCTCGTCATCAAAATATATTGTTTCAGTATTCTTTTCATCTTCAACTGTTGCCGCTCCGCGATGGTTATTGCCGGGTAGAATAAGAAGCAGTTCTTTGCATTCATCGGCAGTTCCTACTGCGATAATATCTGGCGTAAACTCCTGTAATTCGGCAGCCACCGCTGTGACATCAAGCATTGGCGATGCCTTGATTATCAGTTTGTTGCAGCGCGATATAATCATCTCGATATTCCCGACAATGTCGGGCTGACACTCCTTCAGGGCATACAGCCTTTTCCCTCCATCGCCGCGTCGCGCCGGGTCGACAAATATTGCATCATACTTTGTCCTCGCTGTTTTAAGCAGTTCAACCGAGTCGGCATTTATAGGCGTGATATTGTCGAGACTAAGACTGTCTGAATTTATTTTCAGCGCTTCGCTGCAGCGCAAATCAATATCGACTGCTATAACCTGTTTCGCCCTGTTACTTAGGTGGATAGCGTCAATTCCAAGCCCGGCAGTCATGTCAAGCACGGTATCTCCCTCGTTGATATACCCGGCGTGATAACGGGCGAGAGAATCGGTGGTACATTGTTCGGCCGACAGCACCGTCGGGAATAGAAACATCGGCGCCTTTTTCAACTCCTCGGCAACCTTTTTAGCCCCCTTTTGTCTCGCTTCTATTTGGTCCACGAGCCACAGTTTATCCGGGTCGAGGTGGTGTTTCAATCTTGCCATGGCAGGATTGGCATGACGGTGGGCCTCAATCCATTGAAGGTCAACTTCGGTTAGCGGTCGGATACTACTATCCATATAGAGAAAATAAAGAATAAAAGAGCCGGGCTGTCGAAATATCGCTTAGCCCGGCTCGATATTTTAGTCTGTCAGATTAGTGTTCCATGTAGATGGCAACCTGTTCCGGGTCAAAACGTTCGATAAAGTCGGCATGCTTTGAAACCTCGGCCTCGGCCATGTTCAGATACACATTTAGCGACGTCGTAAACACCTCGTTGCGGTTTGCGTCGAGGAGCAACAGGTAACTCATGATAGTGTTGCCTGCCATTTCCACAAGGCGGCGAGCCATAAAGTCATTGTAGTTCTGCTCCTTAACCGAAGTAACCTTCTCTACTGCAGCCGTGTACTTGGCAACGAGTGCAGCGATGCGCTCCTTGATACCCTGAAGCTCAGGTTTAACCTCCTCGGCTGCATACTGGTTCATAAGAGTCAGATAAGTGCCGGTGGTGACGTGGCGAATCGCCGCTACAACCTGAAGCTGAGTTGTACCCTCATAGATTGAAGTAATACGTGCATCGCGATATACTCGTTCACAGGCATAGTCTTTCATGAAGCCCGAACCGCCATGAATCTGGATACAGTCGTATGCATTTTGGTTGCAATATTCGCTACCCATACCCTTAACCATCGGAGTAAGAGCGTCGGCAAGCTTGCTGTATGCCTTAGCCTCCTTACGCTCCTCGGGGGTCAGAGAGCGCTCCTTAGCAATGTCGTCATATATCTTGTAAATGTCAACATAGCGGGAAGTTTCATATAGCAATGAGCGAGAAGCGTCAAGTTTAGCTTTCATCACTGCGAGCAGCTCCGAAACAGCCGGGAATTCAATGATTGCCTTGCCAAACTGACGACGGTCGCGTGCGTACGACAGTGCTTCGCGGTAAGCAATTTCGCTTACACCTACCGACTGGGCCGCGATACCGAGACGCGCACCGTTCATAAGCGCCATTACATACTTGATAAGACCAAGACGGCGGCTACCGCATAGCTCGGCTTTTGCGTTCTTAAATACGAGCTCACATGTTGGCGAGCCTTTGATACCCATCTTATTCTCGATACGGCGAACGGTCACACCGCCGTTGCGCTTGTCATAGATAAACATTGACAGTCCGCGGCCATCCTTTGTCCCATCCTCCGAGCGGGCAAGAACAAGATGAATGTCGCTGTCGCCGTTGGTGATGAAACGCTTAACGCCGTTGAGACGCCATGTGCCGTCAGGCTCCTCTGTTGCGCGGAGCATTACTGACTGGAGGTCGCTGCCTGCATCGGGCTCGGTAAGGTCCATCGACATTGTTTCGCCCTGGCACACGCGAGTAATGTAACGCTTCTTTTGGTCCTCGTCGGCAAACTCATAAATTGTCTCTGCGCAGTCCTGCAATCCCCATAGATTCTCAAAACCTGTATCGGCGCGGCTTACGATGTCGGCTGCCATAATGTAGGGAGTGATAGGGAAGTTCAGGCCGCCGTAACGACGTGGCATTGACATACCCATAAGACCGGCCTTGCGGCAAAGGTCAAGATTGGTCTGAGTCCCATCGGCATATATTACTCGGCCGTTTTCAACACGAGGACCCTGATGGTCAACATCCTCTGCATTTTCGGCAATTGTTGTGCCACAAATTTCACCTACGATTTCAAGAACGCGGTCATAGCTGTCCATCGCGTCTTCAAAATTCAGCGGAGCATAATCGTAAGTCTCTGCATCGGCAAAATTGCGTTCTTTCAATTCTACAATCTTCTGCATCAATGGGTGAGTCAAGTGATGCTTAAGATCGGGATTATCGGTATAAAAATTAGCCATTTTTTTCAGGATAATGTTATTGTTGAAGCAATTCCCGATTTATTTGGAGTTTTGCTTGTAATATTTAATCAATTTTGGAATCACATCCTCTACATTGCCGGTGATAACATAGTCGGCAATTGTATTGATGGGCGCGTTAGGGTCATTGTTAATCGACAGTACCATCGCGCTCTCCTGCATTCCGGCGATATGCTGAATCTGACCCGAGATACCGCAAGCTATGTAAAGCTTGGGGCGAACAGTTACACCGGTCTGACCTATCTGGCGCGCATGTTCGGTGAACCCTGCGTCAACTGCCGCACGTGAAGCGCCTACTTCGGCTC
>JAFLTJ010000072.1 GCA_022510465.1 Muribaculaceae bacterium
GTTGTGCCGTCAACATCATAGTCTCCATACACCATGATTTTCTCTTTTGCCCCCATAGCCTTGTTGAGCCGTGCAACCGCCTTGTCCATGTCGGGCATCATGAACGGGTCATGCATATTGGAGAGCGAGGGATGGAAAAATCTCTCGGCCTCGTCAATGCTTTCAATTCCTCGCTTGGCAAGCAGTTCGCTGACCGGGGGGACAGCAGAATACCGCTTTGCCAGCTCGGCATCGGCGCGCTTTTCTTGGGTAGTAAGGGGCTTGTAGTTCCATTTACTATTCATTTATGTCGTTTTTTTTATATCAAGCAAGGTGGATAGAACTTCGCCGAGCCTATCCGGGAGGAGAGATTGAGTCATGGTATCAACGTTCAGGCTTGCATGTAAGCCACGGTATACCAATATGTTAAATGCACCGGCAGTGTATGTTTGAGGAGAGACTGTCGCAGTGCTGATAGTGGTTTCGTATGGCTATAGTACACCACATTGCAAAGATACAAAAAAAATTGAGACTTCCTACACCGTTAACGTATTTTATAAAAGCCGTGAATCATTGCTTGTGAATCACGGCTTAATCTAAACGATGTATCTGTATGAATAGGAAGCTGCAGGGGATTTTGCAGCGGGTTAGGCTTCCCATCCGAGAGCGCTGGCGCCGAGAACGGCGGCATCGGCCTCTTTGAGTTGTGACGGGAGTATCTGGACTTTGTCTTTGAATACTTTAAGCATATTGCGCTCCATCGACTCCTTTAACGGTTTTATCAGCAAGTCACCTGATTTGGCTAATCCGCCGAAGATTATGAAAGCCTTAGGAGATGAGAATGTTGTGAAGTCGGCGAGAGCCTCGCCAAGTATACCTGCGGTGTATTCAAATATCTCTTTTGCAAGATTGTCGCCTGCCATAGCTGCATCATAAACATCTTTGGATGTGATAGTTTCGGCCGGAATATTGCGCAACGTCGACGGCTGGGACCGCGTTTCGAGGAACTCGCGGGCGGTACGTGCTACACCGGTTGCAGAGCAATATGTTTCGAGGCATCCGGTACGGCCGCAACCACATTGACGGCCGTTCTCACGACGCATAATGACGTGGCCAAGCTCGCCGGCAAATCCGTCGTGGCCATATACTAACTGGCCGTTTACAACGATACCGCTTCCAACGCCGGTTCCCAGCGTAATCATGATGAAATCTTTCATTCCGCGGGCGGCGCCGTAGGTCATTTCTCCGATTGCAGCAGCGTTGGCGTCATTGGTGATGATGCACGGAATACCAAATTTATCTGTAACGAGCTGTGCAAGCGGAATTGGCGTGGGCCAGGGAAGATTTACACCATCTTCAATGATTCCGGTGAAATAATTAGCATTGGGGGCTCCTATACCTATTCCGTTGATTTTGCCGGCGGCGTTATTTTCTTCAATTAAGCGGGTCAAATTGTTATATAGTTCATCTATATAGTCGTTGATGTTATCGTGGCCGGCTGTTTTAATAGATGAGCTGGCTATGACGTTGCCATTTTTGTCAACGATACCAAAGACGGTGTTAGTTCCGCCTATATCAATTCCTATTGCGTATTGTTTCATGGTTTATTTGATTTATCGGTTTTGCAATATGTGACAAATTTAACAATTATATTTGACATTGCAAAACGATATGAGCGGAACAAGTGGCTGCCGGTCAGCGTCGGTTGCCTTTTTGCAGCATGCGAAGTCGCTCCATAAAGGAGGGTTGTTCCATTTTGATGTCTACGTTAACCGAGGAATCTCGTTTGCCAAGGAAGATGATAGAGGAGTGTAAAACGATTGCTACGTGGTCTTCAAAGTCAACAATCCCGTGTATAAGTTTGGTTGATATGGAGTGAAATAGGGCTTTCGGGTCAAGACTGTTGATGATTATGTGACTGGCTGTCAGCTGAATGTTGTGTTGCTGAAGGTCATCGCTGAATAGGAGTGGAATATCCAGCATATCGGGGCTTTCGGGTCGTTTGGGGTACTTTTTATAAATCTCTGCAATGGCTTTTTTAGTTAACATAAGGTTCGGGGTTTTGTTTCTTCTACGATAGAAACACCTGAATGTTGCAAAATGTTCATAAAAATAGTGCTTATCGTGTTTTTTTACGACAAGCACTATTCTGAATGTTATTACTTGGAGCTTATATTAAGCGAGGAAACCAAGAAGCACACCGGCGGCAACAGCCGAGCCGATTACACCTGCAACATTGGGGCCCATAGCATGCATCAGCAAGTAGTTGTTGGGGTCGTATTCCAAACCGAGGTTGTTGGAAATGCGGGCCGACATGGGAACGGCCGAAACGCCTGCATTACCGATAAGCGGGTTGATTTTCTTTGACGACGGGAGGAACAGATTGAACAACTTCACAAAGAGAACGCCCGACGATGAAGCGATAATAAATGCCATGAAACCGAGGGCAAAGATTCCAATTGTCTCAGCAGTAAGGAATTCTGAAGCCTGGGTTGATGCACCTACTGTCATACCCAAAAGGATGGTAACGATGTCGGTTAATGCGTTTGATGCAGTTTTGGCCAAACGTGTTGTTACACCACACTCGCGCAGCAGGTTTCCGAAGAAGAGCATACCAAGCAAGGGGATGCCTGAGGGAACCACGAAACAGGTGAGCAGCATGCCGACGATAGGGAATATGATTTTCTCGTTGTGGGATACGGCTCGTGCCGGTTTCATCTTGATAAGGCGCTCTTTTTGGGTTGTAAACAGGCGCATTAACGGTGGCTGAATCACTGGTACAAGTGCCATATATGAGTAGGCCGACACGGCGATTGCTCCCATCAAGTTGGGGGCCAATTTTGACGAAAGGAAGATGGCCGTAGGACCGTCGGCACCACCGATGATGGCGATTGCACCGGCCTGGTCGGGGGCAAATCCGAGCAAAAGGGCAACCATATAAGCGCCGAAGATACCAAACTGGGCCGCTGCACCGATAAGCATGAGCTTGGGATTGGCTATAAGGGCCGAGAAGTCGGTCATCGCACCGATTCCAAGGAAAATCAGTGGCGGATACCAACCACGTGCAACTCCGTCGTAAAGGATGTTCAAAACAGAGCCTTCCTCATAGATTCCTACTTCAAGGCCTGCAGTGGTATTAAATGGGATATTACCTATGAGGATACCAAAACCGATAGGCACAAGCAACATTGGCTCGAAATCTTTCTTAATGGCGAGCCAAATGAAGAAGATTCCGACTGCGAGCATGACAAAGTTTTCCCACGTCGCGTTATAGAAACCTGTCAGCTGCCAAAATTGCTGAAGATTTTGAAAAATAAAATCACTGAAAGTCATTGGACTAAACTGTGTTAAATGGTTATCCGATGGTGATAATAGTTGTGCCTTCAAGCACAGAATCTCCGGCATTGACATTTATCGACGTTACAACTCCGTCGGTACCGGCGTGGATTGCATTTTCCATTTTCATTGCTTCAAGAACGGCAACGGTGTCGGAAGCCTTGACCGTATCGCCAACCTTAACGGCTATTGAAAGCACAACGCCGGGGAGGGGAGCTGCAACAGGTTTGCCATTTCCGCCGGCAGCCGGTCTTTGAGCGATAACTTTGGCGCCCGATTCGGTGCGCGGAGCCGCAGCGGGGCGAGGTTTGCTAACAACAGAAGCCGGTTTTGCTGATTTTTCCAGCTCCACTTTATAGGGTGTACCGTTGACTTCTACCTGGGCGATGTTGTCGTCAATGTCACCGATGGCAACTTTGTAGGTGTTGCCGTTGATTTTATATTTATATTCTTTCATTGTTGTGTTGTTGTTATAGAATTAACGGTTGGGGAGCTGGCGGAGGTTGTAAATCTTTGAACTCCAAGGAGAATAAGCTCTCTTAACTTTGTTAATAGTCAGGATGGCCGACTCGGCATCGTGGGCATTGAGGTGCTCGTGAAGCGCCATGACAATAGCGGCAATTTCTTCGCCTGAATCATGGTCGGGCCGCTCGCTGCGCGGAGTTTCCTTGCGCTCAATACCATGAGCTTTCATCTTATTGCTCTTTGAAACTTTTTCACCAATCTTGCTGATGATGTAGAAACATAGGCTGAGAATGAGCAACGCCGAGAAAACAATACACATGGCCATGATAGCCATACCAAAGCCATGCTTATCCTGCTGGCTGAACATATTCACCTTTAGGTTCTCGCTCTTGATGATATTGTTTGACGATGGTGTTATGTACTTGTTCTCGGAACCGTCGCGCACTTCCCATGCATCACTATCGTTGCCTTCTCCGTCAATCTTACGGGCGTAGGATGTGCCTGGAGCAAGGTTGGCCGGTACTACTACTTCGTCAATCAATGTTTTGCCGTCGGCATCATAGATGGCGATGTAGTTGTCTTGACCGGGAACGAGTGTGAAATTGGTATGAAAGGTTCCGTCAGAGTGACGGCCGTCTGCCCAAAAGATGACGTGCTGCCGAGAGGGAATCTCGGTGTTGACATCCCCGAGAGGAACTGGGTACATCGTTGGGTTATCGGGGTCGGTAGTTAAGTATACGCTCGAAATCTCAAGTGGGGAGAAGGTAGAGTTGAAAAGCTCAATCCAAGCCGAGCGGCGACCGTAGTCGTCGACAAAGTTTGAATCGTTTTGCACCATCACCTCATTAATCTTCAATCCCCGTCGACCTTGCGCGTCGGCATTAAACGAGATAATACCGACGATGGTCAGGAGCATTAACGCTAACAGATTTTTTTTCATTAATTTGAAAATGAAGTGTTAATGAAATTATAATGGTATATTGCCATGTTTCTTGGCCGGATTGACAACTTTCTTGGTTGCAAGCTGTTGCAGGGCTCGAATGATGCGGAAACGGGTGTTTCGCGGTTCGATTACGTCGTCGATGTAACCATAGCGAGCTGCATTGTAGGGGTTGCAGAAAAGTTTGTTATATTCAGCCTCTTTTTCCTGAAGAACTTTTGCCGGGTCGTCGCTTTCTTTGGCTTCGCGGGCATATAGCACTTCAACGGCGCCGGCACCACCCATAACGGCGATTTCGGCCGTTGGCCATGCGTAGTTCATATCTCCGCGCAATTGCTTGCAAGACATTACGATGTGGCTGCCGCCGTAACTCTTGCGCAGGGTAACTGTCACTTTGGGCACTGTTGCCTCGCCGAAAGCATAGAGCAACTTGGCACCGTGGAGAATGACGCCATTGTATTCCTGACCTGTTCCGGGAAGGAATCCGGGAACATCAACCAGTGTTACCAAAGGAATGTTGAATGCGTCGCAGAAGCGTACGAATCGAGCGGCCTTGCGAGAGGCGTTTGAATCGAGAACTCCGGCGAGATATTTAGGCTGGTTTGCCACGATACCTACAGCCTGACCGTTGAATCGGGCAAAACCGATGATGATGTTCTTGGCATAATCGCGCTGAATTTCAAGGAACTCGCCGTTGTCGATAACTGCTCCGATAACCTCATACATGTCGTAGGGTCTGTTGGCCGAGTCGGGGATAATTTCGTTAAGCGAGTCTTCAAGGCGGTCGATGGGGTCGTTACATTCAACCAATGGCGGCTCTTCGAGATTGTTTTGAGGAATGTAGCTGAAAAGCTTGCGGATGATAGAGAGTGTTTCTTCACCATCTTCGGCGGCGAAGTGGGCAACACCACTCTTGCAGGCGTGAACTTCGGCTCCACCCAGGGCATCCTGGCTTACGTCTTCACCGGTAACTGTTTTTACAACTTTCGGGCCGGTCAGGAACATGTAGGATATGCCTTTTGTCATGATTGTAAAATCGGTCA
Source organism: Muribaculaceae bacterium (assembly GCA_022510465.1). GTDB lineage: Bacteria > Bacteroidota > Bacteroidia > Bacteroidales > Muribaculaceae > HGM05190. Next base: position 5,764 of record JAFLTJ010000072.1, read on the forward strand.
GCGCAGGAGAGTAAACAGCTCCACCGGCACATGGTCCGAGTATACCTGAAATCTGGGGAACGACGCCCGAGGCCATAATGTTACGCTGGAATATTTCGGCATAACCTGCCAAGGCATTGATACCTTCCTGAATACGGGCACCACCGGAGTCATTAAGACCGATAACGGGGGCTCCCATCTTCATGGCCATATCCATTATCTTGCAGATTTTGAGGGCCATAGTTTCGCTGAGCGAACCGCCGAAAACTGTAAAATCCTGGGCAAATACATAAACAAGACGGCCGTCGATTGTACCGTAACCTGTTACGACGCCGTCGCCAAGAAAGCTTTTTTTCTCTTGCCCGAAGTTGTGACATCTGTGACGAACAAACATGTCAATTTCTTCAAAAGAACCTTCGTCGAGAAGTTGGGCGATGCGTTCGCGGGCAGTGTATTTGCCTTTGTCGTGTTGTTTTTGGATGGCTTTTTCGCCACCACCCAAACGAGCCTCGTTGCGCAATGCAATGAGTTCTTGAACTTTAGCGAGCTGATTACTCATTTGTTATGGTTATGAAATAGTTATGTGCTTGATATGAAATTGTTTAAGAGGGGAGAGGCAGGTGAGCGTGTGTTTACTTGTTGGGGTCTTCACACAGCTCGACGAGCGTACCAACAGTCGATTTGGGGTGCAGGAACGCGATATTCAGGCCTTCGGCACCGCGGCGGGGGGCTTTGTCTATCAGCTTGCAACCTTTTTCTTCGGCTTCGGCCAATGCGTTGGCAACACCGTCTTGAACGGCAAATGCGATATGCTGAATGCCACCTCGGCCGCCGTTTTTCTCAATGAATTTGGAAATGGCGCTGTCGGGAGCTGTTCCTTCAAGAAGTTCAATTTTAGTATCTCCAACTTTGAAGAAAGCTGTACGTACTTTTTGATCGGCTACTTCCTCGATGGCAAAACATTTAAAACCCAGGATGTTTTCGTAGAATGGGATTGCTTCTTCGAGAGACGGTACGGCAATGCCGACGTGCTCGATGTGACTGATGTTCATAATTGAATGTGTATTTAAAAATTTGAAATTACGTATTAAATCAGCCGCTGCAACTTGCATGGCTGCTTTTGACGATGCAAAGGTAGTAATTATTATTAAGAATACATCCACTATGAGTAAAATAAATTATTGGGAATAACGTGGTATGAATCGGAGGCGATTAGAATTGATTTTGGGAGCGAATGTGACAAGATGGCAGATTGCATGTCAGATTGCGCCGGATAAATGTAAGGAGGTATTTCTATTGTGTTAGCTGCGGCTGTAATCTGGTGATTTTCACAGATATATAATATTTGCAAAGAGAATTCTTATAGTGGGAGAGTTGTCAGTGAACATTTTTGGCACGAGTTTTGTTTGATAAATAAATCGCCGGAGTGACCGGCAGAAAATTTGAATTAAAAAATAAAAAATAAATAAAACTACTAAAAACTATGGGAAAAATTATTGGTATTGACCTTGGAACAACCAATTCCTGTGTCTCTGTACTTGAAGGCAATGACCCTGTTGTAATTCCTAACAGCGAGGGCCGCAACACAACCCCGTCGGTTGTGGCATTTGTAGATGGTGGCGAGCGCAAAGTGGGTGACCCCGCCAAGCGTCAGGCTATCACTAATCCTAAACGAACAATTTACTCAATCAAGCGCTTCATGGGCGAAACCTGCCAGCATGTAGCCGATGAAATCAAACGCGTACCCTACAAGGTTGTCAGTGGAGCCAATGATACTCCGCGTGTCGACATTGACGGTCGCGAATATACACCTCAGGAGATTTCGGCCATGATTCTTCAGAAGATGAAGAAGACGGCTGAGGATTATCTTGGCCAAAGCGTGACTGAAGCTGTTATCACGGTTCCTGCTTACTTTAATGACTCTCAGCGTCAGGCTACAAAAGAAGCCGGCGAGATTGCCGGTCTGACGGTTAAGCGTATTGTAAATGAGCCAACTGCCGCTGCGCTTGCTTATGGTCTTGACAAGAGTGATAAGGACCAGAAGATTGCTGTATTTGACCTCGGTGGCGGTACGTTTGATATTTCAATCCTTGAGCTTGGTGACGGTGTGTTTGAAGTAAAGTCGACTAACGGTGATACTCACCTTGGCGGTGATGACTTTGACCATGTAATCATTGACTGGCTTGCAGATGAGTTCCTGAAAGAGGAGGGTGTAGACTTGCGTCACGACCCGATGGCACTCCAGCGCTTGAAAGAGGCCGCTGAAAAGGCTAAAATCGAGTTGTCGAGTACAACATCATCAGAGATTAACCTGCCTTATATCATGCCTGTAAACGGTATTCCCAAGCACCTTGTAAAGACGCTTACCCGAGCCAAGTTTGAGCAGCTTGCCGACAGCCTTATCCAGGCGACTATCCGCCCTTGCGAGCAGGCACTTCGCGACGCCGGTTTGACTGCCTCGGATATTGATGAAGTGATTTTGGTTGGTGGTTCGACCCGTATCCCCGCTATCCAGCAGATTGTGGAGAAATTCTTTGGCAAGGCTCCGTCAAAGGGTGTTAACCCCGATGAGGTTGTAGCCGTTGGTGCAGCAATTCAGGGTGGTGTTCTTTCAGGAGAGGTTAAGGATGTGTTGCTTCTTGATGTTGTGCCCCTATCGGTTGGTATCGAAACCCTGGGTGGCGTAATGACCAAGTTGATTGAGGCAAATACGACTATTCCAACTCGTAAGAGCGAGACGTTCTCAACTGCTGCCGACAACCAGCCATCAGTTGAAATCCATGTGCTCCAGGGTGAGCGACCAATGGCGAAAGATGACAAGACTCTTGGCCGTTTCCACCTTGACGGAATCGCTCCGGCTCCCCGCGGTATACCTCAAATTGAAGTTACTTTTGAAATTGATGCTAATGGTATCCTTAATGTATCGGCCAAAGACAAGGCAACCGGCAAGGAGCAAAGTATCAGAATTGAGGCTTCGAGCGGCCTGACTGACGCTGAAATCAAGCGTATGAAGGAGGAGGCAGAAGCAAATGCCGCTGCCGATGCAAAGGAAAAGGAGCGTATTGACAAGCTGAACCACGCCGATGCGTTGATTTTCCAGACCGAAAAGCAGCTTAACGAGCTTGGTGACAAGATTCCGGCAGACCGTAAGTCGGCCATCGAGGGTGCTCTTGCTAAGCTGAAAGAGGCTCACAAGAATGCAGACATTGCAGGTATCGATGCGGCAATCAAGGAGATTGAAACTGCCTTTGGAGCTGCGCAGCAGGATATCATCAATGCACAGGCTCAGGCACAAGCCCAGGGCGGTGCAACACCAAACGCCGGACCGCAGGGTGATGCCACAAATGCCGGCAATGGAAATATTGATGACGTTGAATTTGAAGAAGTAAAATAATCCATCAATTTAGAAATATCTAAATCCATATCAACAGAGTGCAGCTCAACAAGTTGCACTCTGTTTCGTTTTGTAAAAATCTACATCCATATTGTTTATATTCGATATATTTTTATTATATTTGCACCATATTTGGAACGTCTCTTATTTGGCGATGAGGTGTCCCTTATGTACCCTTATCTTCTTTTATGGGTACTTAATTAACGTGAGTTCGATATAAGAAAATAGAATAAAAAATAAAACAATCAGCCATTTA
>JAFLTJ010000073.1 GCA_022510465.1 Muribaculaceae bacterium
CCAGTCAAAAGCCCAATATGTTTTTTGGAGATGGTCTTACTTTTTCTGCAAAAGGAAAGGTTCTTAATGAGCCGATGATTATGCACATTGACACCGGCAATGCTGATTACGCCGATTTAGGGTCGCAATTCTATATAAACAATACAGAGTTTGTCGAAACACACGGTAAATTAGAATCCGTCGGCATGGCAGGTGCCGGAGGCGTTCACAAATCGGAAGTATATTTAGTATCAGACATTCCTGTCGAGTTGGGCGGAAATACCGTTGTTCCGGCTGAAATAATCGTCGCAAAAGAAGATTTATCCGATATCTCAGCACTACGCTTTGATTGTAATATCGGTCTAAAAACGCTGATGATGTTTGGGAAAGTCCATTTTAATCTGATAGACTTTATTCTCTCTACCGAACCCCGCGATAGGCAAAATACATTACCGGAAAATGTTCAAAGAAAACGAAACGCCTCCATAATACTCTCGGAGTTCGTTAAGTTGGAGAATAATCAGTATCGATTGGAACTCTCTAAAGATGAGGCGGAAAAATTAGGCGTTTCTCCTGAGTTATATGATGAAATTGTGGAGGATATTTCTAACACCAATTCCTGGATATTAAAATCTTTAGAGAAAGGAGACTCTATCGAAATACCCGATATTCAGTCAATCGCAAAAGAGTATAAAAACTGGATTTAAAACCTTTGAGAAAAAGCGTAATTTTGCATCACAAGTAAAGCCCTGTGGTTTAACAGTTAAATCGATTTCAATATGAGATACCTCGCAATCATAACTTTTCTATCTTCATTCCTTAATATTCATGCCCTTACAGCTGAATATGATGAAAGGGTTGAATTATTAAGTGTTCTTTGCAATCTCGCCGATTATGAAGAATATAATATGGGATTAGCTTCTGAATATGGCGATACCGTGACAACTTATTTTGCGCCTTTCAAGAACCATGCTGCTGTCAATATGTTCAAAAGGCTACATCAGACAAATGGCATAGGTTATAATGCTCCGATAGATTTTGCATTAAATCTGAAAAAAGAAAATAATAAATTTAATCTTGAAAGCCATAAAATAGGCGATGACCGATGGGAAAATTTAGATTTAGAAGCCGTCTGCGACACGATATCAATGTTTTACAACGACACCGATTTCGCTAAATTTTTCAACTCTCAAAAACCTTTCTATAAAGAAACCTGCAATAAGTTCACTGACAAAGTGCTATCATTGATAAATGAGAAATGGTATCCAGAATTTTATGGTACAGAGCCGAGCGAAGCGTTTAATGTTATTATAGGCTTTTTGACCGGTGGCTGCAACTATGGCCCCACAATAGAACTACCCGACAAGCCGCGTGATGTTTATGCAATATTAGGATACGTGGTTCAATCAGAGGCGGGGGTAATGTTTGAAAAACAACCTGAATACTATCGGAATCTGTTAGTTCACGAATTTAATCATTCATTTGTAAATCCCATGCTTACAGTCAATGATTATCACGAACTTATGAGCGTTCCCGCCGAAAAATTATTTGACCACACAAGCACAATCATGTCCTATCAAGCATATAGTGACTGGGAGAGTGTGATTAACGAATCAATTGTAAGAGCTGCGGTAGCAACTTATTTCCTTGATAATGGAACGGAAGAAGATGTCAGAAACTCGATAAAAGAGGAAACAAAAGTCGGGTTTTATTGGATGCCTCAATTAGTCAATAAGATGAATTATTATCGTAAAAACAGAGCCAAATATCCAACCTTTGACTCGTTCTACCCCGAACTCATTTTATTTTTTGAAGAAATTACAACTGCGACAAACAACGAGATACAAAACTTGTTTATAAACTGAAACTTTTCACACCCTCTACTCTCCCCTTTCCACAATTGATGACCCTTTGGACCTTTTGGATAGATATTGTAATCTAAAAAGTGTAATTGGTTTTTACGATAAATTTTACTTTATTTGTTGTTTTTTTTGCTGTAAAATGAAATTTTGCTACTTTTGAGGCATAGAAACAGCGTGTATTTATATCGTGAGCCTTGCAAAGTGATAAACGTTATACTGCCAGATACATATCAGAGAGGTTTGGCGTTCTTCCTTGCCGCGGAGGAATGGGTTGCCGAGCATTTGCCCGCTGAAGAATATTTCTTCACCTGGATAACTAAACCTACCGTCATAATAGGGCGCCATCAAGATATCAATGCCGAGGTCAATCTGGATTATTGCGACAAAAACAATATCGAAATCGTGAGGCGTCGCAGTGGCGGAGGGTGTGTATATTCAGATGGCAAAAATATTATGATGAGTTATATTTGCCCGGACACGGATGTTGCCAAGGTCTTTGCGCGTTTCACTGTGCTTGTGGCAGGGCAATTACAAAAAATGGGATTTGACGCAGCCCCGACGGGTCGCAATGACATTACCGTTGGTGAACGAAAAATCTCGGGCAACGCGTTCTACCATTTACCAACTCGCAGTATTGTTCACGGCACTATGCTCTACGATACCGACATAAAAAACATGATGAACGCCATAACTCCATCGAAATCAAAACTGGCCGCTCACAACGTTCAGTCGGTTGAAGCACGTATCATCACTGCAAGACAGTTGAAACCCGAATTGTCATTCGAGCAATTTTATCGCGGATTGACCGACGGGCTTTTTTCGTCTCAAATATCTCTTTCTCCTGAAGATATTGCCGAGATTGAAGATATCGAAAAGTCTTATTATGACTCAAACTGGCTCCTCAAAGGAGAATCAATAAAAAAACAAAAGATACAAATATAAAGCCATTATGGAAAACGAAGTTAAAAAGACCTGCCTTAACCGGCATCATCGCGACCTTGGAGCGACAATGGTGGAATTTGGAGGTTTTGATATGCCCATCGAATATCAGAATGCCGGTATTGAAGCCGAGCATAACGCAGTTCGCAACGATGTGGGCGTATTTGACGTATCACACATGGGAGAAGTTCTTGTCACAGGGCCCGAAGCTCAGCTTTTTGTAAATCATATCTTTACTAACGACGTTAGAGCAATTGCCGATGGGGCTATTTTGTATGGAATGATGCTTAACCGGCGCGGAGGAGTGGTTGACGATTTGCTGGTTTACCGCAAGGCTGAAAACGAATATTTCCTCGTTATTAACGCTTCAAACATTGATAAAGACGTGGCATGGATTAAGGAACAAGCCACCACGTTCAACGTCAAAGTTGAAAATCAAAGTGATGGCTACGCTGAAATAGCTATTCAGGGCCCGAATGCCGAGGAAACTCTTAAGAGGGTCTTGGGTATTGACGGGACCGACTTGGCTTTCTACACTTTCAAAACGCTGGAAGTTGAAAATGACAATGTAATAGTAAGCCGCACCGGCTATACCGGCGAAGATGGATTTGAAGTCTATGCTTCGGCGGCCACTATACAACAAATGTGGGATAAACTTATCACGGTCGGCGTTCAGCCTTGTGGATTGGGTTGTCGCGACACGTTGCGTTTCGAGGCCGGTCTGCCGCTATACGGCGACGAACTCGCCGACGATATTACTCCGATTGAAGCTTCATTGTCAATGTTTTGCAAACTTGACAAACCTGATTTTATTGGGAAAGATGTTGCAGCAAAACAGAAGGAGGAAGGCACCGCCAGGAAATCGGTAGGCCTGGAGATAAACGCTCCGGCGATAGCTCGTCATGGTTATGACGTTCTTGACAACGACGAAAACGTGATAGGACACATCACTACAGGCTATCGCTCTATCACCTTAGGCAAAAACATCGCAATGGCCTTGATTGACAGCAAATTCGCGAAACTCGGAACCGAAGTAAAGGTTCGCGTTCGCAAGAAAGTATTCCCCGCTGTTGTGGTCAAAAAACGCTTCTATACCCCCAATTATAAAAAATAAAATATTAACACAATATAAAAGTTTAGAGTTATGATTAAATATTTGCCCTCACACGAATATGTTCGCGTGGAAGACGATAATGTTGCTTACATTGGTATCAGCCCGTTTGCCGCAAAGCAGCTCGGCAACGTGGTTTACGTTGATATGCCCGAGGAGGGCGATGAGGTAACCAAGGGAGACGAATTTGGTGCTATCGAGAGCGTAAAAGCTGCATCCGACCTTTTTGCACCCGTTTCGGGTGAAGTGCTCGAAATCAACGAAGACCTCAACGACAATCCCAAACTTGTCAGCGACGACCCGATGAAAAATTGGATTATTAAAGTTTCAATTTCTGATTCATCTGAACTCGATGACCTCCTCGACCAGGCAGCATACGACGAACTTTGTGCAAAAGAATCACATTAGAAAACTCACTGTACTATAACTTGTTATGTACCAACACCGTTATTTCCCTCATACTACTGACGACGTTGAAAAAATGCTTGAACGCATTGGTGCAACGTCGGTCAACGAACTATTCAACGATATACCTGAGCATTTACGGCTAAAAAATGGGACTTACAACCTTCCCGAGGAGCACAGCGAAATTGAGGTAAGAGAATATTTTTCCCGACTGCGAGCTAACAATAAACCGTTGGTTTGCTTTGCAGGCGCCGGTTTTTACGACCACTATTCTCCGGCCGTGGTTGCGTCAATAGCGTCAAGGAGCGAACTCCTTACGGCCTACACGCCCTATCAACCTGAGATTTCGCAAGGCACCCTTCAGTATATTTTTGAATATCAGTCGATGATAGCCGAATTAACGGGGTTGGACATTGCTAATGCATCGCTCTACGATGGCGCAACGGCAACGGCCGAAGCCATGTTGATGTGTGTGGCGGTAGCGCGCAAGAAAAACCGCGTGCTTATCTCGGCCACGGTGGCTCCGAATGTGCGCAACGTTGTAGAAACTTACGCGCGTTATCATAAAATCCGGCTCGATATTATCCATGAAAAAGACGGCGTTACCGATGTTAATGCCCTAAAAAGCATGCTTGAAAGCGGTGATGTGGCAGGCGTAATTGCCTCGTCGGTCAATTTCTATGGTATCCTTGAGGATTTTACCGGATGGAGCGAATTGATAAAAGCCCAAAAAGCTCTTTTTGTCATCAACACCCATGCGAGCGCGCTCGGCGTCGTTAAAACACCGGCCGAATGGGGGGCAGATATAGCTGTAGGCGAGGCTCAGTCGCTCGGATTTCCGCTCAATTATGGAGGTCCCGGGCTCGGATATATGTGCGTCACAAAGGCTTTGATGCGCAAGATGCCTGGAAGAATAGTCGGCGCGACTACCGACGAAAAAGGTCAGCGTGTTTTCGTGCTCACCCTCCAGGCTCGCGAGCAACACATTCGTCGCGAAAAAGCGACTTCAAACATCTGCTCCAACCAGGGGATAATGACTCTGTACGCTTCCATTTACCTTGCCCTCCTCGGGGCCGAAGGGTTGAGGGAGGTAAACGTTCAGTCCAATGCAGCGGCTGTTTATGCCCTCGGTCAGATAGAACAACGGTCATCTGCAAAATTAGCGTTTCCCGGCAAGCCGTTCCTTAATGAATTTGTTATCATTACACCCAACGTCGACAAAATTATTGAACGTGGCGCGGAACAAGGCATCCTGCCCGGCGTTAAAATCGGCGAAGACCGTCTGATGATTGCATTCACCGAAATGCGCACAAAAGAACAAATCGACCAACTTGTCCAACTCATTAAGTCTGCAGAAAATGAATAATAAATTATACGACAAACTGATTTTCAATTATTCGCAGCCACAAAGGAAAGGCTACAAACTGCGTAAACAATGTTTTGAGACAACCATCGATAAAATTCCTGCAAACTTGTTGCGCAGTAAAGCCCCTGAACTTCCAAGTGTAGATGAACCCACTGCGGTTCGCCATTACACAAACCTGTCGACCAACAATTTTGGCGTTGATACAGGTTTCTACCCCCTCGGCTCGTGTACAATGAAGTACAATCCCAAAATCAATGAGGAAATAGCCGCTGACGAAGTTTTAAAAGGTCTACATCCCGCCCAACCCTCTACTACCGTTCAAGGCGCTCTCGAAGCATATTTCACCCTCCAGCAAATGCTCAGTGAAATAGGGGGCATGGCCGAATTTACGCTTAATCCATACGCCGGAGCTCATGGCGAACTGACCGGATTGATGGTCATTCACGCTTATCACGATGCACATGGGCAGACACAACGCACAAAGGTTATAGTTCCCGACTCGGCACATGGAACCAATCCGGCCAGCGCCGCAGTTTGCGGTTATCAGATTGTTGAAGTTAAAAGTATGACCGATGGCACTGTCGACGTTGAAGACCTCAAAACGAAACTCGACGATACGGTTGCTGCCATAATGATGACCAACCCAAACACCGTCGGCATGTTTGAGAAGAATATCCCCGAGATAGCCGAACTGGTTCATAGCGTTGGAGCTTTGATGTACTACGACGGGGCAAACCTCAATCCTATGCTTGGTATCGCACGACCCGGAGATATGGGCTTTGATGTGATGCATATAAACCTCCATAAAACATTCTCTACCCCCCACGGTGGCGGAGGTCCCGGTTCAGGTCCGGTTGGAGTCCGTAAAGGTCTCGAGGATTTTCTGCCCAATCCTCGCGTCGTGAAGAATGCCGACAATACATTCAGCGTTGCGACTGATAGTTCAGATGCGCTTGGGCAGATTTCTGCATGGTTGGGCAACTTTGCTGTTGAACTCCGTGCGTTGGCCTACATCCTTACTCTCGGCGCCGAGGGAGTGGCCACCGTCGGTCCATTGGCAACGCTGAACGCAAACTACATCAAGGCTTCGCTCGACGATTTATATAAACTTCCCATCAGCGGTTATTGCAAACACGAATTTGTATTTGACGGGTTGGCTGATAAATCGACAGAGGTCACTACCCTTAATGTCGCCAAGCGCCTGCTTGACTTTGGATTCCACGCTCCTACAATCTATTTCCCGTTGCTCTTCCATGAATCACTAATGATTGAACCAACCGAGACAGAGACAAAGGAGACTCTTGATTATTTCATCGAAGTGATGCGCCAAATTGCCGCAGAAGCGAGAGAAACCCCCGAGGTAGTTAAGAATGCGCCACACACTACCCCCGTTGTTCATCCCGATGACACCAAGGCAGCCCTTGAACCACGAACTACCTGGAGACAAATTAACGAGCAATACTGAAACCGACATGACAACCAATGCCGATTTAATAGTGATAGGCGCAGGCCCCGGAGGCTACGAAATTGCTGCCGAGCAGGCCTACGAAGGTAAAAATGTAATAATCATCGAGAAAGACATGCTCGGAGGAACGTGCCTCAATCGTGGCTGTATTCCGACGAAATGCCTCTGCGCTGCGGCCGAAATGGTCGATTCAATCAGCCATTCGGCTCAGTTTGGCGTAACAGTGACGATAGACAACAAATCGTATGAGAAAGCCCACAGCCGGTCGGTTGAAATAGTCGACACTCTCCGCGAAGGCGTGCGTGCCCAGCTGTCAAAATGTACAATCGTGGAAGGTGAGGCAAAAATTTGCGCCGACGGCACAATCGAAGTCGGCGACCAAAGATTTACCGCTCCAAAGGTCATTATCGCCACCGGTTCAAAACCCGCCGTACTCCCCCACTTGAGCAACACCATGACAAGCGACGATTTTCTCCGACTGACACAGCTACCACAGAGAATGGTTATTATCGGAGGCGGAGTAATTGGTTTGGAATTCGCCTATATAGCAAATGCCTACACCGATGTAACCGTTATTGAATACTGCAAAGAGATACTCCCCCCATTCGATAGCGAGATAGCCAAACGGCTGCGTCTTATTCTTGCCGAAAAGGGAATAAACTTTATCACCTCAGCCGCCGTAACGGCCGTTGAGCAAACCACCGAAGGCACTATTGTAACTTACACCGACAAAAAGGGACAGGTGCAGACGGTTATTACAGATGCCGTCGTCACCGCAGTAGGGCGCAAAGCCGTGCTCCCCGAAGGACTGAAAGAGGCCGGAATCGAAGTTAATCAACGGGGATTCATTGCTACCGACTCTAACATGGAAACCACTCGCCGGGGGTTCTATGCCGTGGGCGACTGCAACGGGCGCACAATGCTGGCCCATATAGCAACCGCCCAGGCGCGCAAAGCAATGGGTCAGGACATCAACCTTGACGTATACCCATCGGCCGTATTCGTGCAACCCGAGGTCGCCATGGTGGGGTTAACAACCGAGCAATGCAAAGAAAAAGGACTTGATTACCGCACAAAAAAAGCATTGTACCGAGCCAATGGCAAAGCCATGGCATCGGCTCATACCGACGGTTTCGTCAAAGCCATTATAGACCCAGCCACCAACAAGATTCTTGGATGTCACATCCTTGGCGCACATGCATCCGATCTCATTCAAGAAGCGACATTGGCTATGGCACAAGGCCTTACAGTCAATCAAATGAGCCAACAAACCATCCATGGGCATCCAACCCTCTCTGAAATAATGGCCTCCGCCTTTTAACCAGCTGCTTGTAAACTTTAGCTTGAGAACCTGAAGGATTTTAGGTAAATTATGAGTACAGAATTATTAATGTCAGATTCCTCTCGCACGAACGGCCCTGCGGAGATCGTTATGGATTATATTATTTCATATACATTACGTTGCAGCAAAGGATGTAATAAAATGCCAAAATTTGAAAAAGCTTCAAGATATATACTTCTTCAACTTTTGGAGCAAAGCGAGGAGAATCAGGAGATTCTAAGTGTTAAAACTTGGAAACAATGGAAAAGGATTGATTTAACAGTTGAAGTGTCTTTAATAAGGAATGGTAAAGAAGAAAAACATGTCATTGTAATAGAGGATAAATATTATACGGCACCTCATGACAATCAACTAATAAGATATCGAGAAGCCGTTGACGATTACTATGACGATAAGTGGGAAAAACACTATGTTTTGCTGACAGCTGTATATAGAAGTGATCAACAATTTGACATAAACTATTCAGGAGTAGAAGCGGAAGGATATAAGTTATATTGTATTAAAGAACTTGTAAAAGATATAACAGAACCAACTGAATCAGATATCTTTAATCAACTTTGGTTGGCGGACTGGCATTAATACATGCACTATTATAGAAAGTTGTCTCTCCCACTTTAGGTGGAATAATGTTATTAATGAACAATCCGATAATTTAACGACAGACATTTCTTGGGAGCGAGTCCTGGCAATCAATGCCTTTGGACTCGCTTTCATGCTTGCATTAGACTGATTATTTCCAACTCCAAATCTTCTTCTAACGTAACGTCAGTACACAAAAACAAATACCATTCTTTATCCTTGA
>JAFLTJ010000074.1 GCA_022510465.1 Muribaculaceae bacterium
GGGCGCAGGCTTGGAAGCCTGCTTTCCGGGCTGACGCGGCGTGATGGGTCGCGGAACTGTGAGGTGGAGAGTAATGGCGCAGGCTTGGAAGCCTGCTTTCCGGGCTGACGCGGTGGGATGGGTTATAGGGTGGTGAGGAGGGTGTTTAGGTTGGGGATGAGGCTTGGGTGGGTGGCGGCGTCTTCGTCGGGGGTCCAGCCTTTTCCTTTAATCCATGCGGTTTCGCACCCGATGGATATGGCGGGTAGGATGTCTTTTTTCAGGCTGTCGCCAACAACGAGGACTTCCTGTGGCTTTAGCCCGAGGGCAACGACTCCAAGCATGAATATGCGTGCATCGGGTTTTCTGACGCCTACGACTGCGCTCTCGATTATTCCCTGAAAGTATCGGCGGATGTCGAAATCGCGCAAAACTTCGTCGACGTTTCCATAGAAGTTGCTGACGAGCTGAAGCGGATATTTGGCTGCGAGGGCTTCAAGTACGGGTCGGGCTTCGTTAACGCATTGGCGGGCGTGGTCGTAACAGAAGCGGGCAATCTGCGGAGCGAGAGTGCTGATGTCGACGCTGAGGTCTTTGTTTTCTGCGAGCCAGTTGAGCTGGATGTCTATTTTTTTGCGGAGGAGGATGTGGAAGTTGTCACCCGGCAGGATGTGCCTGACGCGCGCAAGCTCTCTCTCGGCATATACGTATGCTTCGCGGAATGTTTCTTTGCTGATGTTTACATTGTGGGCGCAATATCCATCCCAAATAATTTCGCTCCAGTGAACGCCGCGGCTATCGATTGTTCCGCCGTAATCAAAAATAATGCCTTTGATATTCATAAATAAAAGTGTAGCCCGGTTGTTAAAATTTACCATTTTTGAGGTCGATGGTGAATTGCTTGCAGAAGCGTTCGTGGCGAATTACCATCATAATCAGCAGGAAGTTGAGTACGGTCAGCTCAAAGGCGAAATAGAGCCAAGGCATCTTCAGGAACAATGCGGTGAAGAGGGCTATCGTGCGCCAATTGAAGGAGAGGATGTTGGTGTATTTCATCAGCGGCAGGCTTTTCATGCGGAATGCGTCGCGGAAAGCCTGAGAGATTTTTCCGTCGGCGAAGTTGAGTTTCAACCGGGCTCGAAGCGACTGCATGGCCGGCGTTGTTGCTTCTTGTTGCACGGTGTAGTTGGTGTAGAAATATAGGGTAAGCTTCTGCCAAAAGTTGTTTTTCCACGATAGGGTGTTGAGCTTGTCTTTGAGGGCAGAGGCGTTTTCGAGCTCGCTGCCGTCTTCGCCTTTGAGGAAGTAGAGGTGGAACTGGCGGTAATAGTCGGCCATGGCTGCTTGCTTTGCGTGGCAGATTCCGGTGAGGATGGCGATGGTCCAAATAAGCCATGGTCTTTCGATGAAGAACGGCGATGTTGCATTCTCGCGCAGGCATATAGCGACGTATATCGTTACGAACCAAAAGTCGCCGCTGAGGCCGTCGAGTATTCGCCCGAGGCGTGAATACTGTTTGGTCATACGTGCGAGCTGGCCGTCGGCGCTGTCGAACGAGTTTGCCCAAATCAGCAGTAGCATTCCGATGATGTTGAGGTATAAATCGGGGAAATAGAACATGATGCCTGCCCCGACACCGAGGAAAATGGATGCGATAGTGATAGCGTTGGGGGTCACGCCGATTTTTCGAGCGAGACAAGCCCATGCGTAACCTATCGGGCGATAGAAAGCGAGGTCGATGTGCTCCTCGGTGTCCATCGACTTGAGCGTCGAGCGGTAGTTGCTCAGGAGTGGCTGTCGGGTCATTTTTTCCATTGTTTTGCGGCGTTTAAGATGCATTTGGCGATGTATGGGGCGGCCTTAAGTCTGCATGGGGCAAAACTGGGCCAGTCGTTAAAGTCGATAATCCGAATGCTGCCGTCGGGCGAAACGATGCAGTCGCCGCCATAAATCCTGACGTCGAGCGCATCGGCGGCTTCGCGGCATATTTGCTTGAGATAGTCCTGGTCGAAACTGAGGCCTTGACTTTTTCCATTGATGGCTTCGTGTCCATATTTGCTATGTCCCTCGTCGAAGGGGTAGAACCAGAAGAAGAAGTCGGTGCCTTGCACGCCATAAAATTTTATAAGGTCGCCAATCAGGTGGCGGTTGATGACGGCTCGTTTGATTCCGCGCAGGAAGTATTCCTGGAGGACTTCCTGTGCTTCCTGTGGATGACGAACGTAGCTGACGTCTTCTTTGTGCATGGCGTGAAAGTCGCCTCGTTTAATCCATGCCTGGGTAAATCCGGCTTTTTCAAGGGCGTCTTTGACTCCTTCGTTGGTGTTGACCATCAGACTTTCGGGGTAGGGGATGTTGCTGCCGAGCAGGATGCGGGTCATTCGTTCGCGGGTGCAGTTCTCGATGCCATATCCTGAATTGATGACGAGCGCGCCGGCATCCTCGAGTTGTTGCAGAATCTCGATAGAGCGCTGCTCGCGGCACATAGCCATTATTATTTTTTCATCAACGCGCCCTGCGTTAAGGTCTTCCTCGCTATAAACTTTGACTTCGCATCCACGTTTGCGCAGGTGCTCGGTAGTGGCGTTGAAGATAGCGGCGTCGTTGCCGATGTGATTGGGCGAATAAGCGCCGGCTCTCATGATTCCGGCAATTTTAATTTCGGCCATTTATGAAAAGATTTGTTTAAGAATTGGACTGGTTAATAAAATCTTGAGCGGTGGCGATGTCGTCGGCGTGGTCCACGTCGACAATTTTGTCGAAAGGCCATGCAACAAGGTTGAGGCCGGCGTCGACAAGTGCCCGCTGATAGTTTCTCATTCGGGAGACGCCGTTGTTCATGCATTGGCTCAGGACATCGAGCGCCGGGGCTGTAAGGCCGTAAATCCCGCCGGAAATGTATCTGACGCCGTCAAACGGCCGGTCAAGGAACTGCCTGATGTTCATATCGGGGTCGACGTTGATGTACAGCGGTTTCTCGTCGTCGATGAAAGATGTGACGGCCATGAATCCGTCGGCCGAGTCGTTTTCCTCGAATGCCTTGATGTAGCGTGCGAACTCGTCTTCGCGGAATATGGTGTCGACGGTGGTGAGACAGAATTTTCCGGAGGAGAAGTTGCGGCTAACCTCGTAGAAGCTGTGCATGGAGCTGGGAGTGGATTTTATGACGAGGTTCAGCGGAACGGGCAGGCTGAGACTGCGGAGGTATTCGCTGACTTGTGTCATCTGCTCGTTGACGATTATACTAATGCTCTCGGCGTTGCAGCGGATGAAAATATCAATGAGTCGCTTAATCATGGGTACACCGTTGAGGCGCACCAGTGGTTTGGGGTATTTGACGCCTTCCTGCACCAGTCGAGAGCCTTCGCCGGCAGCAATAATAGCATAGTTCATAATCAATTATCCTCCTCTTCTTTTGTAAGGTCGAGCTTGACGTCATCTTTTCGTCGCTCAACGAACTGTTTTTTGAGCGGGTTGCGGTGTGCCTCGTCATACCGGAGCCGATTCCGGTAAATGTCGATGGCGGTATATATGGCCTGCCGCATTGAATTGGGGTTTGCAAGCCCCCGGGCGGCAATGTCGTATGCGGTACCGTGGTCGGGCGAGGTGCGAACGAAAGGAAGCCCGGCTGTAACGTTTACCCCCTCGTCCATTGCCAGCAGTTTGAAAGGTGCGAGCCCCTGGTCGTGGTACATGGCGAGGATTCCGTCGAATGTCGCCCATGCGCCGCTGCCGAAGAAACCATCGGCGCTGTATGGGCCGAAAGCGAGTATTTTACGGTTTTGGGCTTCGTCGATAGCTGGTTTTATGATGTCGGCTTCTTCGCTGCCCATGAGTCCGTTGTCGCCGGCGTGCGGATTAAGGGCGAGCACTGCGATGCGCGGGGCGTGGATTCGGAAATCGCGTTTAAGCGACTGGGCGAACAGCTCGAGTTTCTGCAAAATCAGCTCGGGTGTCAGTATCTCGGAAATTTTGGAGACCGGCAGATGGGTTGTGGCGAGGGCCACTCTCATGCGGTCGTTGCATAGAATCATGAGGGCTTTATTGCCGTTCCCGACTGATGATTCGAGGTACTCGGTGTGCCCCGGGAAGGTGAAAGTGTCGCTGTGGATGTTTTGCTTGTTGATGGGGGAGGTAACCAGAACGTCAATATTCCCCTGAACGAGGTCGGCCGTGGCTTGTTCCAAGGCTGCGAAGGCTGCTTCGCCTGCAGTTCGGGTTGACTGCCCTGGTTCTATCTTGGTGTCCTCGGGGATGACGTTGATGATTTGAATTCGTTCGTCGGAGTTGCCGGTTGGCTTGCTGACGGTTTGGAAGTTTACGGGTGGCAGGTTCATTGCTTTTCGATAGAAAGCGGCGACTTTTGCCGAGCCGTATATCACGGGAGTACACAGTTCGAGCAATCGGTTGTCTTCGAGAGTCTTTAAAATGACTTCATAACCTATGCCGTTGATGTCGCCGTGGGTAATGCCGACGCGCAATTTTGTATTAAGAGACATTTTGTTACCGAATTAGTTGATGGATTAATACATTTCCCGGACTTTCCGCGTGAAGTCAATCATTTTGATTGCTGTTTGAGCGGCTTCGCGGCCTTTGTCGCCCATGGGTCCGTTGTTAACGCGGTCTAAAGCGTCTTGATGGTTGTCGACGGTCAGAACGCCAAAAATGACTGGGGTTTCGCAGTCGGCGTTCAGCTGTGTAATGCCTTGGGTGACGCTTTGGCAAACGTAGTCAAAATGGGGCGTGCCGCCGCGAATGACGCAACCGAAAACGATGACTGCATCAAAGGCTTCCGATTCGATAATCATGGAAGCGGCAAATGTTAGCTCGACGGCTCCCGGAACGTCAAAAATCCGGATGTCGTCGTCGGGTATTCCGGCGGCTTTAAGTGTATCAACTGCCGAGCGGGTCAGCGCCGATGTGATATCGTCGTTCCATTCTGCGCGTACAATCGCGATTCGAGCGTTTTGCAGCTTTGGCAGAGCGGATGTTGGGGCAGATTGTGACATATTACTGTTTTTAGATTTATCTTGGGAATATTTTGTGCCAAAGGTCAAGGATGTCGAGCTGGCGTGTTTTGCTATTGGCAAGAATCTCAACGATTGTGCGGTGCTCACCGGTAGCGTTTATTTTGGTGGCTTTGTGGAGCATCGTGTTGAGGAGGTGGATGCCTTTGTCGCGGGTTGCCTTGATGTTAAGCAGGGATTTTCCGAGCTCTATTGACATTTGGAGTTGTTTCAAGTCGGTGTCGGGGTGCAGGCGGGTGTAGTATTTGAGGGCTTTTGTGAAGTAGGTAATGGCTTCGCGGTGACGGCCCATATCGGCGAGTGTCAGCCCTTCGGTGAACAGCGAGTCGGCCAGCTGGTCAACGGCCGACTGGAGGCCTTGGTTGACTTGCGAGAGGTAGGTTTGGGTTGTTTCCTGATAAAGGGCGAGGGTGTCGGCTTGCCTGACGCGGTTTCGGTAGACCTGAGTTGCTCGCGCGGTGGCAATGACGTGGGCCGAGGCATAGCGGTCGGGGTTGGCAGAACCGAGCCTGTCGAACAGTTTGAGCGATTTTTCAAGCTCTCGTTCGGCTTGCTTGAACTCGGAAGCGTCGGCGTGCAGGCCTGAAATGTCGAAGAGAATGGTGGCCAAAAGCGTCAGAAACGGCTCGTCGCGACGCTTGGGGTTGTGGGAGAGGTTGTTTAGCGCTTGGGCCGCGGTTTTACGGGCGTTTTCGGGGTTCCCGGCCTGAATGTGCAACGCGGTCAGTATGTGTAGAATGACGGTGTTGACGTCTTGCAGGCGGTCGTTGTCGTCGCCGGCAATGATGTTGCAAACGAGGTTGTTTGCGGTTTCAAAGGTTGTGATGGCGGCGTCATATCCGTTGCGCGAAGATAGGTCGAGCGCCGATTTGCGCAATGAGTCGAAAAGGTTGTTGAAAGGGGTGGACATCAGCAGGTGTCGCAACTCGGCCGTCGGGGGTATTCGCTTGCCGGTCAGCTTGCGCAGCAGGGTTCCCTCGACGGTTGTTGGCAAAAATTGCGGGTCGAGGGATGTATGCGTCATAGAAGTCTTATCCGGCATTTCCATCAGAAAACGTTGTTATACAAATGAAGTGCAAAATTAGTAAAAATATTTCAATCTTAATCGGCGGATGTCGATTCTTATTTTTGTGGTTTGGTAGTTCCATGAATTGTGCGTATTTTTGTGGGCAATAAAAAATGTTTTTTCTATGCAGATTTCTGACCGTATCAAATCATTGTCTCCGTCGCAAACGCTTGCGATGTCGCAACGTAGTAATGAGCTGAAAGCTCGAGGTGTTGATGTAATAAATCTCTCGGTAGGTGAGCCGGATTTTAACACTCCCGAGCACATCAAGGCTGCTGCCCAAAAGGCTATTGACGACAATTATACGTTCTATACGCCGGTTGGCGGCTATCAGTCGCTTCGGGAGGCGATATCGCGTAAACTGGATGTAGAGAACGGAGTAAAATTCGGAGCGGGAGACATTGTGGTTGGAAACGGGGCGAAACAGGCTCTTTGCAATGTCATACTCTCGGTTGTCAATCCGGGTGACGAGGTTATTATCCCTGTTCCGGCATGGGTGAGCTATGTTGAGATGGTGAAGCTGGCCGAGGGGAAAAATGTTCTTGTTCCGGCCGGAATAGAGCAGGATTTCAAGGCTACAGCAGCCCAGATAGAGGCGGCCATCACTCCGCGCACCCGGGTGTTGTTGCTGTGCTCTCCGTCTAATCCTACGGGTAGCGTGTATTCACGAGAGGAGCTTCAGGCGATAGTGGATGTTGTGGCTCGCCATCCCGAGATTCTTGTTATCAGCGATGAGATATACGAGCATATCAATTTTACGGGTTCGTTTACGTCGCTGGCGTCGTTCCCCGAGCTTGCCGGCAGGGTGGTTGTAATCAACGGAGTGTCGAAAGCGTATGCCATGACGGGATGGCGAATTGGCTATATGGCCGGGCCGACGGCAGTGGCCAAGGCTGTTACCAAGTTACAGAGCCAGTATACGTCGGGCCCGTCGTCAATAGCGCAGAAAGCGGCCGAGGCGGCTTATAACGGGCCGCAGGAGTGTGTGGAAGAGATGCGCCTGGCATTTCAGCGCCGTCGAGACTTAGTGGTTTCGCTGGCCAGGGAGATTAAGGGATTGGAAGTAAATGAGCCGCAGGGCGCTTTCTACCTATTCCCGAAAGTTACGGCATTCTTAGGCCGCCGCACGCCCGACGGCGTCGTTATGGAGACTTCGGGCGACATAGCTATGTATTTGCTTGAAAAGGCCCACGTGGCAACGGTGGATGGCGAGGCGTTTTGCTGCCCGGGCTATATCCGCCTGAGCTACGCAACGGCCGATGATACTATTCGCGAGGCTATGAAGCGCATTGCCGACGCTCTTGCCTGTCTTGTATAAATCGTAAAACAATATATCAGAATGAATTTTGTAGAAGAACTTAAGTGGCGCGGGATGATTCATCAGATGATGCCCGGTACGGAGGAGCAGCTTGGCAAAGAGATGACTGTTGCTTACCTGGGAATTGACCCGACGGCCGATTCGCTTCACATAGGACATCTTGTAGGAGTAATGATGCTCAAGCATTTTCAGCGCTCGGGACACAAGCCGCTGGCGTTGATAGGGGGTGCGACCGGTATGATAGGCGACCCGTCGATGAAAAGCCAGGAACGTAATCTTCTCGATGAGGCGACTTTGCGGCACAATCAGGAGGCTATCAAAAAACAGCTTTCCAAATTTCTTGATTTTGACTCAGACGCGCCCAATGCAGCCGAAATGGTGAATAACTACGACTGGATGAAGGAGTTCTCTTTCCTGGATTTTATCCGCGACGTCGGCAAGCATATAACTGTTAACTATATGATGGCTAAGGATTCGGTCAAGAAGCGTCTGAGCGGGGAGGCTCGCGAGGGGATGTCGTTTACCGAGTTCAGCTATCAGCTTGTTCAGGGGTATGACTTTCTGAATCTTTATCGTGAGAAGAATTGCCGTCTCCAGTTGGGTGGCAGCGACCAGTGGGGTAATATAACTACCGGAACGGAGCTGATTCGCCGTGTGGCCGGTGGCGAGGCCTACGCGCTGACTTGTCCGCTGATAACTAAGGCCGATGGCGGTAAGTTCGGGAAAACCGAGAGCGGTAACGTGTGGCTTGACCCGCGCTATACCTCTCCATACAAGTTCTACCAGTTCTGGCTCAATGTGTCTGACGAGGATGCCGAGAAATATATCAAAATATTCACGGAACTGTCGCGGGAAGAGATTGAGGACCTCGTGAAGCAACAGGCTGAAAATCCCGGTGACCGACCCTTGCAGAAACGTCTTGCCAAGGAGATTACCACGATGGTTCACTCTGCGGCCGACTATGAGGCTGCCGTTGAGGCGTCACAGATATTGTTCTCCAACAAGGCCGGTGAGATTCTGCATCGTATCGATGAGGCTACTCTTCTAGCCGTTATGGAGGGGGTTCCGACGTTTGAAGTATCGCGAGAGGAAATTATTCAGGGAATCAAGCTCATTGACCTTCTTGCCGAGAAAACAAAAGTGTTCCCGTCAAAGGGCGAAATGCGCAAGATGGCCCAGCAAGGCGGTGTTTCGATTAACAAGGAGAAAATTACCGACCCCTACACCGAAACGTCGGCCGACATGCTTCTCAATGATAAATACATTCTTGCCCAGCGTGGCAAAAAGAATTATTTCCTGCTAATAGCCAAATAATTACAGATTACAAAACGATAGCCGAGGCTGTATCGGAATCAAATTCCGGTGCAGCTTCGGCTATGTAACGCAGTCGTAAAAATAGACGTTTACATTTCTAAAACCTATCAGGAAGATGGTAAGTTGAGTGGTTATGTGCTTACCTTACAGAAATTTGAAGAAATTCTTAAGGAAGGTGTAAAAAATGGTTCTGTCTAACAAGTTGATGATGGGGGTATAAAATTATCACTACCAATTATAAAAAGATATATGTACCCGAAATTAGGTTTTTGGGTACATAATAGGAATGACATGTACCCGAATATCCATTTTAGGGTACATATTAGAACAATATGTACCCTTTTATCCAATTATGTGTCCACGTCATCAACAATCTACTCTTAACGTGAGTTCGAGATAAGGAATTAAAACAGAGTCAGCTGTTTATCGTCGAC
>JAFLTJ010000075.1 GCA_022510465.1 Muribaculaceae bacterium
CCAAGACAGGCAGAACCAAAAACTGCAGTGCTACCATTACACCATAAGACAATCATCACGCCCAAAGCCTCAGCTCTAAAGCGTTGCAAAGGTAACGCTTTATTGTCATTTGTGCAAATTTACTCCGGCTTTTTTCGCAATTTTGCCATAATTCTCTGATTTTTGTATTTTTGCAAATCAATCAACACTCTAACGAAAGATAAAGACCAATGACCAATACAAGCCCATCCATCACAATCAGACAAACGGCAATCCTGTGGATTACATCTATCGCAATTCAGCTCATAACGGTAATCATAGGCTTCGACATCTGCGATACCGGCTACTACATGACATTCTACGACAATATCTTTGACAGCCCCGCCTCCGTGGGCCACAACTTCATGTACTACCTCAGTGGCGTCATCGGCGGATTGTGGCTAAAAATATTCCCGGGTAGCGGCGTGTTTGGAATCAGAATACTCGGCCTGATTTTCAATCTGTTAT
This sequence comes from Muribaculaceae bacterium, assembly GCA_022510465.1. Classification (GTDB taxonomy): domain Bacteria; phylum Bacteroidota; class Bacteroidia; order Bacteroidales; family Muribaculaceae; genus HGM05190. Next base: position 487 of record JAFLTJ010000075.1, read on the forward strand.
CCGCCACAGCCATCTATATTGCCTGCCGCCGTTTCGTGCCGTTTAAATGGATACTTGCCGGAACAATTATGATTTTTGCCGGATATTTCAATATGCCAATGGCCTTTTACAACGACACTCTGACCGTCACCTTAATCGCCGCCGCACTAACAGTGATGTATATCGCCTTGAAAAACAACCGGTATAGCCTAATCTTCCTCAGCGGCCTAATCTTCGGTATAAATCTATTCTCACGTGTGCCAAACATATTAGACATCCTATTTGTCATTCTACCGGTAATACACGGAATATATTCAAAACACAAACCCGCATACATCATCAAGTTATCATGCTTCTTTATCGGCGGATATATCCTGGCAGTATGCGCCGCTTTATCGGCCATGCACATGACTGGACACCTCGACATATACCTCGAAACACTCAAATCACTGACCGCCACAGCCTCCGACAGCACTCAGAGTCACGGGCTGGTCAATCTGATAAACACTCAGGTCAGAGGATACATCGCTATCGCCAGGCAGGTAGTCTACATTCTCGTATGCCTCACAATCTGCTCTTACGTTGGTAAAAACAGAGTCAACAACATCATACGGTTACTCGCCTACATTTTCGTAGCTGCCATATTTACAAGACAATGCCTGCGATGCCAACCGGTTTTTCTACTCGCCGCCCTATCAGTTACCGGCTGCCTGGCCGTTATCGTCTCAAAAACAGAAATAATGCTTAAAACAATTGCTGTCGGAGGAACACTCGCGATGTTTATCATTCCGATGGGTAGCGACGGCGGAATGATAAACAACGGAGCTATAATCCTTTTCGCAGCCATGCCGCCCGCTCTCGCCGGTCTGTCGCGATTCAAGCCGCCATATCTTACACCCGTAAAACCGGCTGTCGTCACTTCCGCAACCGTGATATTCACCATTATCTCATTCTATACCCTTGTCGTCGCCGGGACCTATTTCGACCCTACTCCGTTATCAGCCAACCTGCAAGAGCTCAAGGCTCCCCGTGCCAAAGGTATCTACACCTCGGCCGCCCGCGTCGAGACTGTCAGCACAATGACCGCCATGATTGACCGCCGACTTGAGCCGGGCGACACCCTCCTTGTCTATGGCAGTGCCCCTATGATTAACTATCTCACGGCAACACGCCCGGCAATAGGCTGTAGCTGGCCGGAACTTTTGAGCGAAACCGAGATAAAAAGCCGTCTTGACAAAATAAAACCCGGGCAGCTGCCGGCAGTGCTCCTTCAGCGGTTCAATTCCATCGGAGCCATTGATTGGAACCCAAGCGATGAATATGCGGCCGGAGGCGGCACGCAAGACCCCTTTCACACCATTCCTAAAACCAACCTGATTTTGTCATTCCTCAAAAGCAACAACTACCAGATTGCCGACTCCACCAACTCCGCCATCCTCTACATCCCCCAATAAAAAATACCCCTCCCAAAAGCGTTTTTATGGCTTTAGGACTATATGTATCATACCCGTCTTGCAGTGAAGATGGACAATTATTTATTTCAATCATTTTTTATCCTCCTAACATTTATAGCTCCAATAAAGTCTTTGTCTGCCATTGCGGTCAGCAAGCCAAGATAGTAATTCTCGACGTTGCTTCATGACATCTTTTAGCTCCATAGTATGGTATGATAAACTTTGCAGCAAAAATAATAATAAATTTTTGCACCCCCCAAGAAAAAGTACAACAAACTATACTTTTCAATCTCCGAGTCATACAACAACCGAGTCCCCACTACAAAGGCAAACAATCAATCTGGGTCGCTCGCTTTTGTGGCAGGGTATGCTAGCTTCGCAAACACTATTTCCTCCAAAAAGAGGGTGTAACCATCATTATAAGGGCAAAAACCTCAAGACGACCGGCCAACATCAAGATTGACATCACCCATTTCCCGGCAGAGGGAACGAAATCAAACGAGCCGGTCACTCCCGTCACCCCTGCCCCAAGTCCATTATTTGATGCACAGGAAATAGACGAGAAGAAGGCATCCACTATCGGAAAATCCATTGCCGACAGCAATATGCCGCCAAACAAAATCAGTGCCGTATAAATTAAAAGGAATGCTATAATCTCATTAGTATTCTCCGATGTTATAACCATATTGTTTATCCTCACAGCTTTCATGCTTCGGGGCGATACGGCACGTTTTATCTCCACTTTGAAGTTTTTTAGCAAGTAGAGCAACCGGTCTATCTTCGCTCCTCCTGTTGTCGAACCGGCACAAGCCCCGAAGTACATCATCAGTATTGTAAGCACCAAAGCAAGTTCTCCCCACATCTCGAAGTTACCTGCGCCGAATCCGGTGGAAGTCATAGCAGACACAATGTGGAATATAGGGTCTATTGTCAATGATTGCCAACCTTGCCAACTACCGGCATGAAATATGGAAATTAGAGTAACAATGTAATTTATAACAATCAGCCACAGGTAAGTGCGGAACACATCGTTCTGCCATAAGGCTCTTAACTTTCCTCTTATGGCTACGAATATCAAGCCAAAGTTTACACCCCCTATGAACATAAAGACCGTTAACACAAGTTTGACGTAGAATGATTCATACGACGCAATACTGTCATTATGAACAGAAAAGCCTCCTGTGGAAATGCAAGCGAAAGCATGACACACACTTTCGAAAAAATTCATAGGACCTATCCACAAAAGGCTAATCAATATCAATGTGAGGACTCCGTAAAGTCCCCACAGTATTTTTGCAGTATTAGCTATACGCGCCCCAATCTTATCGTGCGTTATGCCCGACACCTCAGCATGAAACATAAAAATACCTCGACTATTATTGAGCGAAGGAATGACAGCCAGAGTAAACAATACTATTCCCAATCCCCCAATCCATTGTGTCAATGCTCTCCATAGCTGAACCCCATGGCTGCAAGACTCAATATCTCGAATAACTGTAGCTCCGGTAGTAGTAAATCCTGACATGGCTTCAAAAAATCCCTCGCTGATATTGAGTTGTGGCGAACCGAGAATGAACGGCAACATGCCGAATAACGAATAAACAATCCAAACCATACAGGTAATCATGCAACCGTCTTTGCGACCGAGGTTGTCACTCTGTGGCTTGATAGCTGTCCGCAATATCAATCCGCAAATTGAAGTTACACCAACTGTAATCAAAAAAGCCAACCAGTCGGGCTCTCCCATAAAAACGCAAACCAAGAGAGGCGCCGCCAAGAAAGCGGCCTCGATTATAAGAAGTAATCCCAAAAGGTTGAGTTGCTTCCGGAAATTGATTTGCCGGCTGTTAGCCGAGCGTATTGTAGAAGAAAGAGACCTCATTTGCCAAACAGGTTTTCAACCCTTTTAAGTGCTCCCGCCATACAGAAAACAATCGCAGTATCTCCTGGTAAGAATTGTGTCATGCCGGTTACCATTTCTCCTTTGCCGTCTCTTATCAGCCCTGCTAATGTGACTTCCATAGGCAGTCTCAAATCCTTTACTTTCCCTTTTGTCAAAAACGATCCGGTCTTAACAGTTATCCTTGCGACATCTGCATCCGGGAGAACGAAACATTTTGATGAATCTATATTGGCATCCAATATCAACTGAAATATTGCATTTGCTGTGATTATAGGTTTGTTGATTATTGTGTCAAGCCGGAATGACTCAGCTTTTTCAATCAATTGTTCTTTCTCAACTTCGGCTATATTTTTCTTCACTCCTAAATCTTCGGCAGTCAAGCACGAAAGGATATTACTCTCGGTATTGTCAGTTAGGGCAACAAAAGCGTCGCTCTTGCGTATGCCGGCTTCTTCCAAAACATCCAACTCGCTGCCGTCTCCACAAATTATTTCACTTCCGGGGCACGACTCCATAAGTCGGTGACACCTCTCGCGGTCTTTCTCTATTATCGTACACGAGAATTTCTTATAGGATGTCCTCGCTATTAGTTCCGACACAGTACTTCCTCCCATGAGTAATACTTTTTTGACAGTCAGCGGTTCAATGCTTATCAAATCCTTTATTTTGTCAAGTCCCGGTGAGGTGGCCGTTACGTACAGTATGTCTTCAGGTAAAATCCTGTCGTTTCCATGGGGAATTATGGTTCGGTGATTTCTTCTTAATGCCGATACATGTAATGAGCGATTTTCTGTAAATAAGTCTTTCAACTGGTATCCTTGGATTTTTGAACGTTCCGTAACTTCAACGGCAACCATAATGATTGCCCCTCCTTCAAACTCCGACCAATCCTTGCTCCATGCGTGTTCCAACGAACTGATTATAGACTGAGCAGCAAGAAAATCGGGAAAAACCACGTGGTCAACACCCATTCGTTTAACCACCGGGGCATTTGAGGGCATTAGATAGTTGTATCGCTCCACTCGAGCTATCGTGCGTTTGGCCCCCATGGATTTAGCCATCGAACAAGCCACCAAATTCTCAGCGGTATTTGCAGTAACCGCCACAAAAATATCCGCATTTTCAGAATTGGCCTCCCGCAGAGTTTCAAAGTCCGTTGGCTCTCCGCAATAGGTGCGTAGGTTAAAATCAGATTCAAGTATAGTCAAATTCTTAGGATTGCTATCTACAAGAAAAACATCTTGCTGTTCATCCGCAAAATATTTTGACAGATGAACTCCTATGCGACCTGCACCAACTATTGTTATTTTCATTTTATTTTTGACTCGGCAATTAGGTGCAACCAAGCACCTCTTACTTTAATTTTCACAAAAGTAGACATTATTGCTGACACTTCGTTTATTTTTGCACATTTTTGCATTTCATATTTCACTCAAGAGACGAGGTTTACTTTAAGTTTCTCACGGTCACTTTTTAATAAGAATATTGTTTAGGGGATTTCACCCTAAGTTATAGAAACTTGACGAGAATCCGTCAGTGCAGCAACAAAAAAATAGCAAAAATCCACCAAAATTGTTGGATATATGGATTATTGTTATTATTTTTGCAAATATCACTCCAAAAGGACACAATTATTCATCCTTTTATTTATATCTGATACGAGAAGAGGCACGCGACGTTGATGTCGGGTGCCTCTTTATTTCAGGCCACTAACCCACGGTCGGGGTTATAGCGGCATTATCAATTTATCAGTCGGTTAACGCGGTGCAATTACGGTTACAAAAGTGCGGGGAGTTGATGTCAGCAATCCACCCGATTTCACTGTCGCATACACGCGATATGTTCCGTCGGCCAAAGGTTTTCCGTTATTATCCTTAACATCCCACTCAAACGGGAACGAACATTCATCTTTGGTAAATACAGTTTCACCCGAAGCCGTCTCAACATAAATGCGACCCGTAAAGTCCTCAACATTGAGATTGTGGTCAAGTGACAATTCCACCGACTCGCGAGCCACGTAGGTATCGGCAATAAGATTTACAGCCACGTTGTTCATCGTCACAAAAGACAGATTTCGGGTTGCGTGATTGCCGGCATTGTCGGTAACCATAAGCTCCAGGTTGTGCTTACCCTCGGCCATTCCGCTCAGATTGTATGACAGAGTAATCGACCCGTCAGAATTATATGACATTGCGCCTGTTACATCGGCATACGTGTGATTTCCGTCAAGAACAAGCCGGGTTGCGCCTCCAATGATGCTTGACGAGAAATTTATACCACTTTCATCTGGAAGGATTTTGGCAACCAGAGTGTTATTGTCGCCTACAACCGAGCCGTCGATAAACGCCTTTGTGTTGAGATACATTTCCTCAATTACCGGAGGCGTTGTGTCTGCCGTCTGCCCGTCTGCCCTGGTTGCATTAACCGCGATAGCGGCCATTTCGACTCCAGACGCAGCCACTCGGTCGGTCGAACGGGCAAAGAACGTCAGTTTATTACTGCTTCCGGCTGCAATAGGTTCCGGCGCCACAATCGTTGCCTCCCACTCTCCGTTCACAACCTTTGCCGAATATATACCCAGAATCTGGTCCTCAACCTTCACGTCAACCGATTCCGGGTCGCCGGCCGATGTCAAAGACTTAACCGTTTTGGGCGAGTAGAATAACGACACAAACATATCACCGTTGAAATCCGCGTCAACCGTTCCGTCGGGTCGGTTGATAACGCCGGCCACCTTAACCGGTTCCAGCGGAATTACTTCCAACGGACTTTCGGCACTTATACTTTCTTCGTTAACAGTGTTGACAACGACCTTATCCACCGGGCGATAGATTGGCAACGCGGGGTCACCCATGAGGTCAAAACAAAGATTGTTTTTGCGCTGGCTGTCGCCCTCACTGCTCGTTTGATTATGAGCGCGGATAAACACGTCTCCAACGCAGGCCGCACCGGTATTGTAATAATTGCGGGCTATAGCCTCGCCATAGATTATATTACATGACTGATAAATAGAGCGACCGGCTGCTATCACATTGGCCGGACCAGCCTTTGTAAACAGGAACTCACGCGTTATATCATTTGACTCGGTATCAAACACATTTGCCTCACACGACAGAAGCATTACCAACGGGGATGCGCCAAAGGTCAGCTTGGGTACATCGAGAACCGACAACAACTGTCCCAAACCTCCACTTCCGCCATGACCGGCATACACAAAGAAACCTTGACCACGGGCAAATTCCTCAGCATAAATCTTCTTAAGCGTCTTGGGCACTCCGTTAGTGTTCTTATATAGGGCCATAAAGCCTTTCACAACATTAACAGCCCCGTCGGCCTTATTTATTATGTTTGAAAGAGCGTTCCCCTGAAGAAGATGCGAATTTTCATCTCCGTCACAAGTCAGAATAAATGCCTTGTTATAGCTGCCGTCAATCGGAGCCTCCTCAAAATAATTACCTATCTTGTTGATATAAGCCTCTATCTTGGTCACATCACTGGTTGGGATACGGCCAACAGGCACATTCAGCGTTCGGGTAGTTATATTGCTAAGCTGGAATCCGTCGTCAAGCATCCCAAAGAAACCGTCGGAAGTATAGCAAACCGATGTATTGCATGCATGGTCGGGCCTCTCCGCCGGATAGGTCATCAAATTATCGGTCGCGTCAATATACAATCCACGGTTGTCAAACGACGCCGGGCCGAGCAACAACAGATATTTAAGTTTACTCCTGTCGCGGTCATACAACATCTTCATAAAACGACGATACCCGTCAACCGACCGCGCTCCCGAGCTAAATTCGTTAAAAATCTCCTCCTGGTCTATGACCGCAACGTCATAACCCTGATACTGCTTGTGCAGCGCCGCTATCTTTTCGGCCTGCGGCAACAGATTTTTGAGCGTGATAATCACCATATCGGGAGTAGCTATCGAGTGTAAATCCTGATTCTCAACAGTTCCTACATATTCCGGTGCGGGGAAAGTCGCCTCGGGATTGAACGCGATAAGAGCGCTTGCCTCATCCTTTGCCAAAACGATTTCGACAGTCGATGCCGACCCATCGTAGGTTGTCGCGTAGGAGCCTATATCGAAACGATTGGTTATGTTCCACACTTGCGTGCCGGCGGTGGCATCCTTGATAGCAACACGGCGACCGGTTGCACCGTCACAGTTCATCACAAGCTCCGACAGCCCCCACAGGCTATTGTCGCGAGTGTATTGCATCGAAAGATTATCAAGAGCAAAGTAGCTGATGTCGCTGTTGCTTGGGCGTGCAAACGTCAGCTTAACCTCATGCAGATTCTCATTCTCCTTATTGATGCGCATCACTCCGGTACTCGACTGGTTATAAGCATTATAAGGCGAAATCAACCTGTTATTCGTCAGTATTCCGGCTGTATGACCGGCCAACTTGACACCGTCGCCAAACGTTATATCAGGCCCATTGACAGTGCTTTCGGTCGTGCCGACATAGTTGTAATACAACCGCGCTTCAGTTTCCGTAGTCCAGTCACGGAAAGGCAGGTTGAACACCCGGCCTTGAGTGCCAATGGGGTTTGAATAAAACAGAGCGCCCATGTGCACCGGATTATCCTCTTCGGGCTCAATGTAAATGCATGAGGTATGAGTATTCAACGGCGTCTCTTCCGAGGCCGTCTTCTCGTCAATCACCCTCAAGCTGCTCGGAGCTGCATCCTCCCTGAGAAAATAATATCCGGCCCGGTCGCCAAGATTACGCTTGACGCTCGGCTGGCGGCCAGGAACTACATCTACCGAGCAGTCGGCCTCGGCATAAAACAGCAAGCTGTTCTCTGCGTGATACACGGCCGTCATCGGAAGGTCGTCGGGCATACTTTCGGTTGTAGTATGGTCCGAGATACGCGGCACGCTAAATCCATAGACATTTACATTCTCGGGAGTGCTAAACCCCCATTGACGCAACTGGTCGTATGTAATGCGATGCATCCCATTGCTGTTAACCTTGATTTTGACCCATTTACCATTGTTCAAAACCGATTGTGTGGCATAGTAAGACGCATTGAGTGCCGATGCCTGAACGCTAACCAGCAACGATACCGTC
>JAFLTJ010000076.1 GCA_022510465.1 Muribaculaceae bacterium
AGAGCATCTGCCTTACAAGCAGAGGGTCGGCGGTTCGAATCCGTCAGCGCCCACCACTACACCCCCCGACGCAAGTCGAGGGGTTTGTTTTTTTGATTTTTTATGTTTATTTTTGCGGGAACCAAGGAATCTATGGCCCTACTATGAAATTAATTGAATTGAATATTGACAGAATTATTGAACTCTGTAAAAAATACAGAGTCAGAAAATTGTATGTCTTTGGCTCTGTTCTGACCGATAGGTTCAATGACAATAGCGATATTGATTTCTCGGTTGATTTTGACAGAGAACAGATTTCAAATGAAAAATTGGATTGGGCCGATTTGTTTTTTGATTTCATCCACGGACTGGAGGATGCGCTGATGAGGAGAGTTGACGTGGTGGTTGATGATTATGTCACTAATCCGCATTTCAAGAAGGAATTAGATAGAACTAAACGGTTGATTTATGGATGAAAGGACAAAAAAGTGCAACCCCTACCGGGGTAGGTATGGAATAATGATCCGTTGACCCCCGACCGGTCCAGCGTCGCTATCGCTCCGGGACCTTTGTCGGGGGCTTACAAGCTTTATGCCCTCCGGGCAATTTCGCGGTGCGGGATGGCGCGGTGCGGCAGGATGGGCGACCACAAATGGGCGCAGGCTTGGAAGCCTGCTGTCCGAGCTGGCGCGGCGGGTTTGTTTTTTTGATTTTTTATGTTTATTTTTGCGGAAAATTAAAATCTGATTTTAAATTTCCGCACTTTTATGAACTATATACCTCGCTCTATCTCGCCCAAAATAACGGAGGCCGACAAATATTTCCAAGTTATCATAATTACCGGTCCGCGGCAAACGGGGAAAACCACCCTCTGCAAGAATCAATGGCCCGACTATGACTATTACAACTTGGAGGACATTGCTCTAAGGTCGTACATCAAGGATGACCCTAAGCGGTTTATTTTTGACTCGGGGGACCGAATCATAATTGACGAGGTGCAAAATATGCCGGAACTGTTCTCCTACATTCAGATTTGCGTGGATGACAACCCCAACAAGAAATTCATTCTGACGGGAAGCAACAATTTTGCCTTGATGGAAAATATCACGCAGTCGCTCGCAGGGCGAGCCGCGCTGTTCAATCTAATGCCGTTTTCGTTTGGAGAAGTGCGCGAATATATTGACCAAACACCAACCGACCAACTGCTTTTCAACGGGTTCTACCCGGGCGTAATAGCAAAAGGGATTCCGCCTACTCTCTTTTTCTCAAACTATTACGCGACATACGTCGAAAGGGATGTAAGAAAAATAAAAACTATCCAAAATCTGGAACAATTTCAAACTTTCGTGAAAATACTCGCCGGAAGGGTATCAACCGAGTTTAATGCGTCTTCGATATCGGCTGCCACGGGGGTTTCGTCGCCAACAATAAAATCGTGGTTAGGGATACTTAAAGCGTCATATATTGTTTTTTCGCTTCCGCCCTACTTTAACAACATCGAGAAGCGACTGACAAAATCCCATAAAATATATTTCTACGATACCGGTCTGCTATGTTTCCTGCTGGGAATCAACGATTGTGGTCAACTCGCCACTCACCCTCTGCGAGGTGCGATTTTTGAAAACATGGTGGTGGCTGAGTTTTACAAAGAGCCTGGGCGCGACAACAATGTTCCCAATCTGTATTTCTACCGTGAGGAGCGGGGTCATGAGGTTGATATTGTTAAGACCGATGGCCGGGCTATATCCCTTTATGAAATTAAGTCATCCAAGACGTTCAATGCCGATTTTACCAAGAATCTCAAATATCTTGCCAAGATTATGGGTGACGATGTGGAGAGGTCTGCGGTGATATACGACGGGGATGCCCTGCCGGGCGTGGCAATCAATCTGCGACAAATCAGATAGCGCGGTGAATGGAGGGGTGCCCATAATGGGTGCAGGCTTGGAAGCAACCCCCGACAACTCGCCTAACGGCTCGAAAGTCGAGGGCTAACAATCTTTATGCCCTCCGGGCAATTTCGCAGGGAGGAGAGGATGACAGGCTGCGGTTGGCTGACAGCTATGTGATGGGTGCAGGCTTGGAAGCCTACTGGTCCGGGATGGAGCGGAGCCGGGAGGTCAAAAAAGAGGCTATGTCAGAATAAATTTAACCTATGAGTAAATTTTATTCGATAAAATTTGCATAATCATAAATTATGCCATATTTTTGCCGATAGAATAAACCTTTGGGTTAATGGAAATTGTAGAAATATATAAAGATTATCTATACAGCATCAGTTTTGACGAGTGTGATTTAAGTGAATACCATCGCGTTTTTCGTCAATGGTACGATTTGGATTACTTGGTAACATTCTTTTCTGAGAATAGGGACTTTGTAAATAACGATTTTTGGATAAAGGCCGGATTGAACCCGGATGAACCTGAAGAATCGGCAATGCGCGTTATCGATGAAGCGGATAATCTTGAGGAGTACATCAAAGTTTTAGTTGAAAACAGCTCTAACAATGTTAAGCCCGATTTTGATGAATATTTCCACTTTTTAGGAGGTAAATACAAATGCTTGTGGTCTTTAGAGCCGGTAAAATCATACGGAACGAGCACTCCGTCGTTGCTTAGGTTATATGCGATAAAGATTGATTCTAACTGCTATCTGATAGTTTACGGAGGCATAAAACTTGGAGCGACGATACAAAGTTCACCGGTATTGAAAGACGCGGTTTTCAATAAGATAGACGCGGTTTTAAGTTACCTAAAGGCCAATGGAATAACAGATAGCGATGACATTTAAAAGTAGTGAGCCATGAAATTTGACGTTGAAAAGATGAAACAGGCTTCCAGACAAATGACTGAAAGCGAACGGGAAGAAATAGAATATCGCGAGAAAAACCGCGAATGGCAGGCTATGTCGCTGCGTTTTGCATTGACTGTCAGGAAAATACTCCGCAGTAAAAACATCACGCAAAGCGAACTTGCGAAGCGTCTCGGCGTGTCGCCGACCCAGGTTACCAAGATTTTAAGCGGGAAAGAGAACCTGGGACTTCAAACGATGTGTAAAATAGAGAAAGCTCTCGAACAAAACATTGTTTGTTTTACGAATGAACAGGGATATATGCAATCGCCACGACCTGACGCTGTCTATACCTCCGGGGCTTCTATTCCGGTTTACTCATCCAACAATTCGGGAGGAAGGCTGAACAGGGTTGAATATGTCTGAACAGGAATTAAAGGAATATGAAAAACTGCTCAACGATGGCCTAAAGGCCTCGTATGAGAAGATGTTGCAACTAAAAATGAGGTTGGGACAGGATATTGTGACAAGCGATGAAAATGGCAACCCCGTCATAATGTCGGCCGAGGAAGCATGGTGTCGATATCAACAAAGTGAACTAAGTTAGCGGCTACGAGGAGGAGAGGCGGGAGAGAGGGGCGGAGTGTTAAAGTGTGTTAAAAATAGAGGGGTGTGTGAAATTTTAACATAAAAAAGGGGTGAAAGTGGGATAAATGACATTAAATTTGCGGCTAATTTGAATAAAATGGTACACTGCGAACGGTAATATCAAATCCGCAAACAGAATCTAAGACTAAACATACGAATAATCAACATTTTAGAAAAATTTATATGAGAAAAATTCTAACGGTTTTGCTGGCAATGGCGTTTGCTATGAATCTCTGCGCGCAAGATATAGACACGCAGGGGAGCGCCGGCAAAAATCTAAACATGGAAGGGATTATCGAGAAGCTTGAAAAATCGGAGGGTTACGTGTTTTTAGGGAAAGACGACCAGCGAAACCTACGCGATATTTTTCACCGCTCAAATGATATTAAAATGGGCGATGAGCCTCAGGATCCGAATGTTCATGATGTGCTTGAATATCACTGGGAGGTTGCCAACGAGGGTATAGCGACGTTGCAACGTGACACTGAGGCAGAGGCGATATATGTCAAGGGAACCAGGTTTGGCGAGACATTCCTGACGGCGACGTTGCCCAACAGCACAGAGGTGCACCACTTTGCAGTGTTTGTGTGCCCAACAATCACTGTTCTGTCTCCGGAGGGGATTGTGTACAGCTATCAGAAGACCTTTAAACAGCCTGCAAGAATAGAACTGACCAGAAGCAACGAATATCACATTAACTGCGTGATGATGAAACGCGACGATAGTGACTGGGAAGACATCACAGCCAAGGTTGCATACGGGCCCGACCTCAATGATAATGATGACCTTAAGGTTAACGATAACGATGGTTATTATGAATCAAAAGACCCGATTGAGGGTGATATGGTTTTTGTAATCAGCGAAGAACTCAGCCAAGACTATAAGAACGGAGATGTACCAGAAAACGTAGGTAGCTCAGGCCTTAATTTACAGGTTAGGGGGCACGAGATTACAGTTATGTATGACGGTAGCCGCGATGGAACTAACTATGAAGATATCGCAAATCTATCGGAGGCAGAGATAAATATTACCGACGTCAATAAAAAACCGGTGAACTATGACTCCCAAAAGAGCGATTTAGTGAATGGTAAAATATGGATACCGAGCCAGGGAATATTTTACATTTACATCGATAACACTGGGGATACAGTGGGTGACCAGGGCAATTTCAAGGTTATTATTCACGATTTATAAATAAAGAAAAGCGCACAAATCAGCGTATTACAATATATAGGCTATGAAAAAGAAATTACTATTTATACTGACGATATTTACATCACTCTCGGCCATGGCCGAGGTTGAGGTTGGCGATGTGTTTCAATATGGTAACATTTGGTATGAGTGGGTCTCTAAGACCGAAGTTAGGACACAGGCCGAAGATCTCGTCATAACGAAACTTGATCAGTGGAACATCGAATATGACAACGGCAACAAATCCGGAGGTCCTAACAAACCCGGTTGGGGTGGAGAAGTCCTTGAAATCCCCGAGATTGTATATGATGAAAATAACGATAATAAAGAAGCGACCGTAATTGCAATCGGAAAATATAGTTTCGCCTGTAAAAGTAGTTATGATACTAATCTACGATCGATAAAGCTACCATCCAGTGTTACAAAGCTCGAGGAAGGTGCGTTCTGTGGCATAGGACTCACCTCACTTGATGCCCCAGGTATTACAGAAGTCGGAGCATACGCTATTGCCAAAAACAGCATTACGACTTTCCAATTTGAGAATCTTGAGACCATTGGTAAGTATGCTTTCTTCGGATGTGAATTTACCGAACTAACGATTGGCAGCAATCTCATTTCAATTGGCGATTATGCGTTCTCCACTTGTGGAAGCCTCGCAACGCTTACCATTGATACTGAAAAAGAAATTCCATCGACTGCGTTTGACAACTGCTATGGATTGAAAGAATTAGTATTAGGCACAAGCGTCACTAAAATTGCGGATAACGCATACAAAATCAATGATGTGTACAATGAACATTCATTTTCAACTGTCACTATACTTGGAGAGAATGTAACAATAGGCAAATCCGCCTTTCAGAATTGTTCTAACACAGAATTGCTTTTCGGCGAAAATGCAAGTGTAATTTCGGTTGGGGACAATGCTTTTAACGGTTGCAGCTCACTTAAAACATTCCCGTTTGATAATTTGGAAACAATTGGAGATTATGCTTTCAGCGGATGTGGATTTACCGAATTAACAATCGGTAGCAATCTATCTTCGATTGGGAACGGTGCGTTCTCTAATTGCGGGAGCCTCACAACCGTCACTATCGACACAGAAAAGGCAATACCAAATAATGTTTTTGAGAATTGCACAAACTGGAATACAATAATCTTTGGTAAATCTGTCACGAATATACCCGAGGGAATTTGCAAAAATAAAGACTCGATAACGACAGTTGTTATTGAGGGCACAGACGTTATTATCGGGAAAGAGGCCTTTTCCGGATCGGGTATCTCATCTATTGATCTGAAAGGCGTGGCAAGGGTCGAGGAATATGCGTTTGCCTATTGTTCTAAATTAGAGGAGTTGACTATTGATGGCAACGTTTCAATTGGCGATTATGCGTTTGCAGGAAGCAGCATTAAATCTGTTACGATAGATGCCGATATCACTGAAATTCCTGAAAATGCTTTTGCCGAATGCAACAACTGGAATAAAATAATCTTTGGCGAATCTGTCACGAATATACCCAATGGTATTTGTAAAGATAAGACATCAATACAGACAGTAGAATTTAAAGGCGAGAATATTATTATCGGGGATGAGGCTTTTTATGGCTCAGGCATCACTTCTATCGATTTGACAAATGTGTCAAAAATTGGAGATTATGCATTTGCTTATTGTCCACTGTTCGCCAATTTACCTGAGGACCAACGAAAACTTGTTATTCCCGATGGAATGACTGAAATAGGAAACGGTGCATTTTACAATTGTAGCAATATCAGTTCACTTGAAATACCCGGTTCGGTCGAAATAATTGGCAATAAGGCTTTTGCCGGCAACGTATCACTCAAAGAATTAACGTTGAACGAAGGTTTAAAAATTATAGGTGAATCCGCCTTTGATACAGAAGCACCAGATAAAACCCCCCAATTAGAAAACGTTATCATACCAGGATCTGTTGAACGAATTGAAGACAGAGCGTTCTGTAATCAGTCAAAAGTTTCCAGTTTGATTTTCCTCGGGGATGACAAGCTCGAATATATAGGTGACTATGCGTTTTATGCATCCACTTCGAGCCCTATTAAATCAATCTATATCCCTAACTCAGTAACAACCATTGGCGCATACGCGTTCCATCAGTGTCAGCAAGCAACCGAAATAATAATAGGAGATAATGTTAAAACTATTGGCGACTACGCTTTCTATAATTGTAAGGAAGTAAAGTGCCTCACTATACCAAATTCTGTTGAAGAAATTGGGGATTATACCTTTTGGAGTTGTCAAAACATGGCCCCGGGATGTTTTCATTTAGGGAAAGGGATTAAATCAATCGGAAAGGAAGCGTTTTTTAATGGTTCTAAGATATTGGCATTCGAGTTGCCGGCTACATTGGAAACGATTGGTGAAGGAGCATTTGACATTCAGTGTGACTATGTTTTGACCGACGTGAATTGCAACGCCATTACTCCTCCGACAATTCATAAGGATGCTTTTGGCAAAAAATTTAATAACGATGACTCAGAGAACTCTGCGACAGCGTTTGGATACTATATATACCGAATGGTTTGCCTCCATGTGCCCAAAGGGTCAGGAGACTTGTATCGCGCTGAATACTTAAAACGCGACGAAAATGGAGCGGTAGAGGTAGGAACCGAGGATGACGGAGAGTTCAATCCCTGGAGTCAGTTTGATTGTATCATTGAGGACATTTTAGATACAGCCGACAAGTCGATAGGCGACATGGAGGAGATTAGCTACGCATTCGTGCGCCCCGGAGAGACGATTAATCTCAACGACTACATCAACCTTAACGGAATGGAGGTAGGAACTGATGAGAGTGGTAACCCATATAGGAAAGAATGGGCATTCCCGAATCCTAATACAAATAAGGGTATTATCGACTTCACCAACACCGAAAAACGTGAAATTAAAAACGAACTTAAAATTGAGCTCAATTCTGATGGCACAGATACACAAGATGTTTATGTAGAAACACATACAATAGACGCTGAAAACGGCCAAATTGTAGCAAATAAATTTGGCCAGGTAATAGTTGAAGCCCGTGTATATGAAGGGAATATGGTGATAAACAAAGGGCAGCAGACAGTCGAAGTACCGACAGTTAAGGGTGCAGTAGCTGTATTTGTATGTCCCACAATCCGCGTGATATACAGCAACACAAAATCGGAGACAGAGAACGGGGATGAACCTGTAAGTGGCCCATCTGAAAAGCCTAAGTATTCAGCTCCGATAGTTACATACGACGATGACACTAATACGGGTTCAATAGGTTCGGTGGAGGACTTGTCGGATGCTTATGCGACCTACGAGCACCGCGTTGTTTACAACTCTCTGCCAAAGGTGCAGGTACAAACACCGGCGGATATTCAGATAGAGGAAATTGCACGAGCCGAGGGTGATGGCAATGGGGCTTTCAGCAATCTAACAACCACAGGCGTTACATACGCAGACACAGATGTGTTAGATCCATCATCAGAACGTCACGTAGTTCCAGTTGACCCAATTACGACAGACCGAGTTATAGCAGTCTACACTACAACGGCAGTGTCGGAGACAGTGGGTGTCAAGGAGGTTGAGTTGAGCACAGGTGTCACGGTAGTGACCGACGGGCGCGTGATAGAGATACGCGGTGCGGCGGAGGATAGCGAGGTGACGATTGTGAATCTGAACGGTGTGGTTATTTACCGCGGTACGCAGAAGGTGATACCGGTGCCTGCGCAGGGTGTCTATATTGCGACGGTAGAAAACTCGGCGTTCAAGCTGAGCGTAAAATAAAAAAAATAATACGATAAGCGGAGGGAGGGCTCAAAGGTGGGTCCTCCCTCGGTGTGTTAAAGAGGGGGGAGGAGGGGCGCAGGCCTGGAGACCTGCTTTCCGGGCTACGCGGCGCGAAGCCGGGAGGCGGTGGGAAAGTAGCACCCGCTCCGGGGTGCGATGGTGCTGGGATGGCTGATCCCCGCACGTCGCTCGCCAGGGCGAGCTCGTACGGGGTTATCGAAGTTGCTGCGGCTCCGCCGCGCTGGCGCAGGATTGGAGCCCTGCTGTCCGGGCTGACGCGACGCGGAGCCGTGAGGCGGATGGAGGCGCAGGCCTGGAGCCCTGCTTTCCGGGCTGACGCGGCGTGATGGGAGGCGGTTGGTTCAACCCCTCTGGGGTTGTATGATGGTTGGGATGGCTTATACCCCCGACCGGCCTGTGTCGCTGACGCTCCCAGGCCTTTGTCGGGGGCTAATGA
>JAFLTJ010000077.1 GCA_022510465.1 Muribaculaceae bacterium
AGGGCTTGGAATGGAAACAGTCAATTCATATCTTGACAATGCAATGTTGACAATTGGAGCTTCCGGTGCCATTTATGGTATTCTCCTTGCGTTTGCGATGATTTATCCGAATGCTCCAATGTACCTATTCCTTATTCCGGTGCCCATCAAGGCAAAATGGATGGTTATAGGGTTTGTTGTAATTGAATTGCTTATGGGGCTTAGCAGTGCGGCCGGGCTGGTTGACGGCATAGCTCACTTTGCCCACCTTGGAGGTGTGATTTTTGGGTTCTTCATGATTTGGTACTGGAAGAAACATGGCAATCTGAACAATAATTTTTATTCCTGAAAACAATCTGATATTACGTGCCGGCCGATTTTAGATTCAACAGCTACAAATGGAGAGACAGACCCAACTCGTTGAAGAGTAGATGGTTGTCGATGTCAATATTGATTAAAATTATTTTGGTCAATATTGCAGTGTTTGTATTGTTGAGAGTCCTTGCTATTGTTGCTGCTTTCTCGGGCAATGGCGAGATTATAAAAGCCGGATTTAATGCTGTTCAGTTGCCGGCATCGTTTGTCGCCCTGGCTACTCATCCGTGGACAATATTGACCTATATGTTTGTGCAGTATGATTTGCTACACCTCATTTTCAATATGTTGTGGCTATATTGGTTTGGAACGATATTTCTCACGGTCAATCCATCCCGACGGCTCCTGCCCGTGTATCTTTATGGCGGATTTGCCGGCGCATTAGTATTTCTGTTTGTCGGCCCGATAACGGGAAGCGACGGCCTGATAGGGGCATCGGCTTCGGTTATAGCTATTGTTACGGCCACGGCGATGATGGTGCCAAACTATAGCGTACAGTTATTTCTGATTGGAAATGTCCGATTAAAATGGGTAGCAATTATCACTGTTGCTATTGATATTTTAAGCCTTGGCGGAATAGAAACTGGGAGTCATATATCCCATTTGGGAGGTGCAATTGCCGGTGTTGTATACGTAATATTGCGTAAGCACTCAAAACCATTGACCAAATCGACTCCGGCCTCTGAAGGAGCCCCGGTTGACACTATCGACGCTATACTTGATAAAATTAAACGCTCGGGATATACATCCCTTACGCCGCAGGAAAGAGCTCGTCTTTTTGAGGCTTCCAGAGAAAACCAAGATAATAAAAACAGATGAAGAAAGGCCAAACAACACCGTTGCTACTGCGCAATAAAATTTCGGCGGCAATAATCGTCGGAACAGTGGTTGCCATTGCGTTAATGACAACGACGGCCGGTATCTTCAGCCATATTGACCCCCGACGCCTGCCGGTGGCCGGTTGTTTAAATCTGGCATATCCGCTCCTTTTGATTGTCGATATTATTATTACGATTCTTGTCGCATTTCTCTCCCGCAAGCTGATGTGTATAGGATTGCTGGCCGTTGTTCTTACATCATCATCGGCGTTGGATTATTCGCCACTTAATTTCTTTTCAAAAGGATACCAACCAAACAAAACGGATTCTACTTTTACGATGATGAGTTTTAATGTAGCTACATTCTGGCCCTACGATGAAGTTTTTCTTGAAAATGGGGAGAATCCGCTATTGGAGTATATATTGGAACAAGACCCGGATATTGCGGTTCTTCAAGAGATTGAACGGCTGGATGAAAGCAAGATATGGCACATTTCAAAATCGCAAAGTGAGCGACTTCGCAAGCAGTACCCGTATACAGACGGTCCTCATGACCCCAAAAAGTGTCCCCTTGCGGTGCTTTCTAAATTTCCGCTTAAAAACATTGAAAACAAGATGTACAGCAGATATGGCGAGGCACAAATAGTAGAAGTTGTGTTACCCGAGGGACAGGAAATGACTATCGTAAATGTTCACCTGCAATCGCTTGGGCTGACAAAGGATGACAAGGAACTATATACAGATGTGCTTAAAGCTAATTTGGACCAGTATGAACTGGCGAGTTTGAAAGGAAATATTTATAATAAACTGGCGTTCGCGTTTGAACAGCGTGCAATTCAGGCCGACAGTATCAGGCATATAATCTTGAATGATAATCGAATAAAGGAGAATCTGATTGTTACGGGTGATTTCAATGACACTCAGAATTGCTGGGCATTAAGGCACATTTGTGATGGAACTAATCTAAAAAGTGCATATCGCTCGGTTGGTTTTGGTCCGCTTATCACGTATTATGCCAATCATTTTTATTTCCGCATCGACCACACTCTGTTTCGGGGTGATTTAAAACCTTTGGCATATCGTTGTGACCAGAGTTTTAAGAAAAGTGACCATTATCCTACGTTTACAACATTTTCATTTACAGATAAATAAACTGATGTCTCAGGAGTTTACATCATCATTATTGGAAAGCGCGGTCAACGAGCTCAGCCGCCTCCCCGGCATAGGGCGTAAAACAGCGCTGCGTCTTGCTCTCTACATCTTGCGCCGTCAGGAATCGGAAGGAGTTGCGTTGGGTCAGTCAATAATCGACCTGAGGCGAGGAATCAGTTATTGTCGTCAATGTCACAATATATCGGAAACAGAGCTGTGCCCTGTGTGTGCCGACGCGATGCGCGATGCTTCAACGGTGTGTGTGGTTGAAAACGTAAAAGATGTGATGTCATTTGAAAATACGCGTCAATACAATGGTTTGTATCATGTTCTCGGTGGTCTGATTTCACCGGTTGACGGGGTTGGGCCTGATATGCTGGAGATAAATACATTGGTAGAGCGTGTTGCCGAGGGTAATATAAAGGAGGTTATTATCGCTTTAAGCCCAACGATGGATGGCGAAACAACCGGGTACTATATATATCGCCGTTTGCGTGATATGAATGTAAATATCAGCCAATTGGCTCGCGGAGTATCGGTTGGTAACGAGATTGAATATACTGACGAGATTACGCTTGGGCGCTCGCTTATAAACCGTATTCCATTTGGAAATGACTGATAATCAAATAGAAATAAGACTTCGTGCGCTTGAACCCGATGACCTCGATAGGGTGTACAGATGGGAGAACGACCCTGAGCTGTGGCCTGATGGCAATACGCTTGCTCCCTTATCTCGTTTTCAGCTAAATGATTACATTCGTTCCTATTCGGCGGATATATACCGAGACCGACAATTGCGTTTGATGATTGAGCTATCAGACGGAACATCCGTTGGTCTTGTCGACCTTTTTGATTTTGAGCCGGAAAATTCTCGAATCAGCATTGGGATATATGTTGATGCGGCCTACCGTCGTAAAGGAATTGCATTTGAAGCTATTGACAAAATAAAGCGGTATTGCCGCGAGCGCCTGTCGATAAATATGATATGGTGTATTATCTCACACTCTAATACTCCGAGTCTTAAACTTTTTAAGAAGCATGGGTTTACCGTATCGGGCACTCTTAAATCTTGGCTGAAATATAATGGCTCTTTCCATGATGCCTACCTGTTGCAAAACAATGATAAATAAAACAAATCCCGTATAATCAAGTGATTACGCGGGATTTGTTTTGTTAATTATCAGATTGTCACTCGTCTTCAAATTCAATCAATGGAGCTTCGGCACCTACAACGTCATCTACTTTCACGAAAATACGTTTGATAGTCTTTTCCTTATCGGCGCAGACATCGTTTTCCATCTTCATGGCCTCGTAAACCAGTAAGACTTGATTTTTGGTGACTTTGTCTCCGGGCTTAACATTTATTGAAATGATGCGACCGCCCATCGGCGCTGAAATAACCTCCCCGGTAACGGGCTGGTCGGCCATAGAGTCGGCAGCGGTAGATGTTGAATCCTCTGCGGCTTTTTCGGCTGCAATGGCCTGATATTCCTCGGCTCTGCGACGGCGCAAAAATCCGTTGGCAACATTAGGTAGAAGTTCAACCAAGAGATACTCTTTATTGTCAACAGCCAAATTAACCGAGCCAAACTCGGGTAGGATTGGATTTTCGGGCTTTTTGTAGCTTGAAACATCGTAGGGTCGCTCCTGGGCGCTTCCGGTTATTTTCTCGCGGAATGCGGGGTCGATGGCAACCGGCGTATGTCCATATTCTCCGCGTATGAGAGAAATGAACTGGTTAGACGCATTGCTATAGTCGGGATTGCCTTTCTTGCGATCTATGGCAAGGGAAACGGCCTGACTGCCAACGATTTGACTCGTCGGAGTAACAAGAGGTACCAAACCGGCATCACGGCGCACCTTGGGTATCAGTTTCATAGCATCGTCAAGAAGATCTTCGGCTTTAAGCGATTTTAGCTGCGCAACCATGTTGGAGTACATACCGCCGGGAACCTCAGCGTCTTTAACAAGCAGATTTGGTTTGGGGAAACCGAAATAAGCCTCGATGCGGTGGCAAGCGTCGAGTAGAGCATCTTCATCGCCGGCCTTGGCAAACGAGATTGCGCTGTCGAACAGAGCTGAAATGTCGGCCGGAAGTTCATCTTTAAGCGGGTCAAACGGCTTTTGCATATTATCCTTATGCAAATCAAATTCACTCAAACTCTTGCGGGCATCAAGCAGTTTGTCTCTTATACGGCCAACTGCCTCCATGTTTGCCTCGACCTCAATACCAAGTCTCTGGCAGAAGATATATATAAGTTCCAATGCTGGAGCAGCCGAGCCTCCTCCAAACCACCAGATATTTGTATCCAGAATGTCAACGCCATTTATAATTGCCATTAGTGACGAAGCGAGGCCATAACCCGGAGTACAGTGGGTGTGGAAATCAACCGGCACCTTCAATTCGGCTTTCATCCGGCCGATTATAGAAGCGGCCCGAAGTGGGTTTACGAGGCCGGCCATGTCTTTCAATGTAATGATTTTAGCCCCGATAGCTTCCATTTCTTTGGCTTTGTCAACAAAGTAGTCATCGGTGAAAATCTTTTCGGCTTCTTTCTCACCGCCGCCAAACATTGACTTTAGCTTTGACATGAAACCGCCACTTGATTGAGCCGGTTCACTCTTGGGGTCAACGGTATAACAAACAGCGCCATCGGCAATTCCACCCATTTGGTTGATGAGCTTAATAGACTCGCGAACATTATCAATGTCGTTAAGGGCATCAAAGATGCGCATTACGTTGAGTCCGTTGGCTATTGCCTCCTCATAAAAGCCTTTCAAAACAGAATCGGGGTAGGGAACGTAACCGAATAGGTTTCGGCCACGTGACAGGGCTGACAATTTGGAACGCCCGTCTATCTTGTCGCTGATAGTGCGAAGTCGAGTCCAAGGCGATTCGTCAAGATAACGCATTACAGAGTCGGGAACGGCACCTCCCCAAACTTCCATAATATAAAATCCAGCCTCACAGTAATCGGGAAGCAACCCGTCGATTGTCTTTTGGTCCAAACGTGTGGCAAATAGCGACTGCTGTCCGTCGCGCAGAGTTAAATCTCTGATTTTAAGCTTTCTTTTTTCCATAAGATAGAAAACCTGTTTTTACTATGGTTATTAGAATAGTCGGTTATACGTACGATTTCATTGGAGAAGATTTCGGTAGAACTCTATCTCCGCTTGCAAATATAATAGCCTCAATTCAAATAAAGAAATTTTTCAGTAATTTTTTTGCATATAATTTTATCGAATACCATGAAATGGGGGAGTGGATGTGTAAAAAGTTGTGCAAATTGTTGTATTTTTGTGCTATTAAATTAATGGATAGGATAATGGGACCGGAGGTATTGGAGGAGTCGCGCAGGGCGCTGGATATGTTGTCGAGTGGAGATGTGACCGAGGCGTTAAGGGTTTCGGGAGAGGCTTTGGCTCGAGCTGACTCTATTTGGCGGAATGCTTTTAACGCGACTGAAACAGATACGAAGATTGAGCTTGATACTCTTTTGCAGGCCGGATATTCTCATGTTGAGGCGCTGATTGCGGCTGAGGAATGGATTGAGGCTTTCTCGCTATCGTTAATTCTGCTGTATTGTCCTGCTATTGATGGTTGCCGCATGATGTCGATTGACCGAGGGTGCATGGTTCTATGGGTGAGGTCGCTGGAGATATTGCAATTGCTTTTGAATGAATTTCCGCAGGAGGATGATACTGTAAGAGAGCATGTTGCAAAAATCGTGACATACGAGGTGTCAATGTTGTATTTTGTCTATAACAGGCTTATGGAGCAAGCGGAAAATGGCGAGATAATGACTGATGCGTATGAATTGCTAAGGCAATATTCATTTGCGGTTAACACGCCTGAAATCAATGTGAACGGGGTTATGGTAAAGCCTGACGAGGACTATCGCCCCGTTATGGCTGATTTAATGGGGCGAAGCAGGGCATTAGGAATTTTCAAAGTTGATGCAGGGGGTTAATTTTCGGATAAATACCAGTTGTACAGGCGGTTTACCCCATCGTCAATTTCTACGGTGTGTCGCCATCCTAAGGAATGAAGCTTGGAAACGTCGCACAGTTTACGCATAGTTCCGTCGGGTTTTGAGGAATCCCAAACGATTTCGCCGCTATAATTTACCGTGCGTTTGATTAGTTGTGCCAACTCGGCGATAGATAACTCTTTACCGGTCCCGATGTTGATGTGACAGTTGCGTATTTCATTAGTGTCGGTTATCAGGTCGTTAAAGGATATGTTTTCGAGGATATGAACAGAGGCATCGGCCATGTCTTCGCTCCAAAGGAACTCGCGCAACGGCGTTCCGGTTCCCCAAAGTTCCAATCTGCCCGGAAATATTCCAAAACCGGCAAGAACTGTTTCAATCTCTTTGATTGATGCGTTGCCGTCGATACCGGTAACAGGGCGACGGTTCAGGTCGACTCTGATTGCGTCAAAATTGTTTTCATTGAGTGCTTTTGCAAGATGAATCTTGCGAATCATAGCCGGAAGTACGTGTGAGTTTTCAAGATGGAAGTTGTCTCGAGGACCATAAAGGTTGGTAGGCATGACGGCAATATAGTTGGTCCCGTACTGGAGATTGAAGCTTTCACACATTTTGAGACCCGCAATCTTGGCAATTGCATAAGGCTCGTTGGTGTATTCGAGGGGGGATGTAAGCAAGGCGTCTTCGGCGATGGGCTGCGGAGCCTCGCGGGGATATATGCATGTACTTCCGAGGAATAGGAGTTTGGCTACATTGTGACGGAAAGATTCTCCGATTACGTTTTGCTGAATCTGAAGGTTCTGATATATGAAATCGGCGCGATATTTATTGTTTGCCCATATTCCGCCGACATGAGCGGCTGCGAGTATGACATAATCGGGTTGCTCGTCGTCAAAGAATTTCTTGACTGCAACTGAATCGGTTAAATCGAGCTCGGCATGGGTGCGCCCAATCAGGTTTGTGTATCCGCGCTTTTTAAGATTTTCGTATATGGCCGAGCCCACGAGTCCACGGTGGCCGGCGATGTATATTTTATCGGTTTTATTCATTTGGGCGGCTGTTTCTGACAAGTTTTACATCGCTGTCGACCATCTTGTTAACAAGTGTTTCAAATGATGTTTTTCGAGGGTTCCATCCGAGCTTTTCGCGCGCTTTGGTGGGGTCTCCGAGTAATTGTTCCACCTCGGCCGGGCGGAAGAAACGTTGGTCGACTTCAACGAGGATTTTCCCTGACGCGGCATCAATTCCTCGCTCGTCAATGCCTTCTCCTTCCCATATCAGGTCAATGCCAACACGCTTGAAAGCCAAAGTGGTAAATTCGCGAACGGTATGATATTCGCCGGTAGCGATAACGAAATCGTCGGGCTGGTCTTGCTGCATGATGAGCCACATACACTCGACATAGTCGGGCGCATATCCCCAGTCGCGCCGAGCATTAAGGTTTCCCAAGTAGAGACGGTCTTGTATTCCGGCGGCAATTCTCGCTGCGGCGAGTGTTATTTTCCGTGTGACAAAGGTTTCGCCCCGTCGCTCGCTTTCGTGATTGAAGAGGATTCCGTTCACGGCATACATTCCGTAGCTTTCCCGATAGTTTTTTGTAATCCAAAATCCGTACATTTTTGCGACGGCATAGGGAGACCGAGGGTAGAATGGGGTGGTCTCACGCTGGGGTATTTCCTGAACTTTTCCAAACAGTTCAGATGTGCTTGCTTGATAGATACGTGTAACTTTTTCGCGTTTGAGGATTCTCACGGCTTCAAGTAATCGCAGGGTTCCGATGGCGTCGGTGTCGGCGGTGTATTCGGGAACGTCAAAAGATACTTTTACATGGCTTTGCGCTGCAAGGTTATATATCTCGGTGGGCTGCACTTCCTGGATAATGCGAATCAGCGATGATGAATCGGTCATGTCGCCATAGTGTAGATTGATTAACCGGGCCTGATGCATATCTCTAACCCATTCGTCGAGATACAGGTGTTCAATTCTCGCTGTATTGAAAGAGGAGCTGCGACGAATGATTCCATGCACTTCGTATCCTTTTTCAAGGAGAAATTCGGCTAAATAAGAGCCGTCTTGTCCGGTGATGCCAGTGATGAGGGCTATGCGTTTATTTGTTGAATCCATATTCTGTGTATCGTTTGTGGAACTACAAAGGTACTAAAATCTTTTGAAAGTCTCAATTAAGGTTGGTAATTGAGTGATAGAGGGAATTGTGAATTGAGGATGGTAGTTTTGAGGGAATTGCTTGGGGTCGTTTTTGTGTATTGCCGTCGGTCCGGGGGGTATCATTACCGTTATCCATCCTCGAGAGTTGGGATATACAAAGTCTTTTGAGATATTGTCGCCTATATACCAGAGGTTTGCAGTGTCGAATCCCATTTTA
>JAFLTJ010000078.1 GCA_022510465.1 Muribaculaceae bacterium
GGGCGAGGGCAACAAAAAACGTTTCACCGTCAGAAAAATGAGCGACAACATCGGCGTTGAACGTATATTCCCCATCGAATCTCCGTTTATCGACTCTATCACCGTTAACAAGTACGGTAAGGTTAGACGCGCTAAACTCTATTATCTGCGCAATCTCACCGGCAAGAAGGCTCGCATCAAGGAGCGCCGCGTTGTAAAGAAATAATTCCGAAACCGCAATTGCGCGGAATCAAAAATTTAGTAGCGAGAGAATTTAACACCTTCTCTCGCTATTTTTTATTACTTTTGCAAAAAATGATTGATATGAAAAATTTTGGACTTCTCAGAATTTGCATCCTTGCCTTATTGGGAATTGCTGCAAGTCAGGCCCGTAGCATATCTCTTGCCGAGGTGCGCTGGCACGACGAATCGGCCGACACGGTTAAGATTGAAGAGCTGATAAAGATAGCGACGCCGGTCGGCGACATGAACAGCCGAATGTCGGCCATCGCCCGGGCTATGCTCGGAACGCCTTACGTTGCCCATACGCTTGAGGGCGACATCGAAATGCTGACGGTCAATATGGCCCAGGTCGACTGCACCACTTTCGTTGAGGTCGTGGCGTCACTGGCCCGAACTGCAGCCCATCGAGGCAGCTGGCGCGATTTTATCAACGCCCTCGAGGAGATTAGATACCGCAACGGCGTCATGAATGGATACGGCTCCCGTTTGCACTACATCAGCGAGTGGTCGGTCGACAACGGCATGAGAGGCGTTTTGAAAGAAATATCCCGCGAGGCTCCCCGAAACAACTATATCGTAAAAACAATCGATTTCATGACGCGCCATCGCGAGAACTATGCCGCCCTTGCCGACAGCGCTGAATTTGAGCGCATTAAAGGCGTCGAATCGGGTCTTCGCGGTCACCGTTTCTGCTACATCAAAGCGCGTGACATTGCGTCAAAAGAAATCGACTCGTGGCTGAAAGACGGCGATATTGTCGCGTTTGTATCCACCCTCCCCGACCTCGATGTTACCCATCTGGGACTGATTGTGGATGAAGGCGGTACAAAAAAAGTTCTGCACGCCTCCTCCCGGCAGAAAGAAGTCGTTTTGAGCAGCGAGTCGTTAGCCGAATTTGTAAAGCGGGGCGGCTACAAGGGCATTAGGGTATTCCGGGTTCTCTGAACCGGCAGCTTGCAAAACAAAAAGGCATCGCCCCAAAACGGCGATGCCTTTTTTGTTTCTATAAGCTTTTATTACTTAGGCATTTTGGTCAGCTTGCCATAGCCATACTTTGCAGCGTCACCAAGTTGTTCCTGGATGCGGAGAAGCTGGTTGTACTTAGCCATGCGGTCAGAACGTGAAGCCGAGCCGGTCTTAATCTGCCCTGCATTTGTGGCAACTGCGATATCGGCGATGGTAGCATCCTCGGTCTCGCCCGAACGGTGTGAGATAACCGCTGTGTAGCCATTACGCTGAGCGAGCTCGACGGCACGAAGCGTCTCGGTAAGCGAACCAATCTGATTAACCTTCACAAGAATAGAGTTGGCACAACCAAGCTCGATACCTTTTTCAAGATACTTGACATTGGTAACAAAGAGGTCGTCACCAACCAGCTGGCAACGGTCGCCAATCAAATCGGTCAGTATCTTCCAGCCCTCCCAGTCATTCTGGTCCATACCATCCTCGATTGAGTCGATAGGATATTTCTCAACGAGAGTTTTCAGATACTCAGCCTGCTCCTTGGATGTACGCTTCGGTGCATTCTCACCCTCTTTCCAGGTGTAGTCATAAACACCGTTCTTGTAGAACTCTGAAGAAGCACAGTCAAGACCTATTGTCACATCCTTGCCGGGAGTGTAACCGGCCAGCTCGATAGCCTTGATTATAACGTTAAGAGCATCTTCGGTTCCGTCAAGTGTCGGGGCAAAACCACCCTCGTCACCAACTGCGGTTGACAGACCGCGGTCGTGAAGAACCTTCTTAAGGTTGTGGAACACCTCTGTACCCATACGGATACCCTCCTTGAAGCAGCATGCGCCGATGGGGCGAATCATGAACTCCTGGAAGCAGATGGGAGCGTCTGAGTGGGCGCCGCCGTTAATAATGTTCATCATCGGAACGGGAAGAGTGTAGGCATTGCATCCGCCGATATACTTGTAAAGCGGGAGGTCAAGATAATCGGCAGCAGCCTTAGCTACAGCAAGCGATACACCCAAAATTGCATTTGCACCGAGCTTTGACTTGGTGTCTGTGCCGTCAAGGGCAAGCATCGTTTCGTCGATTTTAATCTGGTCAAGAGCGCTCATGCCTACGAGTGCCTCGGCGATAGGTCCGTTAACATTGGCTACAGCCTTTGTTACGCCTTTACCCAAATAGCGCTGCTTATCACCGTCACGAAGCTCTAATGCCTCATTTTCTCCGGTAGAAGCACCCGAGGGTACCGATGCGCGGCCAAACGCACCGCTTTCAAGGATTACATCAACTTCAACTGTGGGATTTCCACGTGAATCAAGGACTTCGCGTCCGATGATTTTCTCAATCTTCATTTTTTTAATATTTAAAATTTAGCGTTTTGTGAATTTTGGTGCAAAAGTACAAAAAAATCAAATATCAACTAACACGGTTTTTAATGTTTTTATCTCTACATTTTCATTCTTCACTTAAAAATCCGGCATTTTTTCATATCTTTGCAAAAATTTTTTTTTGTACGCAACCTTTTTAAACTGAAACTAAGCTTTATGGCAAAGTTTAACGAATATAAAAACCTTAACCTGTCCGAGGTAAACAAGGATGTATTGGCTCGATGGAACGAGCAGCGACTTTTTGAACAAACGCTTCGCCAAAGCAGCGGCCGCCCGTCATTTGTATTCTTTGAAGGGCCTCCGTCGGCCAACGGTATGCCGGGAATCCATCACGTAATGGCAAGAACGATAAAAGACATCTTTTGCCGCTATAAAACCATGAAAGGTTTCGACGTGAAACGTAAAGCCGGATGGGATACCCACGGCCTGCCCGTTGAGCTTGGAGTTGAAAAGAACCTTGGCATAACCAAAGAGGATATCGGCCACAAAATCTCAGTTGACGATTACAACGCCGCCTGCCGCGCCGAGGTTATGAAATACACCCGTGAATGGGAAACATTAACATCATCCATGGGCTATTGGGTTGACATGAACGACCCATATATCACATACGACAACCGATACATCGAGTCGGTGTGGTGGCTGCTTGCCCGGCTGTACAAGAAAGGCTACTTGTACAAGGGTTATACCATTCAACCCTACTCTCCTGCCGCAGGCACCGGCCTGAGTACCCACGAGTTAAACCAGCCCGGCTGCTATCGCGACGTTAAAGATACGACATGCATCGCCGAGTTCCGTATGCTCGACCCTAAGGATGAAATGAAAGGCTGGGGTACCCCATTCTTCCTGGCATGGACAACTACTCCGTGGACTCTCCCGTCAAATACCGCGCTTGCAGTTGGCCCGGCGATTGACTACAACGTCATCAGGACCTATAACCCTTATTCAGGCTCCCCGATAACAATTGTCATCGCCCAAGCTTTGGCCGCGTCAGTGTTAAATCCCAAAGGGCAGAACGCTCCGCTCGACCAGTACAGCAAAGGCGATAAAATTGTTCCCTGGCAAGTCGTGGCCACGTTCAAAGGGTCCGAGCTCGCCGGCATGCGATATGAACAGCTGTTCCCATGGGTCAACCCCGGTGAGGGCGCTTTCCGCGTAATTCCGGGCGATTATGTGTCAACCGAAGATGGTACCGGTATTGTACACATAGCCGGAACTTTTGGTGCCGACGACCTTCGCGTTTCGCGCCAAAACAATATCCCGCCGCTGCATCTCACCGATAAAGACGGCAATATTCGCCCGATGGTCGACATGACCGGCCGTTTCTATCGCCTTGAAGATTTGGATGCCGATTTTGTTAAAACAAACGTAAATGTAGAGCTTTA
Organism: Muribaculaceae bacterium; assembly: GCA_022510465.1. Classification (GTDB taxonomy): domain Bacteria; phylum Bacteroidota; class Bacteroidia; order Bacteroidales; family Muribaculaceae; genus HGM05190. The sequence continues at coordinate 3,953 of JAFLTJ010000078.1, forward strand.
CAGCCGCTGGCAAGGCCGTTACGTCAAGAATGCATTTGACAAAGACGCTACCGACCAAACCGAAACTCTCGATGTAGCCTTGTGCATGGAACTCAAGCAGAACGACCGCGTTTTCAAGATTGAGAAACACACCCACAGCTATCCGCATTGCTGGCGCACCGACAAGCCGGTACTTTACTATCCGCTCGACAGCTGGTTTATCAAAACAACTGCCGCCCGTGAGCGCCTCGTTGAGCTGAATCAATCAATCAAGTGGAAACCGGCATCAACCGGGTCGGGTCGTTTTGGAAAGTGGCTGGAGAATCTTCAGGACTGGAACCTTTCCCGCAGCCGCTACTGGGGCACGCCGTTGCCTATTTGGCGCACCGACGACGGCGCCGAAGAAATATGCATCGACAGCATCGAGACTCTGTATAACGAAATAGACAAGGCCGTTAAAGCCGGCGTTATGCCGTCAAACCCTTACCGCGACCTCGGATTCAAACCCGGAGATTATTCCAAAGAAAATTACGACAAAATTGATTTACACCGCCCATACGTTGACAACATTGTACTTGTCTCGCCAAAAGGGCTGCCTATGCATCGCGAGTTAGACCTGATTGACGTGTGGTTTGACAGCGGCTCAATGCCTTACGCGCAGATTCACTACCCGTTTGAAAACAAAGATGCATTTGACGCCGGGCGCGTATTCCCGGCCGACTTCATTGCCGAAGGTGTTGACCAGACTCGCGGCTGGTTCTTTACGTTGCACGCTATTGCAGGTATGGTTTTCGACACAAACGCCTACAAGGCTGTGATTTCCAACGGATTGGTGCTCGACCGAGATGGCAACAAGATGTCAAAACGACTTGGAAACGCCGTAAACCCATTTGAAGTGATTGAGAAATACGGGTCCGACCCGTTGAGGTGGTACATGATATCTAATTCATCACCGTGGGACAACCTGAAATTTGACCCTGCCGGCGTTCAGGAAACAGCCCGTAAACTCTTTGCCACGCTCTACAACACATACTCGTTCTTTGTGCTATACGCCAACGTGGATGGATTTACTCCCGACATGGAGCAGGTTCCCGTAAGTGAAAGGCCCGAGATTGACCGTTGGGTGCTTTCTCGCCTCAACTCGCTCGTCAAGTCGATGACCGAAGACCTGGAGGATTACGAGCCAACAAAAGCGGCTCGCGCCGTTAACAGCTTCGTAAGCGACGACCTGTCAAACTGGTACGTTCGATTGAACCGTAAGCGTTTCTGGGGTGGCGAGATGACTCAAGATAAACTGTCGGCATATCAGACGCTGTACACTTGTCTGGAGACAATCTCTCGACTGATGGCTCCATTCGCCCCATTCTTTAGCGACCGTCTGTATAGGGATTTACACCGAGCCACCGACAACGACAACACATCGGTACACCTGGCTGAATTCCCCGAAGCCGATACCTCGCTCATCAATGCCAGTCTTGAAGAGCCTATGCAGCTTGCACAAATCATCACATCGATGGTGCTCGCCTTACGTCGCAAAGTCAACATCAAAGTGCGCCAGCCTCTGAACAAGATTATGATTCCGGTTGCCGACGAAAAACGCCGTCGCGACCTGGAAAAAGTTCGCGAGCTGATTCTGACCGAAGTTAACGTCAAAACAATGGAATTTGTCGACCCCGATAACTCGGTGCTCGTCAAGCGAGTAAAACCCGACTTTAAGAAATTGGGCAAGAAACTGGGCAAAATGATGAAACAAGTTGCCGACATGCTTAAAAATCTCGACAACAAGTCTATATCGGCCTTTGAAAGAGACGGCTTTATGAATCTTGACATCGACGGAGCAACAACCACCATTGAACTTGACGACGTGGAAATATACAGCGAGGATATACCTGGCTGGCTCGTTGCCAACGAAGGAAACGTGACCATTGCGCTCGACGTGACAATAACACCCGAGTTGCGACGCGAAGGTATTGCCCGCGAAATCGTAAACAGGATTCAAAACATCAGAAAAGAGCGCGATTATAACATAACCGACCGCATTACTCTTACATTCAACCCAATGGAGGAAACCGACGAAGCCATTGCCGAATACACCGAGTATATAAGCGGCCAGGTTCTCGCGTCATCGCTCGCCATAAACCCGGTTGAGCCAACCGACTCTGACGTCACAACCCTTGATATTGATGATATTAAGTTAAATGTAAAGATTTCACTCTCATAAATCTATTATCCATGAACGAAAAGAAAACAAGATACACTGATGCCGAACTCGAAGAGTTCAAAGAAATTATTCTCGAAAAACTTGCCAAGGCACAGAAAGATTATGACCTGCTTAAAGCCAACATCACCAACGCCGAAGGCAATGATATAGCCGACACCTCCCCTACCTTCAAAACACTTGAAGAGGGGGCGAGCACGCTCGGCAAAGAGCAGGCGGGACAGCTGGCCCAGCGACAGATGAAGTTCATTCAACACCTCAAGAACGCCTTAATCAGAATTGAGAACAAAACATACGGTATCTGTCGCGTCACCGGAGAATTAATCCCCAAAGAGCGGTTACGCGCCGTTCCACACGCAACCCTCAGTGTTGAAGCCAAAAACCTCAAAAAATAACCCACTGTTGTCTCCCATTGTTGTGATGAAAATTACCAAAGGTTATCTTTCTGTTGCCATCGTTCTGGTTATTTTGCTTATCGACCAGATAACAAAAATTTGGGTCAAAACCCACTTCTACATCGGTGAGAGCGTGGAGATTACACCATGGTTCTTTATTCACTTCATAGAAAACAACGGCATGGCTTTCGGGATGGAAATCGGGAGCAAATATATACTCACCGCCTTTCGCATAGCCGTTGTAGCCGGGCTAACGTGGTATCTTTCAAAGACTTGCCGTAGAGACGATATACCCACCGGCTACATCATTTGCCTCTCGGCCATCATTGCCGGCGCGGCCGGAAATATCATCGACTGCATGTTCTATGGCCTCATATTCAACAACCCATATCCCCCCGAGGTGGCAACACTGTTCCCCGGCGACGGAGGATATGCGCCGATAATGCTTGGCCGCGTAGTCGATATGCTCTATTTCCCGTTGTTCTCATTCGATTGGCCGCAATGGATACCGATAATCGGAGGCAAAAACTTCCTCTTTTTCCAGCCGGTATTCAACATTGCCGACGCGGCAATATCGATAGGCATGGTTGCGCTCGTAATTTTCTACTCCAAATATTTAGGTTCCCACTATCAACCTGATTCACCGGAAAATCAGAAGACGCCTGAACAATGAGAAATATTGCTGCCGTGAAAATCGCACTAATGGCTGCGATTCTGTTAGTATCCTGCTCGCAGGTGCCCGACGGTGTGCTTAAACCCGGGAAAATGGCCGATGTACTGACCGACATCCACAAAGGTGACGCCATTGTTGAAACCAATTCGCGAACCTACCAGAACGACTCGCTGAAAAACGTTCTGCGCCAATCGATTCTGAAAAAACACAAGATAGACCAGGCTACACTCGACTCCTCAATTGTATGGTATAGCCGCAACATGAAGCTCTACGTCGAAGTTTACGATAAAGTCCTCGAAAACCTCGACAACGAGCTCGCCGACGCCCGAGTAACATCCGTCGGTCTTAAAAAGTCTATTTCACAGACAAGTAGAATATCCGACGGCGATTCGGTCAACGTCTGGACAGGAGCACCCTCCGCCCGATTTGCCTATGGCTCCGCGTCAGAATTTATCAACTTCCATCTGAATTCCGACCGCGGCTGGGAAGACGGCGACTCATACCACCTCAGCGCGGTAGCTATCGGGCTGACTAAAGATTCGCCACGCACAATCGTGGTTGAGTATTCAGACGGAACAGTTGAATACGTCTCAGACTCGCCTGCGAGCGACGGCCGACACACAACCGACATTTACCTCGACCCGAACAAAAAAGCATTGCGCCTCTATGGGTCAATCCGAGTCCCCGTCTCGGCCGGACAGACCGTCTTCCTCGATTCTATAACACTCACACGCGAGAGATTGCAGCCAATGGATAGTGTGCGCCGCCACGGGCAAACTCTTCTTAAGAAAACAAATTAGAGCCCTCAATGTTAAAGCGCTTTCTTGCCCGAGAAGTAATAGAAAACACAACCGGCAAAAGACATGGCCTGTCGATGGTTCAATTTGACTGCACCACCGGCCTGACATCCATCACCCCGTTCATCGGCGAAACACATTCAACAGCAATGGTAGATGGCACTATTATCGTTGACCGCTACAAGCTTGTATTAAAACGCAAAAACGAGAAAGACCGTGTATTGGCACAGGTAACCTTGACCTGAAACACACCATCGGCAAGTCTGCCCCATACAACAAGTAAATCACGAGCCAACCCGTAAAAAAGTTATAGAAGCCGGCCCCATTATAGTAGATTTTTCAATCTTTTTTCCTATATTTGCATTCAAATCGCGGGCCCGTTGATAATATGGCAGTCGCAAACCGGCAAATCAATAGGTCATAGCGATTCAAGTTGTCAGAAATCAATAACTTATCATAATTTAATTTCAAATGAAAAGAGTCTATACCTTTGGAGATGGTAAAGCAGAAGGCGATGCCTCAATG
>JAFLTJ010000079.1 GCA_022510465.1 Muribaculaceae bacterium
TCTTTTAATTGCCAAAAACAAATTAAAATCAAAATATAATATTAAATGGAATATTCCGTCGTTTTTGGCAATTGCTATAACCTTCATATTAATGCTTTTGGGTTGGGTGCTGTTCCGCGCTAACAATTTTACTGATGCAGTGATTGCCTGGAAAAAGATGTTTCACCCGTCTGGAATGCTGTATAATGGAGAAGGAAAACCGGCTATAATTCTACCCATTTTAATGATAGCCATTTTAATGTGTCGCGAGTTTGCAAACGAATATAATATTGGCACAAAGTTCACAAGAAGCAATATATACTATAGCGGATTATGCAGTGGATTACTGATAGTTATAATATTATTATGCGCTGCGTTTGACGGTGGCCAATTTATATATTTTCAATTTTGAAGCATGAAACGATTTGTAATCTGGATTATAACCGTAATTATCACGGTATTAACTCTTGACATAATTTCGGGTAAGTTGTTTGGCTATTATTTAAAGAATCATACTTTGCCCGGTGATTATGAATCTATTGAAAAGGTATTGCGGCATAATGATGCAGACTTGCTCATATTAGGCTCAAGTGTTGCTTTAAATAGTATTAATAACAAAGTTTTAGGAGATAGTTTGGGAATAAATTCTTTTAATGGTGGAGGCAATGGGCAGACCTTTCCGTTCTTTCTTACAATGTTGAAAGCATCGATAACCAAGCATACGCCTAAACAAGTTATTTTATGCGTTCAGCCTACTGCCCTTACAAGTGAAGGGCTTGGGAACCGTTATAATATATTTGCCCCGTATTATGGACTAAACATAGCCGATATTGACGAAAATCTAAATAATATTAAAGAACATAACAACATTTTTCTTAAAAGTTCTTTTTATAAGCTAAATACAATTTGGTTACGAATATTTTTATATCATTTCATAACCCCCAATCTAATAGGCGAAGACGGGCATATAGCCAAACCAAAACCACCTGTATACCCTGAAAAAAACGACGCTTATATCGAAAAAATAAGTGCTGAACGCAAGAACCAATTAGCCGAGTTTTTAACATTGTGTCGTGATAATAATATCAAAGTTACTATTCTTTTTACTCCGGAATATGTCAACTATACGAATATGAATGACAAAACAAATGCCATTAACTCTGTGCAGGATATAGCCGCCAAGTATGGTGCCGCTGTTTATGTAGACTCACAATCAGAGCCTTTTACGACAAGCCCCACTTTGTTTTACGACAATTCTCATATTAATATAGATGGAACAAAAATTTATACCGATATTGTTTTATCTCGCTTAAAGTACGATAAATAATGATTAAGATTAAAAACTTTTTATTGATGTGTCTACTTCCAATTTTCGTTTGCAGCTGCGAAAATGATTTAGATAAAGCATATTATTTTATAGGAGATTCAATTATTGCCCGATGGCCTCTTGACGAAACATTACCCTCCCAGTTAGTGCACAACTATGGCAAATCTGGTGCGGGTATCGATTAACTGAACGATTTTTCCGGTCAATTCTTCAATAAAGATGTTGTTGTTATGATTGGCACTAACGATATCCGCATGTTGAACAACGAGGTAATTGACTCTTATGCCGATACATATATGCAGACAATATCAAGTCTAACCGATAAAAAGATTTATTTGTTTTCAATCCTTCCTCGTCAATTTAATAATGATAATGCGGACATAAATGAAAAAATTTCTTTGTTAAATTCCAAAATAAAAGGTTTATTATCCAATTATCCCAAAGTTGTATATATTGATGTTTATGATGAATTTATAGATGGAGAGCACATTAATTATCAATACTACAGTGATGGACTTCATCTAAACGCCTACGGTTATGAAATTTTATCCTATTATTTACTGAAAACAACCAGCTAATTATGAAAAATATAAAATATCTCATATCGAGTTTATTATTTCTATTACTCGGTTCATTAGCTATAGAAGCTCAAAATTCCAAGCAAAATAATCATATATTTTCAGTCGGTATTGAAAATACAAGATTCGTATATGGTCAATATATTTATAAACAGCATCTTATCACTAAATTAGATATTAGTGTATACTCTGAAAAATTGGGATTTCAATACGCTCGTGGCACAATAGGATATCAGAGGTCTTTTGCTATGGTTAATTTGAGGGGCGAATACATCTTTGGTAGCTCTTTCAATAGATCTTACTACAATACGGGCGCCATGATAGCGGCTGATGCGCTTTTTGCCAAACGGCTTATTCTCAATGCTAAAATTTCACCATGGTACGATTCAGGATATGGGTATACTACATGTTACGAGGCAAAAATAGGTTGCAAAATTACTGACCATATAGACATCAATGCAGGCTACACAAACATTCCGGAATATAGGATGGCTGAGAATCGAATAATTGCAGGCTTTGATTTCCACGTATCTAAATTGTATGTTGCTCCATATTTGTCAATTGGAACAAAGTCTAACCAAGGGGGAAAAAATATTAGAATCCTTATGGGATTTGGATATGAATTTTAAAAATTAAAACAGTTCACATATTGCGGAAAGGGAGCGAGGCGAACGGGTTGACCGAACGCCTCGCTTTATTGGATTAGGGATGCGCGATTCGATTGTGTGATTCAGAACACGCTATTCGAATTACGCAATTGAAATGGCGGTTATTAATAGAGTTGCTCTACACGCTTGAGGTTTTCCTCATCTTGAAGAACGTAATAGATGCTCTTAAGATATTTGATTGAGTCGGCCTGACCGTCGGGGTCAATTGCATAGGCTTTTTCAAAAGCGGCAGCGGCTTCGTGCAACAGGGGTACCAGCTGTGTTGTCTTTATGCTGTTATAGGTTGACATGTCGTTACTTGCCTTGGCGTCGAGGGCGTCATATTTCTCGGCGAGCAAACGGCCATACTGGTAATAGGCGATAGCATAATCTGCATCGATTTCAATTGCCTTTTTCATTGCGTCGATGGCCGCATCTGTATTGCCGAGGTTATCTTCAAGCACGCCACGCGAGAAGTAGAAGATAGGATTATTGGGGTCTTTAGCAATGGCTTCGTCAAGGAGCAGACGAGCTTCCTCAAATTTCTTCTGCTCGATATAACCGTTAAGTGTCAACAGGAGGAAGTTGGGATTCTCGGTACCATATTTTTCGAGACCTTTCTGTGCATAGTAGAACATTTTCTCCTGATTCTGTGACTGGTTTGCTACCTGGAGGGCGTAATTGTAAACGTCGGCATTCTCATAACCGCCGTCAATTGAGGCCTGGAAAGCGTCGAGGGCTTCGGGAAGCATGTCGGCCTGCCATGCAGCAAGAGCCTTGAGATAGTGTCCGTAGGCAACGGTCGAGTCGGCCGGCGCGGGCTTGATGTTTGACGCAAAACGTGCGTCGGTCATAATATCAACATATTTGCTCCACATGTCGTAAGCACCCTTAAAGTCTTTTGCTTCCCACAGGAACGAGCCGACGTTGTTGAAATGATTATACGAACCGGCGATTTCGTTGACAATCTTTTTTTCATCAGGCTTCTTCTCTTTCCCTTTCTCATCCATATAAGAACCTAATTCAAGGGCTTTCACATAATAATTGTAACCGCTGTTTAGAGCATCGCCCATTTCCGAAGGATTCTGGGCCTGACCAATTGATTGTTTGCTAAACATATTGTCATATAACTCCCAGGCTTTTTTACCGGGGGCCATATAGAACTCAAAGATACCGGCATTCTCAGGGTTGGAGATAACCGCCTGGGTTTCCTGCTCGGCTTTGTGGAACGCAGCCATATTGTCGGCACTCTTAAATGCCTTTTCCACATCTTTCAAATCCTGCTTCATATCGGCCGAAGCAGTCATGGAGGCCACCAGTGCCATTCCAATAATGAAATACTTTTTCATGTGTTTTTTATTTTGGTAGTTGATTAATTATTTGTTTTCTCCATCTCTCGCTGAGGTCGTCTTCTGCATCAAAGATGTCTTCTTCAACTTCATCGTCGGCCTCGACGTCAACGTCATCATCTTCGAGTTCAAAATCCTGACCGGCCTCAACTTCAACCTGTGCATCGGTATCGATGATGTCATTATCGGTTTCTTCCTCGGGGTCGGAATCAACGCAGCACACCGATGCTATCGTATCGTTTCGCTTTTCGAGATTGATAATGCGAACGCCCTGGGTTGCGCGGCCGCTTGTCGGGATGGGTTTAACGTTGATTCGGATTGTAATACCGCTCTTATTGATAATGACGAGGTCGTTATCGTCGTTAACGCTCTTAAGGGCAACAAGAACGCCGGTTTTGTCGGTTATATTTAAGGTTTTTACGCCTTTTCCACCGCGGTTGCGAACCGGATACAGCTCCATCAACGAGCGCTTGCCATAACCATTCTCGCTGAGGGTCATCACGGTATTGGTTGAATCTTCGGGAGCACAAATCATGCCTACGATTTCATCCTTGCCATCCTCGTCGAGCCTCATACCTCGAACACCGGTTGAAACTCGGCCCATCATACGGACCTTATCCTCATGGAACCGGATTGCGCGGCCGTTGCGATTGGCCAGCATTATGTAGGAATTGCCGTCGGTCATGTTGACGTCGATAAGGCGGTCATCATCGCGCAGGATAATTGCTTTCTTACCCTTGGCCATCACCCGGGCATATTCTTTGAGCGATGTTTTCTTTATAACGCCGTTTCGGGTTGCGAAAACAAGGTTGTGGGTGTTGATAAACTCTTCGTCGCCCAGCTGCTTGCAACTGATATAGGCGTTCACCTTGTCGTCGGGCTCGATGTTGAGCAGATTTTGGATTGCGCGGCCCTTGGAGCTCTTTGACCCCTCGGGGAGCTCATAAACCTTGAGGCTGTAGACCAAACCGCGCTGCGTGAAGAAGAGCATTGTTGAGTGCATCGAGGCTGTGTAGATATGCTCTATGAAGTCTTCATCGCGCGTATCGCTGCCTCGGGCCCCTACTCCGCCGCGGTTTTGTGCGCGGAACTCGGTTAACGGTGTGCGCTTGATGTAGCCAAGGTGGGAGATAGTGATTATCATGTCGTCGTCGGCATAGAAATCCTCGGCGTTGAAATCTCCGGCCATATAGTCAATATCGGTCTTGCGAACGTCGCCAAACTTGTCACGAATCTCTTCCAGCTCGGTTTTGATAAGCTCGCGGCACACGCTGTCGTCGTTCAGAATAAGCTCCAGGCGGGCAATCTCGGCCTCCACTTCTTCATACTGGGCGTGGAGTTTCTCCTGCTCCAATCCCGAGAGGCGCTTGAGCTGCATGTCGACAACTGCCTGGGCCTGAACCTCGGTGAGCCCAAAGCGCTCCATGAGTTTCTTGCGCGGGTCTTCATCGCGAGATGTGTTGCGAATTATCTGAATCACCTCGTCGATATTGTCGCTCGCAATAATGAGTCCCTCGAGAATGTGTGCCCTTTCCTGAGCACGGGCGAGGTCATATTTTGTGCGACGGATAACAACCTCGTGGCGATGACCGACGAATGCGTTCAGAATCTCTTTCAGATTGAGCAATCGGGGTCGGCCGTTGACCAGCGCTACGTTGTTGACGCTGAACGAGGCCTGCATCTGGGTCATCTTGTAAAGCTTGTTGAGCACAACGTTTGCGCTGGCGTCGCTTTTGAGCTTGATGACGATACGCATACCCTTGTAGTCGCTTTCGTCATTGATGTCGGCGATACCGTCGAGTTTCTTTTCGTTTACAAGGTCGGCAATGTACATTATCAGCTCGGCCTTGTTGACGTTGTAGGGTATCTCGGTTACGATTATATTCTCGTGGTTGTCTTCGGTTTCAATTTCGGCCTTCGCGCGGATAATGATGCGGCCGCGGCCGGTTTCATAGGCGTCTTTGACGCCCTGGTAACCATAAATGGTTCCTCCGGTTGGAAAATCGGGGGCCGTTATGTATTTCATCAGGTCGGCAACCTCGAGCTGAGGGTTCTCCAAAAGCGCGATACAGCCGTTAATCGATTCAGTCAGATTGTGAGGCGGCATGTTGGTTGCCATACCGACGGCGATACCCGAAGCACCGTTGACCAGGAGGTTGGGGAAACGGGTTGGCAATACCACCGGTTCCTGACGCGAGTTATCATAATTGGGCTGGAAATCAACCGTTTCTTTCTCTATGTCATGGAGCATTGCTTCGCCAATTTTCTGTAGGCGAACCTCCGTGTAACGCATGGCGGCGGCACCGTCGCCGTCGACCGAGCCAAAGTTACCGTGACCGTCGACCAGGGTGTAGCGCAACGCCCAGTCCTGAGCCAAACGAACAACCGTTCCATATATTGACGAGTCGCCATGGGGGTGATACTTACCCATCACCTCACCTACACAGTTGGCCGATTTTTTGTGAGGCTTTCCGGAGGTGTTGCCCATCTCATACATTCCGTATAACACTCGGCGGTGAACCGGCTTTAGACCATCTCGAACGTCGGGGAGTGCACGCGACACGATGACCGACATTGAATAGTCAATGTAGGCCGACTTCATCTCGTTCTCGATGTTGATTTTAATAATGCGATCTTCTTCCTGCATTTTCTATATAAATAAATTTCCTTAATTTTCTATTTATCAGGCCAATAGCTCTGATGTTTAGGCTGTTGTCACGGGAATGTCCACCGATTTGGCGGCTCAGTCACGGGCCAATCAGCCAAATTTCAGACAAAGGTAGTAAATTTTGTTGAAACTCGCTCAATTTCCCATCACTTTTTTTGCACTCGCCTGATTGGCTCGCAAGTCTGAAGGGCGTTAAGGTAGAGGTCGGAGCCGTGGAGCGGAGGGAGGAGAGGCCGTGGAGGGGGTTGCCGAGGGGGTTGTATTGCGGTAAAATTGAAAATCATGGGAATTTTTGATTGAAAATCATGGGAATTTTTGATTGAAAATTATGGGAATTTTACTAAATTTGCACCGAAATCGCTAATTCATACAACAAAATGTATTATTCCCGTATAATAGAGAAAGAGATTGAACGGAAGTTAAAGACTTCGGGAGCTGTATTGGTTTATGGACCGAAATTTTGCGGTAAAACAACAACATGTATGCTTTACCAAAAAAGTTTCGTTAAACTCAATACGCGCCAATTAATTGCAATGGCACGACTTAATCCCAAAGGTACCCTCGAAGGAGAAGCCCCCAGGCTCATTGATGAATGGCAAATGGCTCCTGACGTTTGGAATCAAATTAAGGAATCGTTGGATCGAGATTATAAATTTGGAAGATATATTCTGACGGGCAGTTCTACTCCCGCCGACAAGACGGATATTTATCATTCGGGCGCGGGGCGCATAACAACTGCTTTTATGAGGTCAATGAGCCTATGGGAATCTAAAGAGTCGACAGGTGCTATTCAGCTTTCAGACTTGTTTGACGGCGGAAAGAATTTTAAATGGTCTATCGGTGAGGATCAAAATCTTGAAAAGATTGCATTTTATATTTGTCGTGGAGGATGGCCTATCGCTGTAACTGCACCTCAGGATATTGCTTTGGAAATCACTAAAAATTATTGGAATGGTCTTTTTATTTTTGAGGAGAGTGAAAATGAACGTTTCAGAAATAAAAAACCCGAGATTATCAAGATGATTCTTAGGAGCTACGCCCGAAACATATCCTCAGAGGCGACTATCGCAACCATAATCAGCGATGTCAGGCAGAGTAATGAACGAAACATGGACACAAAGACATTCAACAATTATCTTGATGCGATTAAAGATATTTTTATTATCGATGATTTGCAGGCATGGAATCCGTCGATAAGGTCAAAAACATCAATTAGAACAACTCCGACCAGGCATTTTGTAGACACGTCAATAGCTTGTCGGGCTCTCAATATATCTCCCGATGACCTTCTGAATGATTTGGAAACCTTTGGCCTCTTCTTTGAAGATTTCGCTGTGAGAGATTTGAGGATATACGCATCCTCCCTAAATGGTGAGGTAAGACATTACCGGGATAACGCCGGATTGGAATGTGATGCGGTAATTCATCTTGAAGACGGAAGATGGGGGGCTATTGAGATTAAATTAGGTGGAGAAAAACTAATCGATGATGGCTGCAAATCGCTCAATCTACTTAAATCAAAACTTGATAGTAAGAGTTCTGAAAAGGCTCCGTCTTTCCTAATGGTCTTAACCGCTACCGGGGATGCGTATAGGCGCGAAGATGGAGTTTTTGTAGTTCCGCTGACGATGTTAAAACCATGATATTTCCGAATGGCGTGGAGCGGAGGGAGGGAGGAGAGGCCGTGGAGGGCGCAGGCTTGGAAGCCTGCTTTCCGGGCTGACGCGACGT
>JAFLTJ010000008.1 GCA_022510465.1 Muribaculaceae bacterium
CTGCTCCAATGCCGCATGATATGTAGTAGAACAGGAACCGACCGCTGCCCAATGTTCGCTCAAGTGCATTCCCAAAGAAAAACAGCGTGAACATGTTGAAAAATACATGCCCTATCCCCTCTGTTGAGTGCATAAACATGTATGAAAACAATTGTGTGGGGATAAACTTAGGGGCCGATACGTAGTGCAACGCACCGTAGGTCATAATATTTTGATATATACCGGGTGAAATAAACATGAAAAGCCATATTATCAGATTGATAATAATCATGTTTTTTGTTACCGGCGGTAATTGTCGAAACATACTCCTTGAATTTTGTTATTCATCACGCAAAATTAGCAAAAAAAAAGAAGGTATGCAACGATTTTTTAGCTACCACAGGCGAACTATCTTAGTACTTCATCTGTTTATGGTGTATAAAACAACTTTTAAATTTCAAGATTATGAAAACTACACAAATCAAAAACTTAGCATTTGGTATCATCGGAATCCTTGTTATGGCTGGTGCTGTTCCGACGTTGGCATCTGAAACAAAATCAGATAAGGGAGTGTACACAAAAAACAAAGAAGCGGTTGTTAAAGCTGCCGATAAGACAGCCGATAAGACTGTAGAAGTGTACAACGTATCTAAGGATGCAGTAGTAAATGCTGCCGAAAAAACTGCTGACAAAACCGTAGAGGTGTACGACGTATCTAAAGACGCCGTTGTAAACACAGCCGAAAAGACTGCCGACAAAACCGTAAAGGTATACAACGTATCCAAGGATGCAGTTGTAAACACAGCCGAAAAGACTGCCGACAAAACCGTTGAAGTGTACAACGTATCTAAAGACGCCGTTGTAAACACAGCCGAAAAGACTGCCGACAAAACCGTAAAGGTATACAACGTATCTAAAGACGCCGTTGTAAACACCACTCAGAATGTTGTAAACGAAGTGAAGGATTTCTTTAAATAAAAATTGGATGTAGCGTAATGTGATACACCAACAAATACATACAACTTTGACAAAACCTCGACTTTTCCCAGGCCGGGGGTTTACCATAATTAGGCAAATATACACTTATCCCTCAGCATTGTCACTATCGACGCATTTTTGCCATAATTTCTTTGGCTTTAGCCACAACCACAATTCTCTCCGACCGTGTTATTCCCAAAAAGAATGCCGATGCAATAGTTATCAGAACAGAGATTATTACCACCAATACAAATCCGATAAACGTCTCAGGAATCAGTGCGTTGACAAAAACCGAGAGAATAACAGCAGGAATAACGGCACACGATAGTGAATAAAACACTTTGACCGAGTATTCCTTAAGTGACAGGTTAATAGCTCGTGACGCAAAATAATAGTTTACGGCATTGTAAAGCATATTGCTGAGGATTGCAAAGATGTATATCATCATCGGAGGTGCGTTAAATTTGAAAGCAATGTACCCTAACGGAAGTTGAAGCATTTGAAGCGAAGAGCCATAAAGAACCGGATTCTTCAACCGGCCACTGGCATTGTTGACAATTATAATAGGATAATTCAACGTAGCAACCAAACCTTGAATCAACAGCAGATTTATAAAGATTGAAGCAAATTCGGGAACTATGTCAAGCCATATCGAAAGTATATAGGAAACACGCAATTCAATAGGGAGTGTAAGAATAAAAAACATGAGGAAAGCAAAACGTGTCGAATTGTAAAGCAACTCCTTCATTGAGTCAAAATCGCCTGATGCATACCGTTTTATCATTTGTGGTCTTATTGCTGTCAGGAAATTGTTTATGAAGTTATTTATCGCCAGAAACACTTGATTGGCTATTCCGCGTGCAGCGTTTACCGCCGGGCCAAAAAAGATATTCAGCAAAAAGTTTGCACCCTGTTCCGCAATAATCCACACTGCCCCCGAATATACGTTCCAACCTGCAAACGTGAATATCTCTTTAAACATTTTGAAATCCCAAAAGAATCGAGGGCGACTCTCGGGATATTTTCGCAAGCAATACAAAGCTGTAACAAGGCGAGGTATAACCTGGACCGCCATCAACCCCAACGCATAAAAGACCAGACGTTCGTCGCTAAGCTGTATCAGAAAGGCAACCAACAATTTACCCACGGCATCCACAATACCCAGATAGGCAAAGAGTTTCATATTCTCTCGGGCAATTACAACCGACTCAAACACAGTGAAAACAAATGTCAGTGCAAATGATACTATAGTAACGTGGAGCACAGTAATTGCCGCCGATAGTTTCTGAGGAGGAATTACCAGCTTATTTACTACAAACCATTCACCTATAGTCCACCCGATTATGAGTACAATCAACCCTAAAACAGCAAAAGCAATCAGGCTGAGACTGAATACTCGGCTGACATTTTCATCGTTGCCCCGACCCATCTCAAAGTTCAGAAAACGTTGAGTTGCCTGCGTTAACGACAGGGTGAAGAACGTGATTGATAGCGAAACACCTGCAACAACATTGTAAATACCGAAATCCTCAACACCAAGAGCTTGAAGAAGCACTCGCGAGGTATAGAGCGACACGCCCATGGAAAAAAGCATGCGCGTATACAGAAACATCGTGTTTTTCGCTATTCGTTTATCTTCAAATTTCATTCGCGAGTGACAAGTGTATTGCGACCGCCAAAATTAGAGAAAAAAAAGGGATGAAAAAAATTAACGAAAAATTTCTTTATTTTATTTTTGCAACTTTAACTGACATCATGCGTCATATATGTATCTTAACTATCGATTAATTATGACCAAGCGGCCCGACTATCAACAACAGTTTATAGATATAATCGAAACCCATAACTCTTTGATTAACAAGGTATGCTTTCTATATGCCGCCGACGATGACCACTTCAAAGATTTATATCAGGAAGTTGTCATCAACCTGTGGCAAGGACTAAAGCATTTTCAAGGGCGTTCTAAAATATCAACATGGATTTATCGCACCAGCATTAATACATGTATATCATGTCACCGACGAACAGCCCGACACTCCAAAGGCCGACATTCGCTTGACTCGATTATCAACCTGCCGGCCGACGATGTCGACACCCCCTCCCAGCTTCGGGAAATGTACAACATGATTGCCGCCCTTAACGACGTTGACAAAAGTCTTATCCTTATGTGGCTCGACGAGCTTTCCTACGAAGAAATATCTGCAATATCAGGGTTGAGCCGAAACAACGTTGCCTCACGCCTTAGGCGCATCAAGCTAAAACTCGTTCGCCGGGCAAATTCATGATTCTGTCCTATTCACAATATCAACCACCCATTTATCCTCAATTATATGACCGATTTTGATGACCTGAAAAGACAATGGAAGAATACCTCGTTTCGCGGATTTGCACAATCTGAAAATGAGCGTCTTATCATAAATAAGATATTGTCAAAAAACGTATTGTCAACACGTGACCGCCTGATACGCAATCACGTAATCACCACTGCGGTGTGCCTGCTTGCTCCTTTGCTACTGATTTTGTCGGCTCAGGCGGGTATCGACTATCCAAATTGGATAAAAATTCTATACACCGGTTTCTTTGTCATCAATGCTGCAATGCAAGCCTACGCGGTTGTGTTGATAAATAGAACTAATTATTCAACCAAAACTGTTACCAAGACATTGGAGACAATGTTAAATTATAAAAAAACAATCAACCGACATCACATAATATCAATTTTAGCCGGTATTGTCGTAATATCCTCTCTCATTTATCATCTCTTTGAAATACATGAAACATCGGCCTTGATTGGTGCTTGGGTCGGAGTTGTTGTAGGCGGAACCATAGGATTTCTAATCAGACTGCGCCACCGCCGGCAAATAAATGAAATAATCAACGACCTGAAAGAAATTCTTGACGAAAACGACAAAAACGACTGAACCAATAAAAATCACACAATTTTATTGGTTGTATTGCACATAGCTCACGGTTTTTTGATTAAATTTGCAACCCAAAGAAATTTCTTCAAATATATATAATCCAAGCTATGTCAACCAAACCGTTCAAGTATCAGAAAATGTTCCCTATGACGGCAGATACAACCGAATATTATCTGCTGACAAAAGATTATGTAAAGGTAGAAGATTGGGCCGGGCACAAAATGCTTGTCATTGACCCTGAGGCGCTTAGAGTTCTCGCCCGTCAGGCGACACACGACAATTCCTTTATGCTCAGACGCGAGCATAACCAGATGGTAGCAAAGATATTACACGACCCCGAAGCCAGTGATAACGACAAATTTGTCGCCCTCACAATGCTACGTAACGCTGAAGTATCGGCCAAAGGCCAGCTCCCGTTCTGTCAAGATACCGGTACGGCAATTATTATAGGCAATAAAGGGCAAAACGTTTACACCGGAGGAAACGACGAAGAATACCTGAGCCACGGTGTTTATGACACCTATACCGAGTGCAACCTGCGTTATAGCCAAAATGCTCCGTTGACGATGTACGACGAAGTCAATACAGGTTGCAATCTCCCCGCTCAGATTGACCTTCATGCCGTTGACGGGGATGAATACAAATTTGTTTTCGTTGCAAAAGGAGGCGGTTCGGCCAACAAAACATATCTTTTCCAGGAAACTAAAGCATTACTCAATCCAAAAACACTCATTCCGTTCCTGGTTGAAAAAATGAAATCACTCGGAACTGCTGCTTGTCCGCCATACCACATTGCCATAGTCATCGGCGGAACATCTGCCGAGAAAAATCTGGAAACAGTTAAGAAAGCATCCATCAAATACTATGACAATCTACCCGACAAGGGTAATGAACTTGGTCATGCGTTCCGCGATAAAGAGCTTGAAGCTGAATTGCTTAAATACGCTCAGAACCTTGGACTCGGAGCCCAGTTTGGCGGAAAATATTTCGCCCACGATATTCGCGTAATCCGCTTGCCTCGACACGGAGCGTCATGCCCCGTTGGAATCGGCGTGAGTTGCTCGGCCGACCGCAATGTTAAGGCCAAAATCAACGCTGACGGTCTGTGGATTGAGAAACTCGATTCAAATCCTGGCGAATTGATTCCAGACGAAATGCGTCGCGATGGCGAAGGTAATGTAGTAAAAATTGACCTCAATCGTCAGATGAGCGAGATTCTTGACGAATTGGCAAAATATCCGGTAGCAACCCGACTATCACTAAACGGCACCATTATCGTGGGCCGCGATATCGCCCATGCAAAAATTAAAGAACGCCTTGACGCCGGCGAGCCAATGCCCGAATATTTGAAAAATCATCCCATCTACTATGCCGGTCCGGCTAAAACTCCGGCAGGCATGGCATCCGGTTCTTTTGGCCCAACAACTGCAGGGCGCATGGACCCGTATGTCGACTTGTTCCAAAGCCAAGGCGGGTCAATGATTATGATTGCCAAGGGAAATCGGTCAAAAGCCGTTACCGACGCTTGCCATAAGCATGGCGGATTCTACCTGGGTTCAATAGGTGGGCCAGCCGCAATTTTGGCGCAAAACAGCATTAAGAAAGTAGAATGTCTGGAATACCCTGAGCTGGGTATGGAGGCCATTTGGAAGATAGAAGTAGAAGATTTCCCCGCCTTTATATTAGTTGACAATAAGGGCAACGACTTTTTTGCCGAGATAGCAAAACGTTGTGCAGGCTGCCCAATCGTTGACGGGAAATAAAAACATTTCATATCAGAAATGGTAAAAAATCTTCGCGACATCAGAATTGCCGATTATGATTATCAGCTGCCGGAGGAGCGCATCGCGCTTCATCCGGTAGCTGAACGCGATAAATGCAAGCTTCTTGTCCATAACCCGGACCGAACGCTTGTCGACACCACTTTTGACAACATAACCAACATTCTGCCCGATGACTCTGTTTTGATTTACAACAATACAAGAGTCATCAACGCCCGTCTGCGCTTTCACAAAGCACCAACCATGCAAGGGCCGGGCGCCATTATCGAGATTTTCTGTCTGGAACCGGCATCACCACGAGATTATGCCCTATCCTTTGCCTCCAAAGGCAAAAATATCTGGACCTGTCTTGTTGGCAACTCGAAAAAATGGAAATCGGGACCACTGTCGCTGAATATTACACTCAAAGACGGCCGTTCTGCAACACTTACAGCTACCCGAATAAGCAAAAACGCAACTACGTCAGAAATATGTTTCAATTGGGATGCAGATTTGGATATAGATTTTGCATCGCTGATTGAGGCAGCCGGGGAGATACCCATTCCGCCATACTTAAACCGCTCAACCGAAGCGTCAGATTCAGATGACTACCAAACGGTTTATTCCCGATTTGACGGCAGCGTTGCAGCTCCGACAGCCGGGTTACACTTCACCACCAGGCTACTTGAAGATATTGATAAACGCGGCATTCAACGACGTGAACTGACACTCCACGTCGGGGCCGGGACTTTCAAGCCGGTTACGGCCGACACTATTGGCGACCATCCGATGCACAGCGAATGGATTTCGGTATCTCAACAATTGATTAGAGAACTCGCTGATACCGAGCGTACAATTATTGCCGTTGGCACAACGTCGGTCAGGACCTTAGAGAGTCTTTATCATCTTGGTTGTATGATTGCAACAGACCTAGAGCCAACCGAAGTTCCACAATGGTATCCCTACTCGCCCACTCACCCGGGGCTCTCTCGGCAACAGTCATTAACGACCCTCGCAACATATATGCAACAGAACAATTTAGACCAACTGATTGCATCTACAAGGATAATGATTGCCCCCGGCTACAAATATCGCATTGTTGATGGAATGGTGACAAACTTCCACCAGCCTCGTTCTACCCTGCTTCTGCTCGTTTCGGCCTTTATTGGCGACGACTGGAAAATCCTTTACGACCACGCTCTCTCGGCCACCGACTACCGTTTTCTCAGCTATGGAGACGCGTGCCTGCTTTTCCCCTCTCGTTAAAACCTCTAAAATCATCTTTTATGTCAATTGACTACGCCCCAATCATTAAGCGTGAGGCCGATAAAGTATTTGAGGCCATGGCTCCGCGAGTAACTGCCGAAGAACTTAATCTTATTAAAGCGGCCTTTGACCTTGCTTATGAAGCTCATGCTCCGCAAAAACGCAAAACCGGGGAACCGTATATTCTCCATCCCATTGCCGTTGCAAAAATTACAGCCATTGAACTTGGACTGGGAGCCAATCCGGTTTGTGCCGCTTTTCTTCACGACGTAGTTGAAGACACCCACTATACGATAAAAGACATCGAGAAGCGATTTGGCGATGATGTTGCATTCCTTGTAAAGGTTGTCACCAAAGAAAAGAAAGAAAAATATGAGCTAAGCAAACAGCTCGACAACTTCAAGCAGATGCTCAGCTCGCTCCAGTACGACATACGTGCAATTCTCATCAAGCTTGCCGACCGGCTTCACAACATGAGGACTCTATCGTCGATGCGCCCCGACAAGCAAATGAAAATCGCCGGAGAAACCGACTATTTTTACGCGCCACTTGCCAATCGATTAGGTCTTTACAATGTTAAAACCGAGTTAGAAAACCTATCCCTCAAGTTTAGATGTCCTCACGATTATAACGAGCTGGAACAATGGATTGAGGAAGACCGCATGGCGCAACACGACCGCCTTGAACGCTTCTGCAATCAGATAAGAAAAATTCTCAACGATGCCGGATTTAACGTCAGAGTTTACATTGAATATCGCAAGCCTTATAGCGCATGGCGTCGTATGCGCAAATATGGCGACGACTTCAACCACTTGAAATATAGACACTTTACTGAAATTGTATTTGAAAATCCCCAAGAAGGCATATCCGAAAAAGAAACAGCATTAAGAATCTATGCCCACCTGACCAATCATTTCAATGAAAAGCCAGGTAGCATTATTAATTACATTGACACCCCGAAAGAAAACGGATATCAAAGCTTCCACGTCAAGCTATTACCCGATTTCGGTCGATGGCAGGAGGTACACATCAGTAGTGAACGGATGGTGAAATACAGCCAGCTGGGATGTACAGCCGACCGCACTGAGGATAACATCAAACGCTGGATAGAGAAGTTCCGCGAAATATTGCGCGATATAACCATCCACCACGAAGATGGAGACGGATTCATGGAAAAGATTGTCACTTCGTTCTATAACGACGACATTATGACATTTACCCCCAAAGGCCGAAAAATCATACTTCCACAGCGCGCCACCGTATTGGATTTTGCTTACGAAGTGCACACAAATCTTGGGCTTCATGCCAAATATGCCCGTGTCAACAATTTTTTGACATCGGTAAAGTCACCGTTGCGACGCGGTGACGTTGTTGAAATATTCACCGACCCCGATGTAAATCCAATTCCGTCACATCTTGATGCAGTAGTAACCTATAAAGCAAAACGGGCTATACACCGTTATTTAGAAACACAGCCAGTTCCGGTGTACGACCGATGCAAGTGTTGTGACCCCATTCCCGGAGAAGAGGTAATTGGGTATAAAGACCGTACGGTTGGGCGGGTAACATTACATAAACGCGACTGTCCGGTTGCCATAAGGCTTGCCACCCAGCAAGGTGACTTTTTCAGAGCCGTAGTGTATTATCAGGATGGAGTTATGTATCCGGTAACAATAGTTGTAACAGCTGTAGATCGTTTTCATCTGTTCATCGACCTGGTCAAAACAATCTCCGAGGACCTGAAACTATCCATGAGTGCATTTAATACCGATACTGTTGACAACATTGTTACCTGCACAATAAAACTCGCTGTTCACTCCAACGACGAGTTACAAACAATCATGCACCAAATCTCCACCATCGACGGAGTCGACGAAGTCAAGCGCAAATAACACACTTTTAGCTCAATAATATCACAAAAAAACAAGGAAGCCGTTTCGACTTCCTTGCTTTTGTATGCTAAAATATAAGTACTCGCTTCAATTACTTGAGAGCGTCTTTTACAGCTTCATTGGGAACCATTGATTCCTGGAAAGTGTATGCGCCTGTCTTGGCAGACTTGACACACTTTATCACCTTGCTATAGGTGCGGCCTTCGCCTTTTTGCAATGATGCAACGGTTTTCTTTGCCATATCTCAGTGGTTTTTATTTGATTTCTTTGTGAACAGTTACTTTTTTGAGAATCGGGTTGTATTTTTTCAACTCAAGACGCTCTGTAGTATTCTTACGGTTTTTGGTAGTAATGTAACGAGACGTACCGGGCATACCGCTTGCCTTATGTTCAGTGCACTCCAGGATGACCTGCACACGATTACCTTTTGCTTTCTTTGCCATCTTTTAGATTATATTAAGCGAGGGTTCTAATTTCAGTTAAATATCCTTTTGCGGCAGCATCTTTAATAGCTGCATTGAGGCCTTTCTTATTGATTGTACGAAGACCTGCGGCAGAAAGAGTAAGTGTAATCCAAATATCCTGCTCTACCCAATAAAATTTCTTATTGAACAGATTGACATTGAATTTGCGCTTAGTACGGCGCTTTGAGTGCGATACGTTGTTTCCAATCATCGCCTTCTTGCCTGTAATTTGACAAACTTTTGACATGGCTGTTGTTTGTTTCTGTATTGTTATTCTTTAATTAACACGCTGGCTACGAGGCCGCCATCCCATTTCTCATATCATGACGGGTGCATCATTCCACGCCATTTTTAATTGATGTGCCTCAAAGCGACTGCAAAGTAAGCATTTTTTTTTGATATATACAAAGGTTTTACATCTTTTCTACTTCTGCTACCTCTGTTTTTTAACATTTATTTAACAAATCGACGATTATAAATAGCCATGAAGGCTATATTTGGCATCGGTTATCGCATCAACGGCAAGAATTAAGGCCGTTGATGTAGCTCGGTTAATCACTCGTTCGCGTGACCCTTGAAAGTGATATGTTCCCGATACCATTCTACTGCCAACTGCAACGGCAATGCATACCGTACCTACCGGCTTGCCGGGAACCGCACCACTCGGGCCGGCTATACCCGATGTCGCTATTGCCACATCAACACCAAGAGCTTTCTGAACACCTCTCGCCATCTGTTCCACAACCGGTATTGAAACCGCCCCGTGATTATCTATAATCTCGGGAGCGACACCGAGCTGAGAGGTTTTGACACTATTGGCGTATGAAACGATTGAACCCCAATAGGCCGCTGAGCTTCCGGCAACCGATGTAATCTGGTGGGCAATATTTCCTCCGGTACAGCTTTCGGCTGTACCTACTGTCATTTTTCTATCAATCAAATGTTTCAGTAAAATCTCAGCATCGGTGAGATCATCGGTCGCTTTAACGGCATCGCCAAGCCGCTCCCCTATCATATCTGCATACCGCGAAATTTCCCGTTCGAGAAGTATCAAATCATCATGCTGCCCGTCAAGACGAAGCCTGACAATCCCCGGTCGCGGCAAATAAGCCAGATGCAGAAATCGTGGGAGTATATCTTCGACATCGGCAAGTTCACGAGCAAGCGCGCTCTCTGTGTATCCTGTAACAATCAACACTCTGCGCAGCGTCTTTTCCTGTGTGGGAAAATGCTCTTGCAAATGGGGTAAAACCTCCTCGCCAAGCATTGTCAGAGTTTCAAATGGCACTCCTGGCATGGATACAAGCACCCTGTTCTCTTTCTCAAACCACATTATAGGAGCCGTTCCAACTCTGTTCTGTATCACCCTGCAGGTTGATGGTACAATGGCTTGCGCTCGAGTCAATTCATTCAGTTTCAGACCACGACCGGCAACAACTTCGGCAACATTGGCCAGCGTAGCCTCGTCGAGCCTCATTACGCCTCCAAAAATATCAAGCATGACTTTCTTGGTAATATCATCACGCGTGGGGCCCAACCCACCGGTAGTGATTATCACGTCACAGTCAGAAGACAATCCACGTTTCACAGCTCCAATTATAGCCTCCTCACTATCACCAACGACCTCTGTCTGAGCAATCGCAATATTGTGAGGGTCAAGCATTCGGGCGATATCGGCCGCAAGAGTGTTGACAACCTGCCCTATCAGCAGCTCATCACCGATATTTATAAGATACACTTTCATAATCAATCCTTTTAAACCCCAACACGAGCAAAGGGAACTTCGTCATATTTGCAAAACTGCCTGTCAAGATACTTGTAGTAACCGGCAATTGCCACCATGGCTGCATTATCGGTAGTAAATACGCGCTCGGGGATAAATGCCTTTATATGGCGTTTTACGCAATAATCGGCAATAGCCTGTCTGAATCCAGAATTGGCCGACACTCCGCCCCCTATTGCAACGGTTTTTACCCCCGTCTCCTTTACAGCCTTATCAAGCTTATTTATCAAAATATCTATAATCGTCGCCTGAAGAGATGCAGCCAGGTCGGCCATATTTTCTTTTACGAAATCGGTATTTCCAGCCTTCACGGCGTCGCGAATGGTATATAAAAAGGATGTTTTAAGTCCCGAAAAGCTGTAATTTAATCCGGGAATATGCGGTTTTGCAAAGTTGAAAGCTTTCGGATTTCCCTCTGCAGCAAGGCGGTCGATATGCGGCCCGCCCGGGTAAGGAAGTCCCATCACCTTGGCACACTTGTCAAAAGCCTCCCCGGCGGCATCGTCTATTGTACGACCCAATATCTCCATATCGTTGTAATTACGCACCAATATCAGCTGCGAATTACCACCCGACACCAACAAACAAAGGAATGGATATTCGGGTACCTCATCACCATCTTCTCTCTTTATAAAATGACTCAATACATGACCATGCAAATGATTTACATCTACAATAGGCACCCTGAGCCCAAGCGACAACCCTTTGGCAAACGATGTTCCAACCAACAACGACCCAAGCAAACCGGGACCTCGAGTAAACGCAATTGCGCTCAAATCGGTTTTGTCAATCCCTGCGCGTTTCAAAGCTGTATCAACAACAGGGAGTATATTCTGCTGATGGGCCCGCGACGCAAGTTCAGGCACAACTCCGCCAAACTCGGCATGCACTGCCTGCGAGGCTATTACATTCGACAGCAACAATCCGTCTTTAACAACGGCTGCCGATGTATCGTCACATGACGATTCTATTCCTAAGATTATTATACTCATCGCACGTTAAACGAATTTGACCGCAAATGTACTAAAATTTCAAGAAAAACAATTAACTTTGCACCCCGAAAACAAACCATCATACGTCAATGCAAAAAATCAGGAATATAGCCATAATTGCCCATGTTGACCATGGCAAAACCACTGTAGTTGACAAAATGTTGCTTGCCGGAAATCTTTTCCGCGAAAACCAGAATGCCGGCGAGTTGATTCTTGACAGTAATGACCTGGAACGAGAGAGAGGCATCACTATCCTGTCCAAAAATGTTTCGATTAACTACAAAGACACCAAAATCAATATAATAGACACTCCGGGGCACGCCGATTTTGGTGGCGAAGTTGAACGTGTGCTCAATATGGCCGATGGGTGCCTGCTACTGGTTGATGCATTTGAAGGTCCAATGCCCCAAACTCGTTTTGTGCTCCAGAAGGCTATCAGCATGGGGCTGAAACCGGTTGTCGTCATAAACAAAGTTGACAAGCCAAATTGCCGGCCTGATGAGGTTCAAGAAATGGTGTTTGACCTGATGTGCAATCTTGACGCAACAGAAGACCAGCTTGATTTTCCAACCATTTATGGCTCGGCCAAACAGGGTTGGATGAGTACGGATTGGAATAAGCCTACCGAAAACATACTGCCGCTGCTTGATGCAATCTTGGAGTACATACCCGAACCCGAGGTTCTGAACGGGGAGCCTCAGATGCTTATTACATCGCTCGATTTTTCAAATTACGTTGGCCGAATAGCCGTAGGCCGTGTGCACCGCGGAGTGTTGACCGAAGGAATGGAAATTGGGCTGTGCAAAAAAGACGGTTCAGTTTCACGTCAGAAAATCAAAGAGTTACACATCTTTGAAGGAATGGGCCGCAAAAAAGTTCAGAGCGTTGCCAGTGGCGATATCTGCGCGATAGTGGGTCTTGAAAACTTTGAAATCGGAGATACTGTTACCGACCTCAACAACCCTGAACCACTGCCTCGTATCGCAATTGACGAGCCAACAATGTCAATGACATTTACTATCAACGACAGCCCGTTTTTTGGCCGTGACGGCAAATATGTCACATCGCGGCATATCGGCGACCGCCTTATAAAAGAGCTTGACCGCAACCTCGCGCTTAAAGTGACTAAAGCCAACCAGGAAGATGTCTGGACCGTCTATGGCCGCGGAGTGCTCCACCTCTCGGTGCTAATCGAAACAATGCGCCGAGAAGGATATGAGCTTCAAGTTGGTCAGCCGCAAGTAATTATCAAAGAGATTGACGGTGTCAAGTGCGAGCCGATTGAACTGCTGACCATAAACGTAACCGACGAGTATGCCTCAAAAATCATCGACATGGTTACGCGTCGCAAGGGAGAAATGGTATCAATGCAGGCCCAAAACGACCGTGTACACATTGAGTTTCACATTCCGTCGCGTGGCATAATAGGATTGCGCAACAACGTTCTCACCGCCAGTGCCGGCGAGGCCATTATGGCACACCGTTTTCTCGAATACCAGCCATGGAAAGGCGAAATTGAACGTCGCACAAATGGCTCGCTTATTGCCATGGAGGCCGGTACCGCGTTTGCATACGCCATCGACAAGCTTCAAGACCGCGGGCGCTTCTTCATATTCCCGCAGGAGGAGGTGTATGCCGGACAGGTTGTTGGAGAAAACGCCAAGGACAACGACATTGTAGTCAATGTCACTAAGTCAAAGAAACTCACCAACATGCGTGCGTCGGGTGCCGATGACAAAGCCCGCATTATTCCGCCGGTTGTTTTTTCTCTTGAAGAAGCCTTGGAATACATAAAAGCCGACGAATATGTTGAAGTGACGCCCCACCATCTGCGCATCCGCAAAATCATCCTCGATGAGCTTGAGCGCAAACGCTCCAACAAATAACCCTCACCCACCATTCCAATTCGTATTACAACCTTTGCCGGCTCCTTTACTTGCTCCAAAATCAATTAGAGATTTAATCGAATAAAGATTTGTAGATTATAATCAAATTGAGTATTTTTGTGGCAATCAAAACTCAATAGGCTATGGATTCTGCATCAGGGCTACACTATCACCAAATCTTAGGATTGGCTCCATCAACGTCAAGAAATGCCAATCTGCCAGGATCTGATTCCATCATGCCGCCAAATTAAGAAATAACGATAGGCCTGTCTCGCGCCTCTTGTGCCATCAGTTCAAGAATCGCCGACCGGCCTCTTTTTTATAACACATCTTCAATCTAACGACGATGAACCCAAATTCTCTTGTGTCTATTTCAGAATTGTCGCGCGACGAGATTCTAAGCCTCATCGAAACCTCGAGCTATTTTGAGCAAAATCCCAATCAGAAAATTCTCGACGGCAAGGTGGTTGCAACTCTTTTCTTTGAACCGTCTACAAGAACACGACTAAGCTTTGAAACCGCAGTCAACCGCCTCGGTGGCCGCGTCATAGGATTCTCTGATGCCAACTCAACATCAACATCCAAAGGCGAGACATTGAAAGATACCATAAAAATGGTAAGCAACTATGCCGACCTTATTGTTATGAGACATTACCTGGAGGGAGCTGCAAGATATGCCACCGAAGTAACCGATACCCCGGTGATAAACGCAGGCGACGGTGCCAATCAGCACCCCACTCAGACAATGCTCGACCTATACTCTATCTACAAAACGCAAGGAACACTTGAAAACCTCACCGTCACAATGGTTGGCGACCTCAAATATGGCCGCACCGTTCACTCGCTGCTTATGGCCCTGAAATACTTCAACCCGACATTCCATTTCGTTGCGTGTGAGGAGTTAAGAATGCCTCAGGAGTATAAGGATTTCTGCGACAAACACAATATCAAGTACACCGAGCACACCGACTTTGGGCCGGAAGTTATCAACGCTACCGATATCTTGTATATGACACGTGTTCAGCGCGAACGATTCAGCGACCTGATGGAGTATGAACGGGTGAAAAACATTTACACCCTTCACAACGCAATGCTGACGAATGCCCGCCCAAACATGAGAATACTTCATCCGCTGCCAAGAGTCAACGAGATTAATCAGGATGTCGATGATAATCCGATGGCCTACTATTTTGAACAGGCCCGCAACGGACTATTTGCACGTCAAGCACTTATATGCCGTGCGCTCAACATTAATCCACGCCAAAAGTAACATCAGTTATGAACACAAAGAAAGAACTTGCAGTTGCCGCTTTGTGCAATGGTACTGTAATCGACCATATACCCAGTGAAGTCCTCTTTAAGTGTGTAAAGATATTAGACATCGCAAATATGTCCAATGCCGTAACCATTGGCAATAATCTTGAAAGCGCTAAATTGGGCCGTAAAGGTATCATTAAAATTGCCGACACCTACTTTCCCGAAGACGTGTTGAACCGAATTGCGCTGCTGGCTCCAAGCGCCGTTATAAACATTATCAAAAACTATGAAGTCACCGAGAAATTCCCGGTTTCGCTTCCCGACACGATACACGACATCGTGAAATGTGACAATCCGAAGTGTATCACCAATAACGAGCCGATGCCAACACGTTTTGAGGTAACCAATCGTGCCGACATTGAGATAACATGCCATTATTGCGGTCACTCCGTCAGCGCTTTGAAAGCATCTATAAAGTAAACCATCCCCCGACAACATGAAGCAGCTTTGGAAACCGGGCACAATGATTTACCCGGCACCTGCAGTTCTTGTAAGCTGCGGGACTTCACAACACAACAACTTCTTGACCGTGGCCTGGACCGGAACCATCTGTACCAATCCGGCAATGTGTTCCATATCCATTCGACCCGAGCGATATAGCTATGGCCTGATTATGGACACAATGGAATTCACCATTAATCTGACTACCGAAAAGATGGCATACGCCACCGACCTGGCCGGGGTAAAATCCGGGCGGGATATCGACAAATGGGCCGTAACCGGTCTTACACCTGAACCCGGCGTAAATGTTGGCTGCCCTATGATTGGCGAGTCTCCGCTATCAATTGAATGCCGTGTGCAAGAAGCAATCAATCTCGGCAGCCACGATTTAATCATAGCCCACGTTGCCGGCATTCTTGCCGACGAACAGTATTTCGATGCCGACACTCAAGCTTTTGACCTTGAAAAAGCTCGGTTAATCGCCTACAGTCATGGAGCTTACTATTCGCTGGGAAACAAAATAGGTCGGTTTGGATGGTCAGTAAAGAAAAAATAAACTACAATCTTCATACAATTTTAAACAATGGAAAGAGATAAAGCTATATTTGACATTATCGAGCGCGAACATCAGCGCCAGAAAAAAGGTATCGAACTAATTGCCTCCGAAAACTTCGTTAGCGACCAAGTCATGCAAGCGATGGGCTCATGCCTGACAAATAAATATGCCGAAGGCTATCCCGGACATCGATATTATGGAGGTTGTAGTGTTGTCGACGAGGCCGAAACAATCGCGATTGACCGCATAAAAAAGCTGTTCAATGCCGAGTGGGCAAATGTTCAGCCCCACTCCGGAGCCCAAGCCAATATGGCAGTCTTCATGGCCGTCATGAAGCCGGGTGACAAATTTCTCGGTCTCAATCTTGCCCACGGCGGTCACCTTTCACACGGAAGCCCCGTCAACTTCTCAGGCCTGGTATTCAATGCCCTTGAATATAACGTCAAAGAAGAAACCGGCCTGGTTGACTATGACCAGATGGAGGAGGTTGCTCTACGCGAACGGCCCAAATTGATTATCGGCGGCGCAAGTGCCTATTCTCGCGAGTGGGACTACGCCCGTATGCGCGACATTGCCGACCGAATCGGAGCAATTTTTATGGTCGACATGGCCCACCCCGCAGGTCTCATCGCTGCCGGGCTGCTCGACAATCCTGTAAAATACGCACATATCGTAACATCAACAACCCACAAAACTCTTCGCGGACCGCGCGGCGGTATTATCCTGATGGGCAAAGACTTTGAAAACCCAATGGGCAAATGCAACAACAAAGGCGAGATACGCATGATGTCAAGCCTGCTCGACTCTGCAGTATTCCCCGGCGTACAGGGTGGTCCCCTTGAGCACGTAATCGCAGCAAAAGCCGTTGCCTTCGGCGAAGCCTTGACGCCCGAATTCAAGCAGTATCAGACACAAGTGAAGAAGAATGCCGCCGTAATGGCACAGGCTCTTGTCGACAAAGATTACAAAATCATATCAGGAGGAACCGACAACCATTGTATGCTTGTCGACCTGCGCACCAAGTTCCCCGAGCTGACCGGTAAGGTTGCCGAACGTGTACTCGTAGAAGCCGATATCACAGCCAATAAAAACATGGTTCCGTTCGACAGCCGAAGCCCGTTCCAGACATCCGGAATAAGGTTGGGAACCGCAGCTATAACCACTCGTGGAGCAAAAGAAGAGTTAATGGGCGAGATTGTTGAAATGATTGATACAGTTCTATCCAATCCCGATAACGAAAAAATTATCGCCGACGTTAGAGCAAAAGTCAACGCTACAATGCAAAGCTACCCCATTTTCAATTACTAAGCTGTTTCTGAAATAAATCGGAAGTATCACATCAAATTTATGGCAAATTAACAAAATTTAACCCCAAACAACTTGTCAATTTGTCTAAATGAACTACCTTTGCATCGTGATTGTTAGAGGCAATCACTGCATGGCGATTTAGTGTAGAGGCCTAGCACGCCGCTCTCTCACGGCGGAAACCCGGGTTCGAATCCCGGATTCGCTACACAGCTAAAGCGAGTAACACGTTCAGCGTTGCTCGCTTTAGTTTTTTTCTCAGACAATAATTTCGGCCTCGTTATATTATGTTAATTTTTAGCGCTAAGTCTTAATTGAACGTAAAAGATTTGCATTTGGGCCACCTCCAACCTTATCTTTGTATTGATTTTAACAAATTGACTACAAGCAATGCAAAGAATCCTATATACAATTATCGCTGCTATCTGTGTGTTAACATCCTGTAGCCGGTCCGACAAAACTAATGAGGGGGCAACTCAAGTCGAAAACGACTCGTTGAATATCGGAGAGCCCTCTCCGGTTATTGCGTTGGCCGATACCGTATACCAATCGGCCTCCGTTGTCAAATACACCATAGACTGCCGCGACACAATAACTCCCGGCAAAATAGACAGCTATACCGACCTATATGCCACTGCTCCGGGAGCACTGACATTCCGCAACGGTTTATATCGACAGGCCGATTTTGGTGGTCAAGTTACAGGAGTGCCGTCTGAGGTTGTCGTTGACTGGACATTCACAACCGGTAGCGACAATCGCTCTACATCCGTTGGAACTTGGGGCGGCGGGACAGGATGGACCGGGCAGCCACTGTTTATAAACTGGCCCGATTCAATGGTGACAAAGTTTAAAAACCTACCGGGAACAACTCCTCATTTTGGCAAAAAAGAAATTATAGTCGGTTCTCTTGCAGGGCGCGTATATTTTATTAATTATGAGACAGGTGAAGCAAGCCGTGAAGCTATATCCGTAGGCAATCCGATAAAAGGAACCGTGTCTCTTGACCCGACGCTGAACGGGAATCTCTTTGTTGGTCACGGAGTCCCCGCCGAACGACCCTTCGGAGCCGTACTTATCGATTTGAACAGCAACAGCGTTGTCGATGTTTTTGGAGAAGACCCGAAAGCCGGCCGACGCTGGGGCGCATACGATTCGTCTGTTCTGCGTTATGGTCAGTTTGTATTTAGGCCCGGCGAAAACGGCACCATCTATAAGCTGAACGCCGTGCCAGGGAAAGCCCCCATACACACGGCTTTAAGATATACCGTCGGCGGGATGGCCCCGGGTGTGGAATCGTCGATGTGCATCTATCGCAATTACGGATACATCGGTGATAATGCCGGCAACGTTATCGCCATCAATCTCGACACAATGAAACCCGTGTGGCGCTACAACTTGGGCGATGACATAGATGCAACCATTGTGTTGGAAGAAGAAGACGGCGTGCCATATATATACGCCGGATGTGAGGTTGACAAGCAAGGTCAAGGTACAGCCAACTTAGTGAAATTGAACGCCATTAACGGGCAAGAAATATGGCTGGCCAAAGTTCCGGCGCGCCGTGCCAATGTCAATGAAAAGCATTTCGACGGCGGTTTCTATGGCACCCTGTTGCTCGGCACAGGCAACTGCAGCGACCTTCTGTTTGCAAATTGTGTTTTGAACGAGGGCGGACAGAATGGCGTTTTCATGGCTCTTAAAAAATCGACCGGCGACATTGTGTATCAAACACGTTTGAAATACTATTCATGGTCGTCACCAGTCGGATTCCTCAATGAGAAAGACGAGCTGACAGTATTCACCGGAGATTGTGCCGGCAACGTGTATCTAATCGAGCCGCGAAGCGGGGAAATCAGATTTTCCAAAAGCGTAGGACACAATTTTGAATCCTCACCCGTTGTGATAGGCAACACTGTAGTAATGGGTACACGCGGCGATCGCATTTTCCGCATGTCAATTAAATAAAACACTGATATGAAGAAATTTATCATTATACTCTTTTTAGCAATACTTTCGGCCGGAACTACCATGGCCAAAGGATTGTCAGCCCACCGTGGAGAGGTGGAAAACGGTTATAACTTTTGGTTATATGACCCCAATGACGTTGAAATCGACGACCCCAAGCCGGTAGTTATATTTCTACACGGGTCAAGCCTTTGCGGCAACGACCTTAACCGAGTGAAAAGATACGGCACGATTGATGCGATTGAGCGTGGCCGCGAAATTGATGCATACGTTATAGCGCCGCAAAACCCGGGAGGAGCGTGGAGCCCGCTGAGAGTAATGAACGTATTAGACTGGGTCAGCGACAATTACAACATCGATTACGACCGCGTTTATGTCATCGGCATGAGCCTGGGCGGATATGGGACAATCGACGTAACCGCTACCTACCCCGACCGCATTGCTGCCGCCATTGCCATGTGTGGCGGAGGGTCGGTCAAAGACCTTTCGGGATTGAACGATGTGCCTCTGTGGATTATACACGGAACAGCCGACTCGGCCGTAACCATTGCCCAGAGCGACAAGGTTGTTGAAGCCATGAAAGCCTCGGCCGGAAGCAACGGCACCAAGCGACTGATATACAACCGCATTCCGGGCATGAACCACTCTCGCCCTGCGCGTATGTTCTATCTGAACGAAAGCTATGAATGGCTTTTTAAACACACTCTCAAAGACGCCAAGCGCGTGGTTCATCCGTCATTTTCAGTTGAAGACGCTATGGGAGGCGCATACAGTGATTTGAAATCATCCGGAAAATCCTCAGGTAAATCATCCATAAAAGCCAAGTCGTCAAAAAAGAAATCAAGCCGAAAAACCGCTCAGACAAAAACCAAAAAGAAAACAGGTAAGCGACGCGGATAAAAAACTATAAAGCATTGACAATGGTAATAAAAACAGCACGATTCGAAATTTCCAGCGCGGCGGTCGACAAATGCCCTGAAAGCACGTTCCACGAGTATGCCTTTATAGGCCGCTCCAACGTGGGAAAATCATCGTTAATCAACTGCCTGACCAATCGGGTGGGCTTAGCCAAAACCTCATCTACACCCGGTAAAACAATGCTTATAAATCACTTTCTGATTAACGACAGTTGGTATATCGTCGACCTCCCCGGATATGGATATGCACGGCGAGACAAGGCCAGCAGGGAACGCCTTGAATCAATGATTAAAGAATACATCCTATATCGGGCACAAATGACCAATCTGTTTGTTCTTGTCGATTCCCGCCATGAGCCACAGAAAATTGACATGGAATTTATTCAATGGTTGGGCGAGAACGGCATTCCTTTCAGTTTAGTCTTTACAAAAATAGACAAACTTGGCACTGAAGCCCGTAAACGCAATATTAAATCCTACTGCAACAAACTCCTTGAGTTATGGGAAGAGCTGCCCCCCGTATTCGCCACTTCCGGCGAAACAGGAGCCGGTCGAGACGACATCCTCGACTACATCAAGCAGCTGAATCAACTGCCAACTATGTAGGCTCTTTGCTTGCAGGATTCACAAACTATTAATATCTTTGCTTGCAGATATCAGCTCGCCAATATAGTTATGAATCCGCTATTCTCAATCATTACCGTTACCTACAACGCCGAGAGTACGCTGAGGCCCACTCTCGAGAGCGTCGGTGAGCAAACCTGCCGCCTCTTTGAATATATAGTAATGGATGGAAACTCAACCGACAAGACGGTCGAGTTGGCTCGCAATAGCGGCATTCCTCAGATAAAGATTGTTTCCGAGCCCGACAACGGCCTGTATGATGCAATGAACAAAGCAATGGCAATAGCCACCGGCGACTATCTGATATTCCTCAATGCCGGCGACAGTTTTGCCGCTGCCAGCACGCTTGAGACACTATCCAACGCCGTTATGGACAACGACTATCCAGGCATTGTGTACGGCCAGACACGCATTGTCAACTCAAATCGACAGTACATCGCCGACCGTCACCTAAAGGCACCCGAACAGCTCACATTCAACAGTTTTGCCAACGGAATGGTTGTTTGCCATCAGGCATTTGTAGCCTTAAGAAAATTAGCACCGGCCTACGACACCTCATTCCGCTATTCTGCCGATTACGACTGGTGTATACGCATCCTGCAAAGGTCGCGTCGCAACCATTTCATCCCCGAGACAATCATTAACTATCTTGGTGAGGGACTGACAACAGCCAATCGGCGCAAATCCCTCATTGAACGATTCCGTATAATGTGCCGCTACTATGGAGTATGGCACACCATCATCAATCATCTCCGGTTCATACCTCGCTTCATCAAGCGCAGCCGATTGGAAAAAAATCTTGAGTTAACAAATTAATACCCCCAAACAGATATGAAATTCTATGTTGCCAGCAATGGCCATCACGAAGGCCCGTTTGATATTCAACAGCTTCGCTACCGTAACATCACCCGCGAAACACTCGTTTGGAATGAAACAATGGCCGAGTGGACTCCCGCCGGAAACGTTCCCTATCTAATCGACAATTACTTCAACATACCGGCTATCCCCAATCAACCTTCAATACCCGAGCAACCCGAATATGCGCCCGGCTCAAATTACAGCAAGCCACAACCCACTCCACCGTGTCCCAGTTCTTGGCTGGTTCAGTCAATTTTGGTTACACTCTTCTGCTGTTTGCCCGGAGGTATCATCGGCATCGTATACGCCAGCAAAGTCAACGGATTGTACTATTCGGGTAAATACGATGAGGCCGTCAACGCTGCCAATACCGCCAAAAAATGGTGTATTTATAGCACGATTGCCAGTCTTGTATTCTACATACTGTACTTTATTCTCTTTGTCGGCATAGCCTCTTCCGCGCTCTTATAACATGTTCATTGTAAACACCACATTCCATGTTGAAAACAGTCTGCTCGACGAGTTTTTAATATGGGTTAAGGATATATATATCCCCGAGGCTGTAGCCTCGGGATTGCTCAATTCTCCGGTGCTTAATCGCATTTTGGTCGAAGTTGACCCGGCAGCCACCGGCTATGCCGTTCAATTCTGCGCCGACACAATCGAGCACGCATCCCTTTGGCACGACGAGCAAGGAGCCGAGTTGCGAGGACAGCTAATGCGCCGTTGGCCTCAACAAATTGTCTTTTTCACTACCTACATGGAAATTATTCCTTTATAGCAATGCCACATCCGCTCAAAGACTGGGATAAAATCATCATCGGTATCGACCCCGGCACCAATCTTATGGGATATGGTATCTTGGGAATAAAAGGGAAAAAGCCCGCTATGATTGCAATGGGCGTCATTCGTCTGAGCAAATTTGAAAGCCATTATACACGGTTGGGCCGAATTTTTGAACGCGTTCAAGGGCTGGTTGAGAACTATTTGCCCGACGAGATGGCCATCGAAGCTCCATTTTACGGCAAGAACGTACAGTCAATGCTCAAACTCGGCCGCGCTCAAGGGGTAGCCATGGCTGCCGCCATCTCAAGAGACATCCCCATCTGTGAATACGAGCCTCGAAAAATCAAAATGGCCATCACCGGAAACGGAGCCGCATCAAAGGAACAGGTAAGAATGATGCTCACCAAAATTCTAAATATTACCGAAGAGAATCTTATTCCCGAGTTGGACTCGACCGACGCCCTCGCCGTCGCTTTGTGCCACTTTTACGAGTCTACTTCGCCCGCAATGAGCTCCGGCGGCAGCGGCTCATGGAAAGACTTCATAGCCCGCAATCCCGACCGCGTAAAATAAAGCCCTGCGCGCCTTTAATCAAGCTTTAATACAGCCAGGAACGCCTTTTGCGGAACTTCTACCGACCCTATCTGCTTCATGCGCTTCTTACCCTTCTTCTGCTTCTCCAGTAGCTTGCGCTTTCGCGAGATATCACCGCCATAACATTTTGCCGTAACATCTTTACGAACAGCCTTTATCGTCTCTCGGGCGATAATCTTCGCCCCTATTGCCGCCTGAATTGCGATGTCAAACTGCTGCCGTGGTATCAACTCCTTAAGTTTCTCACACATCCTGCGGCCAAACGTCACCGCATTGTCAACATGAGTCAAAGTCGACAGGGCGTCAACACTCTCTCCGTTCAGCAATATATCCAGCTTTATTAGCCGCGACTCTCTGAAATCATGAAGATGATAGTCAAATGACGCATAACCCTTGGATATACTCTTCAGCTTGTCATAGAAATCAATTACAATCTCTCCTAATGGCATGTCAAATGTCATCTCCATTCGATTACCCGAGATATATTCCTGCTTCACAAGCTCGCCGCGCTTTCCCAAACAAAGCGTCATGATTGGCCCTATATAATCGGCCGCCGTGATGATAGTTGCCCGGATGTATGGCTCCTCTATGTGGTCTATCAGCGTTATATCCGGCAAGCCCGACGGATTGTGCACCTCGGTCGACGTTCCCTTTTTATCATACACAATATAGCTTACGTTTGGAACAGTCGTTATAACCTCCATGTCAAACTCCCTCGACAGACGCTCCTGAATTATCTCCATGTGAAGAAGCCCGAGAAAACCACAACGGAAGCCAAATCCGAGAGCAACCGACGACTCGGGCTGGAACGTCAGCGACGCATCATTTAGCTGCAACTTCTCCAACGACGCGCGTAAATTCTCAAAATCCTCGGTTTCAATAGGATAAACACCCGCAAAAACCATCGGCTTCACCTCCTCAAATCCATCGATAGCTTTCTCGGCCGGATTGTTTACATGCGTGATAGTATCACCAACCTTAACCTCTCGCGACGTCTTTATTCCCGATATTATATAACCTACATTGCCGGCCGAAAGCGTTTCACACGGCTGCATGTCAAGCTTTAACACACCTATCTCGTCAGCATGATACTCCTTCCCGGTTGCCATGAACTTGACAAAATCATTCTTGCTGATTGAGCCGTTTTCTATCTTGAAATAAGCTATAATACCTCTGAACGGATTGAAAACCGAGTCAAATATAAGCGCCTGCAACGGAGCCTCGACACTTCCCGTCGGCGACGGTATACGCTCCACTATTGCCCGCAGTATATCCTCAACGCCAATTCCCGTCTTGCCCGATGCCCTGATTATCTCCTCCGGGTCACATCCCAGCAAGTCAACTATCTGGTCCTCAACCTCGTCGGGCTTGGCACTCTCAAGGTCAACCTTGTTGATTACGGGGATAATCTCAAGGTCATTGTCAATTGCCATGTAAAGATTGGAAATCGTCTGCGCCTGAATACCCTGCGACGCATCTACTATCAGCAATGCACCCTCGCAGGCGGCTATCGAACGAGACACCTCATACGAGAAGTCAACATGCCCCGGGGTATCTATCAGATTCAACGTATAATCCTCGCCGTCAAGATTATAATTCATCTGAATGGCATGGCTCTTTATCGTAATACCGCGCTCGCGCTCCAGGTCCATGTCATCAAGAACCTGAGCCTGTAAATCCTTTCCGGCCACCGTGTTGGTATACTCCAATAAACGGTCGGCCAGCGTTGATTTTCCGTGGTCTATATGTGCTATTATACAAAAATTGCGTATTCTTTTCATCTTGGTCCTGTCTTAATTAGACTGCAAATTTACAACAATTTCTCCAAAAAATACCCCCATAAATTTACAACCTCATTCAATTTTTCACAAGTTTACCGCGCCGCCATCCAAGATAAACACCTCTTGTCGCCAAATACAACAGAAATGCTACCCACAGCCCGTCATTCCCAAACACACCGAACAGCAGCATATAACAGCCAAAAAACACCATCGACGACAGTATCATCGACCCAAGCAGATAGCCCGTTCCGGTTGCCCCGATATAAACCCCGTCATAGACAAACGCTGCAAATCCCGCCAATGGCATCACAACTATCCACGGAAGAAACTCACACGCTTTTGCAACCACCGTCTCCTCATTGCTCAGCAAACGCAATATCAACTCGCCGGCAAACGCATAAACGCTCACAAACACTACTGCAACCGCGCCACCCCACATCATCAGTCTCACGACCGTCTGCCTGAACTTCTCCGCATCGCGCTCGCCAACATAACGCCCGCCGAGAGCCTCGCCGGCGTAGGCAAACCCATCGGTAAAATAGCTAAAAAACAAGAAAAACTGCATCAACAACGTGTTTGCCGCAAGCATCAACGTTCCCTGCGCCGCCCCCACCCGCGTGAACCACAACGTTACAGCCACAAGACACACCGTGCGGAAAAACAAATCCCTGCTCACCCTGAAAAATCGACCTAATTCAATCCGCTCAAGCAAATCCGACATCGACACCGATTCCAAGCGATGACGCCGCGCAACAAGCCCACAGCCTATCAGCACACCGCTCCATTGAGCTATCAGAGTACCCAATGCAACCCCCTCAATCTTCATCCCCGCGAGTAGCACCAACGCCATGCTCGCACAAATATTTATCACGTTGATTAACAACGACATCCACATCGCCCCACGCGAATCCTGCATCCCTATCAGCCATCCCGATACCGAATAGGTGCATAGAAAAGCCGGTGCCCCCCAGACCAAAATATTGAAATATCGGCGCGTAAACACAACCGTATCGCCGCCAATCCCCATCCAAGCAACAAAAACATCAACTATCGGCTTGCTGAACAGCAGAATACACAAGCCTATAAACGTAGCCACTATTAGTGAGCGATATAGCACACAGCTATACCCGCGGCAATCACCCGCCCCGTAAGCCTGCGACGTCAACCCCGACGACCCCGACCTGAGAAACGAAAAAATCCAGTAAAGCATATTGAATATATTGCCGCCGACAGCGATGGCGGCAATATATTCTGCGCGGCCCAAATGCCCCGTAATAGCCACATCCATCAGCCCAAGCAGCGGCGTCGTGATGTTTGTTACTATTGCCGGTATGGCTATGGCCAGTATTTGTCTGTCAATATTCGACAGTTTCATCCCCTATCTATCGGCGGGCTCTGAGACTATCCAATGCCACATAGACAATCAATGCCACGTATGCAATAACACCCAATATCTGAGTGCAAATCGGCGAAATCGGATTATCGTAATGGAATCCCAGGAATTGAGTAAGAGCTGCAAACACACCAAACAACGCCCCGCCGGCTATAAGTCCCGACGAAATCAGCGTGCCGCGGTCGCGACGGGCATCGTTGACAGCCTTATCCTTTGAGCGCGAGCCAACCCACCACGACACCGCTCCGCCAACAAGCATCGGCGTGTTAAGGTGAAGCGGAATAAACATACCCAGGCAGAACGCCAACGCCGGCACGCCAAGCCAGTTCAATATCAGCGCCAGGATAGCACCAACCATGTAGAGAATCCACGGCGTATTTCCTCCCATCATAAGCGGCTCGATAACCTTAGCCATCGCATTAGCCTGCGGAGCAACAAGAGCATTCTCGCCCGTAAAGCCATAAACATTGTTGAGCAACAGAATTACGCCGCCAACAGTCGCCGCCGATACAAATGTACCCAGGAACTTCCACGTCTCCTGCTTGCGCGGCGTCGAGCCAAGCCAGTAACCCACCTTCAGGTCGGTAACAAAGCCACCTGCCATCGACAACGCCGTGCAGACAACACCGCCTATCACCATCGACGCAACAATTCCCGACGGGCCGCTCAGACCTATCGAAACAAAAATTGCCGACGCAACGATAAGCGTCATAAGCGTCATTCCCGAAACCGGATTGCTGCCAACAATAGCAATTGCGTTGGCTGCCACGGTTGTAAACAAAAATGCGATTACCGTAACCACAATCCATGCAACCAGTGCCTGCCACCAGGTCCCTATCACACCTATCCAGAAGAATATCAACACTGCCGCAAGAGCTATCGCGATAAAAAACAGAACATGCTTCATCGACAGGTCACGCTGCCATCTTATAGTCTTCACCCCGTCGGCGCCACCCTTGAATTCACGGCCGGCAAGACCAACAGCCTGGCATATTATAGGCCACGATTTAACAATACCAATCACACCCGCCATCGCTATACCGCCAATGCCTATCATTCGGGCATAATCGCTGAATATAGCCTGCGGAGCCATTGCTACAAGCTCTGCCGAGCCGTATGTTCCCATCAACGGGATAATTATCCACCAAACGAAAATTGAACCGGCAAATATCACAAAAGCATACTTGAGGCCCACTATATAGCCAAGACCCAGCAACGCAGCGCCGGTGTTGCACGAAAACACCAATTTCGTCTTCTCCGCAAGCGCGTTACCCCAGGTAGTTGCAGTCGTGCTCAAAACTTCTGCCCACCACCCGAATGTCGCAACAATATAGTCATACACACCGCCTATCAGTGACGCTATTACAAGGGTTATAGCCTGTTTTCCCGAACCCTTCGAGCTTTGACCCGACGCAAGAACCTGAGCCGTAGCCGTAGCCTCCGGGAACGGATATTTACCATGCATATCCTTCACAAAATACTTGCGGAACGGGATAAAAAACAATATTCCCAGGACACCGCCAAGAAGTGAACTGAAGAAAATCTCTATAAACGACACCGTTATCTGGTCACCAAGAGTCTCCCTAAGAATAAACAGCGCTGGCAGTGTGAATATCGCCCCGGCAACTATTACACCCGAGCACGAGCCAATCGACTGAATGATAACATTCTGGCCCAGCGGATTTTTCTTCCCTAATGCGCCCGACAGTCCAACGGCGATAATAGCAATCGGTATCGCCGCTTCAAACACCTGCCCAACGCGGAGTCCCAAGTAAGCGGCCGCCGCGCTGAATATGACCGCAAGAATCAAGCCCATCGATACCGAATAAGGCGTTACCTCTGCATAATCGCGCTCCGGATGCATCATCGGGCGATAATGCTCACCCTCCTCCAGCTCCCTGAACGAGTTCTCAGGAAGTGCAACCGGGTCAACATCCCCGTAAAGCCCATCCCTCGTCTCCCCTTCGGCCGGCGAGTTAACGTTTTTAATTGTCATAGTCTTAATGGTTTATATTATTCAATTTATATTAATTCTTTCCTTACTGCTGGCGAGACAGTATCTCAAAATTATCAACATACACCTCCGTTATCGTTCGCTTGATTGTATTCCGGTCCTCCCACGTGCGACTTCGCAGCTTACCCTCTATGTAGAGACGCGAGCCAACACGGATATACTTCTCCGCCTGCTCTGCCTGACGGCCCCACATCACGATATTGTGCCATTCAGTCCGCTCCGGAATCGACACACCCGCCGCCGTAGTATACGCCCGTTCAGTCGTCGCCAGCGAGAAAGAAGCCACCGGTTTTGAGTCAACATAACGAATTTCGGGATTGCGACCAACATTTCCAATCAATATCACCTTATTTACCGACATATTTTTTTACGCATTTATTCAGGCACTAAGCCACGTGTTGCTGATATCTAAATCCGTTTATTTCAAATAATCCGCCAAAATTAACAAAACTCTTCCATATATGCAAAAACCACCCCGCGCCACCCCCGGCCCAACCATTCATTCTACCGACATCAATCCTTCAAGCACCCTATTGGAACCACATAAACACCATCTGCTCTGCGATAAGCGTATGGTCCAACACCAACCAAAACCATACAGAACGACGGCGCTCGCATCCTGTCAATATCAATCAAAGATGCCAACTTATTAAGATTTGCTGCCGATTCATCTATATTTTTATCCCCTCCTATCTTTATCTCAATCAGACCATATCTGCCATTCCGTAGGTGAACCACGGCGTCACATTCCAAGCCATTCTTATCCCTGTAATGATAGACCTCCCCTGTCAACGCATCTGCAAAAACTCTCAAATCTCTTATGCAAAGCGTTTCAAAAAGAAGACCGAATGTTTTCATATCGTTAATTAAATCGCTCGGTCCCAAGCCCATCGCGGCAACTGCTATTGATGAATCAACATAATAACGTGTATCTGAAGTCCTTATGGCCGTTCGGCTTTTAAGGTTTGGATTCCACGCTTTCATATCCTCTATAATGAAAATTTTTCTTAATGCCGACAAATATGAACTGATTGTTTCGGAACTGACCTTCATTTTTTCATTGGGCGAGACATCTTCGCTTATTACACCAAGCGTAGCTTGAGTGCCTTGCAACCTTGCGTATGATCTCATTATACGCTCTGCTCGTTCTTTATCTCTGTTTACACCGTCTACACGCGACAAATCCGACTGAATTATTGCGTTATAGTATTCAAACACCTGCATTAAGCTGGCTTTCTGCGTTTTTTTATTTACAGATTTTGGCCAGCCGCCACGACAAACGTAATAAGCAATATCGTCAAGAGTATGTGTGTTGGTCCCTGATATTTCTTCAGGAGATTCAAACAATTCTTTCAAACTAACCTCTCCCGAAGACTCTCCCGATTCCCACAAAGACATTGGTCGCATTTTAAGCCATGCAAAACGGCCCGCTCCGCTGTGCTGAATTTCCGACCTATCTGCCGGCACCGACGACCCCGTAAGTATGAATTGTCCATCTTCTGAACGTTTGTCCACCTCGTGGCGAACTGCATCCCACAACGACGGAATTATCTGCCATTCATCTATCAACCTTGGTGTTGCTCCGGCAAGTAGCTTGCTGATGTTGGTCTGAGCAAGCTGGCGATATTGCAACAACAAATCAGGCTCATCAATCTTTATAATACTTTTTGCCTGTTGTTCTCCAGTCGTTGATTTACCACAGGCTTTTGCTCCTTCGATGAGAACAGCACCCATAGCATCCAATTTATCACGCAAAATAGCATCTACAATTCTCGGCTTATAATTCATAAAAATCTATTGTATTTTTTACAATCGCAAAAATAACATATATTTTTGAAATACAAAACAATAACAATAAATATTCCGCCAGTTGGCGCTTTTTCATTCCGCCAGTTGGCGCTTTTTCATTCCGCCAGTTGGCGCATTATGCCAGAATTAACAAACTCTTCCATATATGCAAAAACCACCCCGCGCCACCCCCCGGAAAGCAGGCTTCCAAGCCTGCGCCATCACAGCCACTCATCCCCGTAATGTTCGCCATAATCATTTTTTTGCATTATAAAAAATTCTTTCTATATTTGCGGTCACAGACCGCCATGCAGGAGGCCCGGTCGAGGGCTAAGCGCGGAGGGGGTCTGTAGACATAATTGGGAAAGCGTTTATCAGCGCTCTTT
Organism: Muribaculaceae bacterium; assembly: GCA_022510465.1. Classification (GTDB taxonomy): domain Bacteria; phylum Bacteroidota; class Bacteroidia; order Bacteroidales; family Muribaculaceae; genus HGM05190. Next base: position 30,647 of record JAFLTJ010000008.1, read on the forward strand.
CTTGACGACTTGAAATCTGGAACATTTTAATCACTGTCAAGAATGAAGCAACGGTAGACGGCTTTCGTGGTATGATTTATAGCCTGGATGCCAGTCGGTTGTATTCGCTTCCGAATGGTTATCTTTCCGGTATATCATACGGCGTGAGGCCTTCTGCAACCGTTGCTCGTCTAACAGTGGTGGGCAATCCAGAGCCTCAAGTCGTGAGATGAGTAACAGATACAGACTCTCACGCTTTTTTTGTATCCACAAAAACAAATCATTGCCAATGAAGAGAGTCCTGCGGCATATATCGTTATTATGAAATCCGAAAATGGGACTCTTGTAACATCTTACACTTTATACCAGCAATACAAACACGATGAAGACCGCCTCACCACGGCATTCCTTCATTTTGCTCACGAAGGAGGATATGACTTCCTGCGGGAATTATGTGCGTTCTTAGGTCACCCGCTACCTGAAAGCCCGGTGAATGTGTATGCGCAACGTAATGTAAAGATAGAAGAAAAAACGACCAACAGACCCGACGGCTTAATCTGTATCAGTCCATTTGAGTTGATTGTGGAGAGCAAATTAAAAGCGCCCAAGGACTTGAAGCAATATAATAAACTCCTTAAATATAAAGAAAGTAAATTAAAAAGTGAAAGCGACACACTACTATTGTACATTACAGAAGATATAAACAAACCATCGGTCTTGACAGAAGAAACGGCATGGATATCCTGGGACGACTTGAATCAGCTGCTGTTGGATTACAGTAACAGGCATTCCTTTATGGTTCCTCTATATAAAGGGTTCGAGGGATTATATGAGATCGTTTCATTCACATTAAACGGAATTCCACGGGACGAACTTACCGTTATAATTCCCACCGGGAACTCTCATGAATTTGTTTTGAAAAACAATCTGTATCATTGCCCGTCAAACAGAAATTTTAAGGGAGCAAAATACATGGCTTTATATTTCGATCAAAAGATAAGTCATGTCTTTAGAATTATAGCAGAGCATGGGCAAAACAACGGTAAATTCGCAGATATACCCGACGAAGACATTGTTTTTGAACTTAAAATAATCGATGGTATCCCTACTTTCCCCATACAAAATGATAAAATGACGAAGGACAACACGAAATCAACAGCTTTTACGCAACGTCATCGATATTGCTCATTCAACGACTTAGAAAACATCCACTATACATCCGAATTGGAAACTCGAATCCAAAATCGAATCAATAAATTCAAATCTCATAAACCAATAAAAAATAACTAAACCACTAACACTTATAGAAAATGAAAAGAATCGTACACTTTTTATTCATAATGTCGGCAGTGTTAACGTCACTACCAACGTTAGCCTATAACGGGCAAAATTTCTCATACCAGGGAGTCAACTATACGGTTATCTCTGAATCTGAAAAGACTGTAAAAACAAAAGTCGGCGACCCAGACGGCACCTGGGATTTAGCAGGCAATAATTTTAAAGGCGCGTTGGTTCTTCCCGAGAAGGTTTACAATGGCTCAATCGAGTATACTCTCGTTGAAATCGGTGAGTATAGCTTCCATTATAATTTCGAATTAACCAGCGTCTCTTTTCCCTCGACATTGAAAAAAATAAGCAGAGGTGCTTTTTGGGAGGCTGATAAAATACAGGAGGTGGATTTATCCAATACTGTTGTTACGGATATCGCGGAGGCGAGTTTTCACGGCAAAATAAAAACAGTAAGGCTACCCAAGACTCTTGAAACAGCGGGGAGTGATTTTAGTGATCTTTATTCCATAGTTATTTCTTCTGGTGGTGTTGACATGGTGGACCTGCATATCCCTGATATTGAGAGCTATTGTAACATATCAGGTAACATTGTAAATTGTAGTGGTCATCCAATCAGATTGTTTGAACATGGTAAAGAAGTAATTGATTTGGAGATACCACAGGGCATTACGCGCATCCACTCTAATAGGTTTTATAGCATGAGGAACATACGGTCGGTTTCTATCCCTACCTCGGTTAAAACCATTGGGGATTATGCTTTTATGAGTACCGGCATTACGAGTGTCATTATTCCAGATAATGTTGTATCGTTGGGAGATTATGGATCTGCATTTTCCGATTGCCCTCTTAAGGAATTTACGATTGGCAATGGCGTAACGGGCATGGTGTCTCTTGATACTAAGAATGATTACCTCGAGAAACTGGTCATAGGGAACAGCATTACTGAAATGTATTTTGGTCCCATGCCGAATTTAAAAGAAATTGTTATCGGTTCGTCTCTTGCTAATTTGACAAATTTTGATTTGAGGAGCAGTAAGAACCTGATGTCTGTGACTTGCCTAAACGTCGATGTCATTACCAATTATTCCTCAAGTTTTTCTATGGAAACAAAGCAGAACGGTTTCTTGTACATTCCCTCAAGCGCATACGAAAAAGTAAAATCGACATCCGGTTTCAGGTATGTCATACCATTGGGTGACATATCCGGCGCGTTCTCTTCTGACACCCAGAATCTTGGCAAAAATAAAGAAATCACATTCCCTGTCAATCTTACACTAAATCCAACCGTCGATTATGCCGGATTCCAATTTGACATTCAGGCTCCAGAAGGAATCACCATCAGGAGCATCCAGCTTAGTGATGAATTGACCGGTTTTTCATCTACCACCCAGCAAAAGGCCAACAACACCACTCGATTCATGGCCTATACCGCCACGCAACAATTCTCGAACATTTCAAAGAATACCGTAAATGTGACCATTAAGGCCGATAATTCTGTAGCGTCGGGCATACAGCAACTGAAGATTACCAACGCTACAGCTACCAGAGTCGATGCCGTCGATATTGTCCTCGACAATTCCGATATCAACATTAAGATCAACATTCCGGTACAAACCGTTACTCTTACCCCGGCAACAGCTGTCATGCATAAGGAGGAACAGTCCACTTTTACCATGACATACGATCCCGCTAACGCTGAAGACCATGAGTTCACCTGGGAAACAAGCGAAAATCTTGAAATCATAAGCTCTAACGCATCTTCTATCACTGTCAAAGCCAAAGATTATGGCATGGCCCAAGTAAAAGTGGTTTATGCCTCGGATCCTGCAATATATGCGACAGCCGATATTAACATTGTGGACTATCTGCAGATTGTTTCGGCACGCAATAGTTTCAAGGAAACAGAAACTGAGCAGCTGACCGCCAAGTGGACCAATTTGTCGACAAATATCTTTGAACTGCCCACCGACCTCGAATGGACTTCGTCGGCACCTCAATATGCTACTGTCGGGGCATCCACAGGCCTTGTAAAGGGCGTTTCTGAAGGCTCAGCCGTCATCACCGTCGCCTCCAAGGCTACCCCCGAGATAAATGCTTCGTTCAACATCACGATTGAGAAGCGTATCCTCGGCGACGCTAACGACAACAAGGTAGTGAACGTAGCCGATGTCGTGGCAATAGCCAACAATATCGCCGACTATCCCGTTTACAATTTCTGTTTTGTAAACGCTGATACAGACGACAGCGGGGAAATCACAACAGCCGATCTAACCAAGACCGTCAACATAATTCTCCAAGACGACGATTATCAGCCTAATTCCACGAATGCAAAGCGGATTGCGCCGGCGATGAACCCCGAGGACTATCTTGTAAGCGACAATTTCAATGCCAACATCGCCGATAAGTTCAATATTGATGTAAGAATCCAGGGTTCAAATGAGTATGTAGCGCTCCAGGCCACAATGATTGTGCCTCATGGCATGACTGTACACGAAATCGTAGCCGGACCTTCTGCAATCAATCACAGCCTCATCTATAATATCAAAGACAACAATAGCGTGAAGATTGTGCTGTTCTCGCTCAATAACCAGTCATTTGTAAATGCCGCCCTGCCGCTGTTCACTATCATTGCTTCGGTCGACACCGACTGCGGCAACATAGAATTCAGCAATATCCTCGGGTCGAATGCACAAAGCCAGGAATTCGCGTTGGGTTACACCGGAGGCATCAATACCGCTGACACAAGCGGAATCGGCAATGCTGTCAATGCCGCAGCAACGGTTAAGGTTGTTTCCGGTGGTGTAGAAATATATGGCGCCTCGGGCAGCGTATATGTCTACAACTCTATGGGTGAGGTTGTCAAAGTTGTTGCATATCCCTCCAGTTGTGAGTTTACTCCGCTCGCCACTGGGTTCTATGTCGTAACTGTTGATAACGCCGCCTATAAAATCGCTGTTAAATAAAGGGACTACAAGATAGCGTACCCCTCTAATAAATACGGGGTCGACACCTTTTCAATATTACAGATTAAGTGTGCCGGGCCCGTATTTTAACTTTATCATATTCCTACATAGATGGAAACTAAAGCAAGACATATATTATCAGCCTTATTCTTCACGATATTTTGGATCACAGGTCATGCTGCCGGTATCTCTTTGCAAGACTTCACGATTATGGCGGGTCAATCTGAAACGTCAGAAGTTGTCGTTGAGAATAATGATTACTCGCTGTCAGGCATTCAATTCGACATAGAGCTGCCCGAATACTTGACAATCGAGTCTGTCATACCCGTTGCTCCCTATGAAAATTTATCCGTCAGGTTTCAGAGGTTAGAAAACAACCACTACAGGGTGATTGCATTCAGCAATGCATCCCTGCAGATAAGTGAGCCGGGGCCTGTGCTCAAAATGACTTTCTCGTGCTCGTTGGATGCAGAGATTGGCCAAGCGTCAATAGAGATTAAAAAAGCTTTGTTTTCAACTATCGATGGCCGGGATGTGGTTCTCTCCGACAAATCGGCTGTGGCTACAATCATACCGCTTGAAATTAAGGTGGCTGAGATTAAGCTGAATACCTCTGAGGCCGAAATGCACGTCACCGAAACAATGACTCTCCTCCCGACTGTTCTCCCTGAAAACGCCACAAACAAGGCTCTGCAATGGACTACCAACGCGCCGAGCATCGCTTCTGTAAGCCCTGACGGCGTGGTGACGGCCCTTATGATCGGCGAGGCCAACATAACTGCCCGTGCTACCGACGGAAGCAACGTCGCCACCTCCTGCAAGGTGACTGTTAAGCCAATTGCTCTGAAAGGTGTATCAGTTAGTGCTAAAACCACCACTTCACTGCGCGATGGCGAGACCGTGCAGCTCGCTGCAACAATCGCCCCGTCTAATGCAACCGAGCCAATAACTGTCAAGTGGTCGACCAACAAACCCGAAGTGGCTACGGTTGATGAGACAAACGGCCTTGTGACAGCTCACGCCACCCTGGGCACCGCCACAATTACCGCCACTGCCACCAATCCTTACGGCGACGAGGTAAGCGGCACTATTGACATTAAGGTAATTGCAACCGACGCAAGTCGCGTAATATTAAGCAAATACAATACTACCCTGCTCACGGGCCAATCTTATAAGCTGACTGCGACTATTGAGCCTGAAAGCACTACCGATAAAACCGTAACATGGAGCTCTGACAAGTCGAATATTGCCAAAGTAGGCGAAGATGGCACCGTAACGGCAGTTTCGGCCGGTACTGCCAACATTACAGCCACCTGCGGCGATGTAACAGCCACTTGTGTTGTCACTGTCAAGACTCTCACAAGCGACGACGTCACGGTGACTCCCGGCAGCGGCACTACCGAGGGTGACGATGACTCGTCGAACGCCGACAATACCTCCGAGGGCGGCTCGCTGAGCGGCAATGACCTGACACTCCGCGTGGGTCAGACCTCGGCTATCTCTCTATTGGTCAAGACCGACAGTGACGTGGCTCCCACATTTGAATGGACCCTTGCCGACGGTGGCAGCGAGGTTGTGACAATGACCGTCAATGCCGACGACACCAAGACCGCAACCTTCAAGGGCCTGGCAATTGGCAAAACCACTTACACTGTCAAACGAACCAACACCTCCGACGCAATCGTTACCGGCAACATCACCGTTATTGCCGAGAATCCCATTACCTCGCTGACAATCGAGCCTATCGAGATTAAAATTGCCAAAAACGCCCAACCTGTTCAGCTGACGGCAACCGTTACGCCCGATGACGCCACCGAAGCAACACTCAAGTGGACAAGCAGCGATGAAAGCATTGCCACGGTTGATGAAGACGGTTTGGTTACCCCGGTTAGCGTCGGCGAATGTGAAATCACCGCTGCCACCATCGACGGCTCTAACCTCTCGGCCACTTGCAAGGTAACGGTAATAGAGATAACCGGATTTGAATTCAACCTGGCTGACGGAAACACCGGTGACGATTCGGATGTAATCACAGCCGACGGCATTGTTCTTGACCTGCACCAGACGGTAGAGCTTAAAGTAACGGTAGAACCCGACGTTGACGTTGCTCCCGAGCTTACATGGAGGATAGCCGACAGCAGCATTGCCTCGCTGGTTAATGGCGAAGACTGTTATACGGCCAAGATAACCGGTGAAAAAATCGGCGAAACCACTCTGACCGTATCTCTGACCGAGGACCCGAGTGTAAGCGTTACCACAAAGGTTATCGTACTTGACAAGAGCGGTTTGGGCAACCTTATCTTCAACGATGCTAACGGCGCTCCGGTGGATGTTTACAATATGCAGGGAGTGTGCATTGTTCGTAATGCGACGCTTGACGACCTCAAGGCCCTCTCGCCCGGATTCTACATCATCGGCGGCAAGAAGGTGCTAATCAAATAATTTAAACAACATGCTCAATAGCTAAAATCCCTCGACGAGCGCTTCTCGTCGGGGGATTTTAAATACTCGGCCACAAGTATTTGCAGTGACCGTTTCTGGTCGGCATTGCAAGATAACGGGAAAATATGACTATATTTGCGGGAAATTATTACAATTTGATATTATGAAACGACCTCAAATCATTACCATTCTGCTTACTGCGTTAGTAACCACCGTTGCCGGTGCGGCCGATTTTCACGACTCGCTGCGCGACAGTATTCTCGCCAATATAACCGGAGCCTCAGTCCCGGCCGATACCATTAACGTAACCAAATTGGGAGCAAAAGGAGACGGTCATAAAGACTGCCGGAAAGCCTTTGCCAAAGCCATCGACCGCGCTGCGCGCCGTGGCGGCGTAGTGAGTGTTCCGGCCGGAACATACTTCATCAGCGGCCCTATCGAGCTTAAAAGCAATGTCATCCTGCATCTTGACGAGGGCTCGACACTGCTCTTTGACCCCAATCCGAGTTGTTATCCGATTGTTGAAACATCCTGGGAGGGAACATATTGTCTAAACTATTCCCCCATGATTAGAGCCTATAAAGTGACAAATACCGGCATAACAGGGCGTGGCACCATAGACGGCAACGCCATGACTACATTCGCCACATGGAAACCGATGCAAAAGGAGGCTCAGAAACGCAACCGCGACATGAACCACCAAAAGGTGCCGCGCGGTGAGCGCAAATTTGGCGAGGGCGACTATTTGCGACCACAGTTAATACAATTCTATGATTGCAAAGGGGTTACAATCGAGGATGTGATGATTACAAACTCTCCGTTCTGGTGCATCCACCTGCTCACGAGCGAAAATATAATCTGCCGTGGCATAAGATATGATGCCAAGTTAATCAACAATGACGGTATCGACCCCGAAAGTTCCCGAAACATACTTATCGAAGATATTCATTTCAACAACGGTGACGACAATATAGCCATCAAGAGCGGTCGCGACGATGACGGCCTCGACCCGATGACTCCGCCATCCGAAAACATCGTGATACGTAACTGCCATTTCAAAGGCCTGCATGCTGTTGTGCTCGGCAGCGAGCTTTCGGGAGGAATCAGAAACGTCATCATAGAAAACTGTGATGCAGCCGGTTATTGCAAGCGTGGATTCTATCTCAAGAGCAATCCCGACCGTGGCGGATTTGTAGAGAACGTCAGTATTCGCAACGTTGTTCTGGCCAATGTGGAAGACCTGTTCTATGTCACAGCCTCCTACGCCGGCGAGGGCCTTGACAACAACCGCTATACCTCCATCAAAAACATAAATGTCAACACACTTACAGCCGATACAGTTTCGAGCGCGGCAATCGTAATTCAGGGTATCAGGGAAATGCCGGTTAAAAACGTATCGCTCAACGGAATATCGTGCAATTCAGCACTCATTGGGTTGTCAATTGAAAATGTTGAAGATGTGACAATGAACAACTGTTTTGTTGGCGGCCGCGCCGGTGTGCCTACAATGGTCACGGCCAAAGACAACATTTTTAACAGATAATCCTAACAGCAAGCAATTTAGGCAGCGCTGATGAAGCTCTAATACTGATGAGGATGCATTAAAGGTTAATAATTCACTTTTTTTTCATAATTTTGTCGGTCGATAAACGACCCTGGAAAGAATGGAGAAATTTGTTGAAATAAAAGGAGTCAAAGTGCATTACGAAATCAGTGGTAACGCCGACGACACAGTTGTGCTCATGCATGGCTGGGGTTGCAATCTTACTACCCTCGCCTCTTTGACTGCCGTGGCTCAGAAAGCCGGCAAAACAACACTGTCAATTGATTTTCCCGGATTCGGGCAATCCGAAGAGCCGGAGGCCGTCTGGGGCGTGGAAGAATATACCGCGTTGATGGAAGAGCTTTTACAACGCGAAAATATCACCAATCCCATTCTGCTGGGTCACTCCTTTGGCGGCCGCGTCGGCATTCTTTATGCCTCGCGCAACCGGGTCAAAAAACTTATACTCGTCGACGCTGCCGGTGTCAAGCCAAAACGGTCGATGAAATACTACCTTAAAGTTTACAGCTTCAAGGCTTCAAAAATGATAATGAAACTTGTCTATGGCAAGGAGAAAGCGGCCGAACGCATCGAGCGGCAGCGGGCAAAGCGCGGCTCGAGCGACTACCAAAACGCCAGTCCGAAGATGAGGAGCATTCTTTCCAAGGTTGTCAACGAAGACCTGCAACACGTCATGCCCTCAATCAAGGCGCCAACGCTGTTGATATGGGGCGAAAACGACACCGCCACTCCCCTGTCTGACGCCAAGACAATGGCACGGCTCATACCCGACTGTGGCCTGGTTTCCTTTCCCAACTGCGGCCACTACAGCTTTTTGGACAATCCAAGGCAAACAGCCGCCGTATTAACAAGTTTTCTCACAAACGATTAAGAATCACAAGCAATGACAACTATTCTGACTATCCTATACAGCGTTATCGCTCTTGTCGCAATAATCAACATCTGCGTTGAGTTGAAACGCGACTTGATGATGCTGCAACAAAACTCCTACCGCAACGAGCGATACACAAAATGGTTGCGAGTGTCGGGCGACACTACATCAACCATACGCCTGTGTGGATATGCAGCTCTGCTTTTCTCGATTTCAACCATTGGTATTGAGATTGTTTCAATGACTTTCATTGCCATCATTGCCGCTGTCAACAGCTATAAGCTAATCACTGCACGATATAAAAAACCGCTTGTAATGACTGCGCGTGCCCGGCGTATTTTTGCCGTTTCACTCCTTATCAGCGCTGTCTGCCTTGCCGCCGTGCCGGTCTTTGCTAATGATGTAAACCTATGCCGGCTTGTGGCTCTGTTTACTTTCGTGGCGCTTGGAGTATTCCTCTTTTCCCACGTCATTCTCATGCTTGCCAACATCATTCTGAGGCCGGTAGAGAGCCACATCAACAACGGTTATCGCAAGGATGCCGAGCGGATTCTCGCCTCAATGCCGGGCCTTAAAATTATCGGTATTACAGGCAGTTATGGCAAAACCAGCACAAAGCACTACCTGCACCGCATTCTCTCCGAGCAATTCGACACCTGCATGACTCCGGGAAGTTACAACACAACTCTCGGCGTTATACGAACAATACGTGAGTATCTTAAGCCCTACAATGAGGTATTTATCGTTGAAATGGGAGCCAAACAAACCGGTGACATCAAGGAGATTGCCGAGTTGGTACACCCAACCATTGGTATAGTGACCGCCGTTGGCGAGCAACATCTTGAGTCATTTAAAACCATTGAAAACGTGGCCAATACCAAGTTTGAACTTGTTGATTCACTTCCGGCCGACGGTATCGCCGTAATCAACGACGACTTTGAGCCCATTGCCAGCCGAAAGGTTGATGGTTGCAACGTCATCAGATATGGAATCTCCAATCCCGGCAATGCCCGGTTCACAGCCATTCAAATAAGCTATGGGGCTGACGGAACACACTTTACCCTCAAAGGTAGCAACGGAGCCGAAATAGAGCTTCACACACGCTTGGTTGGAGAATGCAACGTTTCCAACCTCATTGCCGCTATTATAGTCGCGCTTGAACTGGGCGTTCCCGAAGCGAAAATCAAATATGCCGTAGAGAAAATTGAGCAAGTAGAACACCGACTCCAGGTGAAACGTACACCGGCCGGAATCACAATTCTTGACGACGCGTTCAACAGCAACCCTACAGGGTCTTCGATGGCCGTTGACGTGCTTTCAAAAATGACCTTGGGCAAGCGTATCATTATCACTCCCGGAATGATTGAACTCGGCGAACGTCAAAGCGAACTCAACCGCATCTTCGGCGAAAAAATTGCCGCCGGTGCCGATGTGGCCATCATCGTGGGGCATTACAACCGCGATGCAATTCTTGATGGAATCAAAGCCGGAGGAATGGATATGGCAAACGTTCATGCCGTTGACTCGTTCAACGAGGCTCAGGCATTTTTACAGACATTTGTAAAAACCGGCGACACAGTCCTTTATGAAAACGATTTACCCGATACTTTTAAGTAAACAAGTACAATATAAGACAAAATGAAAACAAATATAGGAGTATTTTTCGGTGGCCGTTCCACCGAGCACGAAATCTCGATAATCTCGGCTTCACAAGCCATGAGTGCAATCAATCGCGACCGTTATGATGTAACCCCGATATACATCACCAAGCAGGGCGAATGGTACACGGGAGAGGCACTTTTTGACGTAGCCAACTACCGTGATGTCCCGGCGTTGCTTGCCAAGTGTCGCAAAGTATTCATGATTCCCGAGAAAGGTAATTTCAACCTTTACTCGTCAAAACACAGCCTTTTCAAGAAACCGGTCATCACGCGGCTGGATGTTGTAATCCCCGTTCTCCACGGTTCCAACGGCGAGGATGGTATCTTTGAGGGCGTTCTCGAAACAATCGACATCCCGTTTGCCGGATGTAACACACTGTCGAGCGCAAACGGCATGGATAAAATCACCATGAAAATGATTTTGCGCGAATGTGGCATACCGGTGGTTGATTACGTTTGGTTTACCGACAAAGAGTGGTATTCAAAACGCGATGAACTGATTGCCCGTATTGAAGAAAAAATAGGTTATCCCGTAATTGTCAAACCGGCCAACCTCGGTTCAAGCGTCGGCATTGGCCGCGCCGTCAACCGCGAGCAGCTTATCGAAAAAGTCGACACGGCCGAGAAGTATTCTTCACGTATCATCGTCGAGCGGATGGTTGAAAACCTTAAGGAGATTAACTGCTCGGTTCTTGGCGACTGCGACGAATATCAGACATCGGTGTGTGAAGAACCAATCAAGAGCGGCGAAATCCTGTCATACGAAGACAAATACATGGGCGGCTCAAAGGGCGCCAAAGGCATGCAGGCCTCGGAGAAACGCATTCCGGCCGACCTGCCGCAAGAGATGAGCGACCGCATACGCTATCTCGCCGGCGAAACATTCCGCGTTCTATCCTGCCATGGCGTAAGCCGAGTTGACGTCATTGTAGACGCCGACACCAACGACATATACGTGAACGAAATCAACACCATTCCGGGCTCACTCTCGTTCTATCTATGGGAAGCAACCGGCATTCCGTTTGACAAACTGATGGATAAGCTCGTGGCCCTTGCCCTCAAGCGTCAGCGCGAAAAGAGCCACAAGACCGTCAGCTATGACCAAAACATCTTCTCGATGGGTGGCGGCGTGAAAGGTGGCGTAAAAGGAAAATTGAAATAATAAACGATGACTAATTTTCTGATTTGGATACTGGCTCCGCTGGTGTATGGAGTCATCAGCGCGGGAGTTTACACATGGGTGCGCCCCGAAGGCGAAAAGAGCAAGCGTGTCTACTGTCTGAATTTCATTAAATTCACGGCCGTAGCCTATTTCATTCTGCTATTCCTTTGGTGGATGCTGACTTAAAGGCGGCAACTAAAGCAGCGGCACAGCGGTCGCCGTCGATAGCCGCCGAGACAATACCGCCGGCATAGCCGGCCCCCTCGCCGGCAGGGTACAATCCGGCAAGTTCAACGTGACACAGCGACTCGCTGTCGCGCGGTATTCTTACCGGCGACGATGTTCGGGTCTCGTCACCTATAACCACGGCATCAGGCGTCAGAAATCCACGATTTTTGGCGCCAAATTCCTTAAATCCGGCTTGAAGACGACGGGATATATCCCGCGGCAGGAGCTCGTCAACGCGAGCCGAATGTACACCCGGAGCGTAGGAACAACGCGGCAGGTCGCGCGAGAGACGAGAGTTGACAAAATCGGTCATACGCTGTGCCGGCGCGTTCTGCGTTCTTCCGGCCTCCTCCCAGAAGCGACGCTCAATCGCCTCCTGGTAGCCCATCATTTTAAGATTGCCCATCGACTCAAATTCGGCCGGAATATCCTCGGGCAGCACCTCGACAACCATGCCCGAATTGGCCCACTGCGTACCGCGATTTGACGGCGACATTCCGTTAACCACCAGTTGCCCGTCGTCGCTCGCCGCCGGAATAATAAAGCCGCCGGGACACATACAGAAACTGTAAACCCCGCGGCCGTCAACGCGAGTCGACAGCGTGTACTCGGCCGGCGGAAGAAACTTGCCCCTACCCGACGGCGAATGATAGCGAACGCGGTCAATTGTCTCCTGCGGGTGTTCTAATCTGACTCCAACCGCAATCCCCTTAGGTTCAATCTTAATCCCCGATTTGTCGAGATAACGATAAACGTCACGCGCCGAGTGGCCGGTTGCAAGTATTACCGGACCGTCAAAACGCTCGCCGGCAGCTGTCACCACGCCAACCACACGATTACCGTCAACCACAAGCTCATCAACGCGTGTCTCGAAACGCACCTCGCCGCCACAGCCTTTGATTGTTTCCCGCATCGCCTTGATAACCACGGGAAGACGGTCGGTGCCTATATGGGGATGCACATCAACCAGAATGTCACGTGAAGCGCCATGCTTGCACAGTATGCTCAGAATTTTGTCAACCGAGCCGCGTTTTTTGCTGCGTGTATACAGTTTGCCGTCTGAATAGGCACCGGCGCCGCCCTCGCCAAAACAATAGTTTGACTCGGCATCGACCCTCTGCTCCCGCGAGATTCGGGCCAGGTCAATCCTGCGCGAGTCAACATCCTTGCCCCGTTCAAGCAAAACGGGCCTGAAGCCCTCCTCTATAAGCCTGAGAGCGGCAAACAATCCTGCCGGGCCTGCGCCGACAACAATGGCCTCGGGTGCACCGGCCGGCAGCTCTCGATATTCCACATCAACGGGAACACCTACCTCCTTAACAGGCTCGTCAACAAACACTTTCAGCCCGAGGTTAATCATCACCCGGCGCTGACGGGCGTCTATCGACCGCCGGGTTACTACAATGCCTGTTATTCTATTTGCATCTATATTCAATTCCCCCGATACAGCATGCTGCAACCTAAGTTGGCCGGCAGCCACCTCCGGAGACACGCGGATTGATATATCTTTAACCATACTAACCTGTTTTGCTTTAGAGACGCAAAGGTAGTAAAAAAAACATTTTAGCGACAAAAGCCATAAAAATGTCACCAAATAATCCGAACCCACGTCAATCTATTAAGTTTTTTATTAACTTTGCGTTTGGAAATCAAAACCAATCGCCTATGGAATAATAACATCTTAGAATACAACGATATAAAATAGGAAAAGCGTTTTTGCTGAATCTGGTCCTTGAAACTACCACTTTCAAAATGAACCCAGGAGTAAAGCGAGAATGCTCACGTGTAATAGCGTGGGCTTTACTCATTTATTTGGGTTCAGGTTGTGGTAGACCTCAAGGACAGATAAAGAGAGTTTGCTCACGTTTTTTGTGTGCCTATACCGAGGCGAGCTCCAATGCCGGCAATCAGTTTTTCCTTTGCCAAACAGAATAATAATCAATCAATTAACTAAATCTTAAAAAAATGGGAAAAACAGTAAAATTTTTAACGGCGCTCCTGCTTTGTGCGCTAACGTCACTCTCCGCTTCGGCATACGACTTTTACAGCCAAGGTATCTATTACAGAATCACCGACGCCTCCAAAAAGACCGTTGAAGTCACGTACAGAAATTCTAATTACGCCTCTTATTCGGGTGGGGTCTACATTCCCACCTCAGTAACATATTACGATCTATATTCGGTTACTTCAATCGGAGCCAATGCTTTCGATGGTTGTAGCGGTCTGATAAGCGTAACGATACCAAACTCGGTGACAACAATCGGAAGAGCTGCTTTCTATGAATGTAGCGGTCTGACACGCGTCACAATCGGCGACTCGGTAACCACAATCGGAGGCTTAGCTTTCTATAAATGTAGCGGTCTGACAAATATCACGATACCCAACTCGGTAACCACAATCGGAAACTATGCTTTCGAGTCTTGTAGCAGTCTGACAAGCGTAACGATACCTAACTCGGTTACATCAATCGGTGTGGGACCTTTTGCAAATTGCGGGAAATTGCAAAAAATTGATGTTGTTTCGGATAATAAGGATTACACATCGGTCGATGGTGTGCTTTTTACAAAGGATATGACTGAATTGATTCAATGCCCGGGAGGGAAAACCGGAGCGTATGCGATACCAAACTCGGTGACATCAATCGGAAGCAGTGCTTTTTCATATTGTAGCGGTCTGACAAGTGTCACAATACCCAACTCGGTAACATCAATCGGAAACAGTGCTTTCGCATATTGTAGCGGTCTCAAAGACATATATTGTAATATCCCCACTCCACTAACTATAAGCGAATATACATTTGACGGTTGGTATTCTGCCACTTTGCATGTGCCAACGGGAAGTGTTAACGCTTATAAAAACGCCCAATATTGGAGTAATTTTAAGAATATTGTGGGTGATATTGGGAATACTAATGAAGATGACAGTAATAACAACAATGGTAATAATAATAGTGACAACGGTAATTTGAATTCGGGGATTTACTTGGGTATAATCGGATTCAATAAAGACCTTTATGAGCTACCTATCGGGTATCTGGAGGCTGAGAATGTTGGCAAATACACTGATTTTGTCAACAGTTTCAAACTCGATTTAAACACGTTGCTTTATTACACGACCGATTATGCTTTAGGCGAAATTGTCAAGCCAACATATCCGTCAGACCTGAAAAACGCAATTATGATTACCTTTACCGACGGTCTCGACCAGGGCTCGCTCGCCGAACAAAAAAATACGTCGTTCACCAATTCGGTGGATTATGTCAAATATCTTGGCCAAAAAATTGCATCGACCAAAGTGAACGAGTTGGACCTTCAAACATACACACTCGGCGTATTGGGCAACGACGTCAGCGATACCGAGCTGTTCAACACCAACCTGCAGTCGCTGGCTTCGAAGCCCGAAAATGCAACACTACTCACGGATATTGACAACTTAAATCAGAAATTCAACGAGATTTATGACGAACTGGAGCGTCAAACTGCATCGCAAAGCATTAAGATTTCAATACCTATAACCAACGACGGCGAAGTTATTCGTTTCACATTTGACGGCGTGGCAGACGCGAAAGATGTTGAAAAATCCGGTCTGTGGGTGCAGGGTATCTACGATTTCGCTTCAAAGTCGCTCACCGACGTGACCTATCACGGCTTCACCTCGACATCAGGTACTACTGTAACGGGTACACCCGACCCGTCAATAAGACAGAACATCATCCTCACCTTTGAAGACTGTCGCGACGCAAACGGCAATATGCTCGAAATTAAGGATGTAGAGGATATCAACCAGTGGTCGTACATACAATCGAGCGGCCTATGGCAGCGCAACTCGGAGATGGTGAAAGGCGAAAACATCGACATCGAAGTGAAACGCACCTCAGCCGTCGTGATGTTGCTGATTGACTGTTCGCTGTCGCTCGGCGAACAAGACCTTGCCAAATTGCAATCGCAGGCAAACGCATTTATAAAGCGCCTTGCCGGAGTGGAAGAAGAGCATGACGGAATTAACGAAGTGCTCGTTGACAACCGCGACGAAACCGACGTTGACTGGAGCCGCGCAGAGTATTATAACCTGCAGGGCGTGCGCGTAGAGAATCCCACGTCGGGGCTTTACATTCAGCGCGTCGGCACTCACTTCCGCAAAATCATTATTCGCTAAATACCCATTGCTTTCCACGCTCCTTTTTTGACC
>JAFLTJ010000080.1:0-6600 GCA_022510465.1 Muribaculaceae bacterium
GTCGAATCCCATTTTATCTTCAACCATGCGGAATGGTATTCCTGTTAATTTGTCTCCACCAATTGCCTCGCTGATGAGTATCATATCGGGGGCAAAGTAGTTGTTAAGGCCGAGAGCATTAATCTTGTTTGTTTGTGAAATAATGCGACCATCGGTTATTATGCCCATCGCTGCAATGTTTTTATTTTCGGAGAGCCGGGATAGGGTAGAGGTAACATCGGCAGAGAGTGTAATTGATGGAAAATGGGTGCGATAAATATTTAGCATTTCGCTGATAGAGAGGCCATTGCTGTTTTGCTGACTGAAAAGGGTATCAAGAGCTGCCAGCCCGGTGTTGTCGATGAGAATTTTGTAGGCTGTCGATTCGTCAAGGGCTTTACGACGGCTTGTTTCAATGTCTATCTGTCGGTAGCCAGAGTATAGGAAATCAATCTCGGGGAAGAGGGTGTCGTCGAGGTCAAAGAACAGGATATGCCGGTTATTTTGTGTCATCATTCAGCCAGGTTCTTAAAATATTGTGGTGTAATTACAAGATGTTGAATGCCAGCTGCCTGCGCGGCTTGAATTCCCACCGGCGAATCTTCGAATATAATTGCTTCTCCAGGCGTCACGCCGGCTTTTTTCAGTACTGTCAGGTATATTTCGGGTGATGGTTTTCCTTCTTTGACCTCGTCTCCGGCCAAAATGATGTCGAAGTCGTTTACGGCGTTAATGTGGGTCAACAGGTTCATCAGGTTTTCGGTGCGCGCGGTTGAGGCGATTGCTGTCATGCCGCCCGAGCGATGGTGGGCTCTTATTATTTCCAGCAGCGGTGTGTTTACTTTTATTTTGTTGAAGAAGTCAGGGTAAAATTGTGTTTTGAGGTCTTGTATTCTTTGTCTTGTCTCTATGTCGCCGATGTTCATGCAGTCCATAAATCGGTCGAAACGCATGCCAAAGTGTTTTTGGTAGGTGGCTTTGTCGATTGACATACCGATGGCGTTAAAAGCGGCTTGATATCCGAGAAAATTAGCCTCAAAAGTGTCGACGAGAGTACCGTCGAAATCGGTTATAAGAAGTTTAATCTTACCCACAGCTGATGTTTTAATGAATATTGTCGCAAATATAGTAAGAAACCGGTATAAATCTTTATATGGCGTCAAAAAACGCTGTAAAACTGCCGAAATGGGAATAAAAAAGGTGGAAAGGGTTATAAAAAATGTTTAAATGTAATTTTATGGGGGTAAATCACGTTATAATAGTTGTAATTTTGTGCATTGAAATGAAATTGGAAAAATTAAATATAAGGTTTGTGCTCTTTTTTGTAGCGCTACTTGTGGCAGTATTGCTGCGAGCAGCTGATACTCGTGTTAAAATACAGGGGAGAGTAACAGATGAACAGGATAGTCCGATAGAATTTGCGACCGTTAGAATTGGCGGGACCGCGATAGGCACAAGTACCGGCCTTGATGGTAGTTATACGCTGACAACTGCGTCGAACGATACAGTTACGGTTTATTTTGCCTGTATTGGGTACAAGGAGCTTAAACGTGTCTTGATTGAGCCCAAAGGGGATGTGACGCTTAATGTTAAGTTGCAGGAAAACACAAAGGTATTGGGCGAAGTAGAGGTAACGGAGTACAAAAAGGAGACCTCGACGATGGGAAGTATTTCGATAGATGAGTTGAAGCGTTCGCCGGATGTTAGCGGCGGTAGCGTGGAGGCACTAATAACGACGATGGCCGGAGTTAATTCATCAAACGAAATGTCAAGCCAATATTCGGTGAGAGGTGGAACGTTTGACGAAAATACGGTGTGTATCAATGGGGTAGAGGTATATCGCCCTCAGTTAATATCATCGGGTCAGCAGGAGGGACTGTCGATTATTAATCCGGATATGGTTGGGTCGATAGGTTTCTCAACGGGCGGTTTCTCGGCAGAATATGGGGACAGGATGTCGAGTGTTCTTGATATTACTTATCGGCAGCCGGAGGCATTCGAGGGCTCGCTATCGGCGTCGTTGATGGGTGGAAGTTTGACGTTGGGCCAGTCAAGCAAGCATTTCTCGCAATTACACGGGGTCAGGTATAAAAGTAACAGTTCGCTGTTGAGCTCCATGGAAACCAAAGGCGAGTATGACCCTAAATTTTTTGATTATCAGACGAATTTGATTTTCTCGCCGTCGTCGAAGTTCAAAATGTCGTTTCTTGGCAACATATCGATAAACAATTATAAATTTACGCCACAAGACCGCACGACAAATTTCGGAACTTCTACTGATGCAAAGCAGTTTAAGGTTTATTTTGACGGGCATGAACAGGATAAATTCGAGACCTATTTCGGAGCATTGTCATTGCAATATTATCCGTCAAAATCTACTAATTTCACTCTCTTGGGGTCGGGATTTCTGACGAATGAGCTTGTGTCGTATGATATATCAGGGGAGTACTGGCTGGACCAGGCTGGAACCGGTGAGGTAGGTGGAGAGCTTGGCGTCGGTCGTTATATGGAGCATGCCCGCAACAGGCTTAAGATGTCGGTTATGCAGGTTGCCTTAAGGGGAAATACGGGAGTAAACGGGCACTCATTGGGATATGGCCTATCGTTGTCGCGCGAAAAGATTCTTGACCGAACAAGGGAGTGGGAGAGTCGTGATTCGGCGGGTTTCTCGCTGCCGTATGACCCGGATATGGTTAAGGTTATCTATAATCTTGGTTCGCATCATGATGTTCAATCGACGCGTTTCTCAATTTTTGCAATGGACACATATAAGTTGCAAACGTCGGCAGGTTATTTGTCGTTAAATGGCGGACTGCGAGCCAGTTACTGGAGCTTCAACAAGGAATGGCTTGTGTCTCCCAGAGTAAGCGTTGGTTTTGTTCCGGAGCGTAATACCCGGTGGACATTCAGATTTGCAACCGGATTATATTATCAATCACCATTTTACAAGGAGTACCGTGTACCGGTTATGGACACTGACGGAAACCAAAATATAGAGCTAAATCGTGAAATTAAGTCGCAGCGGTCGCTGCAATTCATACTGGGCGGAGATTATACATTCAGGGCATTGAACAGGCCATTTAAACTGACTGGTGAAGCGTATTACAAGGCGCTTGGTAATATAATACCTTACGAGATTGACAATCTGAAGTTGGTTTACTCGGGGAAAAATGAGACGAGTGGATTTGCTACCGGCCTTGATTTCAAACTTTATGGCCAATTTGTTCCGGGCAGTGACAGCTGGATAAGTTTCTCCCTAATGAAGACGCAGGAGACGCTGAACGGAGTAAAGGTGCCCCGCCCGAGTGACCAAAGATATAGTTTTGCGCTTTATTTTACGGATTATTTTCCCAAATGGCCCAAACTTAAATTCAGTCTTCGCGGAATTTTTTCAGACGGACTGCCGACAACGGCTCCACGTTCAAGCCGTGATAAAGGCTATTTCAGGACCCCGGCCTACAAACGTGTTGATATAGGGTTGTCGTATGCGTTGCTGTCGCCGTTGGAGCCCGGACAGAGTCGCCGAGGTATTCTGAATCATATAAAAAGTGTGTGGTTAGGCCTTGATTGCTTTAATTTGCTGGATATTTCCAATGTGTCAAGCTACTACTGGGTAACGGATGTGAATGAGATACAATATGCCGTGCCAAATTACTTGACACGGCGACAGATAAACGTTCGTCTATCAATAGATTTTTGATGTGAATAATCCAATTAGGTGCCGGTTTAGTCGATAAACCGGGAGGTCAATCCGCTGTAATGGTCAATCCGGCGATCACGAAGAAACGGCCACCAACGCCGAACTTGCTCGGAGCGTTTGCAATCAATTTCAATGATGTCGGTAGCATCTTCGGTTTGGGATGCTTGGTAGAGGAATTCACCTTGTGGCCCGACGACAAAGCTTGAGCCCCAAAATGTAATGCCGCCGGTTGCACCGGATGGGTCGGATTCGTGCCCTACGCGATTTACGGCAACGAGAGGTAGACCGTTGGCAACGGCATGCCCCCGCTGAACGGTAATCCAAGCGTCGCGCTGACGTTGTTTTTCGTCGTCGGAGTCGGTTGATTCCCATCCGATAGCGGTTGGATATATCAGGATTTCAGCTCCTTTTAGCGCCATGAGTCTTGCGGCCTCAGGATACCATTGATCCCAGCAAACAAGTACCCCCAGCCGACCTATGGATGTGTCAATGGGGTTGAATCCAATATCGCCCGGGGTGAAGTAAAATTTTTCGTAATAGGCAGGGTCGTCGGGTATATGCATTTTTCTATAACGTCCGGCTTCGGAGCCATCAGTATCAAAAACGACAGCTGTATTATGGTACAGCCCGGGAGCACGGCGCTCAAAAAGCGAGGTTACCAATACAACACCTGCCTGGCGCGCCAAATCGGCATAAAATTGGATGGCGTCGCCGCTGTTTATATCAACAGCGAGGTCGAAAAGATCGGTGTTCTCGGTCTGACAGAAGTAAAGCGAATCATGGAGCTCTTGATTTACAATCAGTTGAGCGCCATTGTCGGCCAGTTGGCGGACTTTATCAGCGATTAGGCGTCGGTTTTGTAGCACCTGGCTTACGTTATGTTGTTGAATGATACCAACCTTGATGTTCTGTCTCATAATGAAATTGTGTCGTGATAAAGTTGCATTGTTGCGCAATGTAGAGAACCGTGCTGCTTAATCAATGGCAGACAGTTGACTGTCAGTATTTTATGTTCGGGGAATGCAATTTTCAGCATTTGAGAGGCCAAAAGGTCTTTTTGTGGCTGGTTGTATACGGGCATGATAATGCTTGAATTGTTGATTAAATAATTTGCGTAAGTTGCAGGTAATCTTTGCCCGTCTTCATCAAGGATGGGGTCGGGTAGTGGCAATTCAATTAAGTTATATTTCTGCCCGCTTGGAGTAAGAAATTTTTGAATCTCTCCAGCCATCGATTGCAGCTCGGAATAGTGCTCATCGTTAACATCTTGACAACCAGTATAGATTATGGTGTCGTTTGGAGCCAGTCGAGCCAATGTGTCAATGTGAGAGTCGGTGTCGTCTCCGGCTAAGGCTCCGCTGTCAAGCCACAAAATGTGATTGAGCCCAAAGTCTTGTATCAGGCGCTGCTCAATTTCATGACGGCTAAGGGTGTTGTTTCTGTTTGGAGCCAAAAGGCATTTAGACGTTGTTAACAGAGTTCCGTTGCCATCGGTTTCTATGGAACCACCTTCGAGAACAAAATCGAGTTTGTTTTCGCGAGGAGCTGATATAATTCCAGTATCACAGAGGTGAGCAGTCACGCGATTGTCATAGCACGCGGCAAATTTTAGGCCCCAACCGTTAAACTGAAAGTCGCAGACGCGCGGCTTACCATCCACTTCAACTGTAATTGGGCCGTAATCACGTGTCCAAGTATCGTTGGTAGGTGCTTTAATAATTATAAGTTTCCGGGGGTCAATGTGCCGGAGTCGGTTTTGCGGTATTTCTGTTTCAGGAGCTATTAAAATGACGCGATTTGATTCGGTAATAGCCTCAATAATAGATGCATAGCATTCGGCAACTTCGTCGAGCATGTATGCCCAGTCGGTATCGGCATGAGGCCACGCGAGCAATACGGCGGCATGTTGTTCCCATTCGGCCAACAATCGTCGCTGCGTAGTGTTAATAGTCTGAATCATAATCGTTTAATGTATCCCAAATTGAGTTTTGAGAATCCATATATTCTTCACAATAGTCCAAAAATCCGTTTTTCTCGCTGCTGCCAACTTCGTGGCACCAATCTCTATACATTTGTTTAATTTCGGGGTCTTCGTGAATCAGCTTCTTGAATTCGGATTCGGCAATGTCGATGCTATCGGCTTGTTTTAAGATATAGTCAAAAATATCGGTGATGTTGTTCATGATTAAATTTTTTCAACAAAACGTATTTGGTTCATTTTGCTGTTTCAAGGTTGTACTAATCGTTGTTAATGTCATTATTTATGGATTCAAAAGTAACACAAATATTTTTATCTGCAAAACAATTTAATCTAATTTTACAACCGTGTATTTGAAAATGGGTCTGATATATTTGTAGTAAAATGGTTGAATAACAGCTAATATCAGGTGTTTTGTGTGGGTTTTGGTGTGTTGTTGTGCTGTATTTAGAAAATATGCCTCTATTGAGACATAATCACTATTATGTTAAATAGAGTTTTTGGATAAGGTGAAGCTTTGCAATATAGGTCTAAATTATTTGTACTACCCTGGGACCTACTCCATGGTTTGGTTGTTGCCGCAGTTAATGGAATTAGTTTGGCGGCTGAGAGTCACGGAGGTTCAACCCCTCCGGGGTTGGATTTTGGTTGTTGGCTCGTACCCGGTTATTGAGCATTATGCCCTCCGGGCAATTTCATAGGTTGTCGGAGCCGTGAGGCGGCTTCGCCGCGCTGTCGCAGGTTTGGAAACCTGCTTTCCAGGCTGACGCGACGTGATGTGTGGCGGTGTAAGTTATAGAAATTATAGAAGTTATAGAAATGGGTGGTCGTGAGGCGGTTTCGCCGCGCTGTCGCAGGTTTGGAAACCTGCTTTCCGGGCTGGCGCGGCGTGATGGGTGGCGGTGAGGTGGTTTCGCTGAGCTGTCGCAGGCTTGGAAGCCTG
>JAFLTJ010000080.1:6700-8255 GCA_022510465.1 Muribaculaceae bacterium
TGATGGGTGGCGGTGAGGTGGTTTCGCTGAGCTGTCGCAGGCTTGGAAGCCTGCTCTCCGGGTTGTTACGGATTGGTTACTATTAGTTTCTTTATTGTTTGGCTGTAATTTGCTGTCGGAGAAACTTTTACAATGTATAATCCGCTTTGAGTCAGGCCCGGAATACGGGTGCTGTCGGTTGTGTCAATAGTTGAATATGCGACGAATCGGCCTGTGCTGTCATAAACTGTAACATGCGCCGGAAGAGCGTCTTGACTAATAACCGATATGTTTGTGCCGTTTATTATTACGGGAGATTTTGTGCTTTGAACGGATGATAACCCGGCATAATTTTCTAATACAAATTTCAGTCCATCGATGGGTTGAATCCACCCCTGGCCGTGTCGAGGATTATCGGGGTCGGCAACATCGGTATTGTTTGTGTGGTGAAGAATGTTTTGTATCTGATTAATAGATAGTTTTGGCTCGGCTTCAAGCCACAGGGCAATTGTTCCTGCTGTAAATGGGGTTGCCATTGATGTTCCTCCCTCGTAACCCCAATAATATGTATTGCCGTTGTGGATTGTTGTATCAATCATCTTGGGAATGCGCTCGGGATTGGCATCCAAATATGGTGTAGATATGGCTGATACAATCATTGCGCCCGGAGCGACAACGTGAGGCAAAATTGTGCCATTATCAAGAGTTGCGTAACCGGATGCATGGTTGACAGTGTTATCAACATAGTTGGGAAACGATGTTGTCTCTCCGTTAAGAGTTGTTACCTCGGAACGGGTTGTGTACATGCCAACGCAAAGGATATTGTCACCACAAGCGAGATTGCTTGCAGACATTTCGGTAGTTGGCATAATGTGGCCGGGAATATATGAGAAAAGCAAATTTTGAGAATCGGCAAAGGCTCTGAACGTTTGCCCTGCCTTTCCCCCAATAATCAGTGCCGGATGGTACAGAGCCCATGGTCCTTGTGTAGATGTGTGGGGACAGTGTGTAGAGACTTTTACGGTGATATTGTATCGGTTATTGTATGGGTCAATATCGGCGGCGGCAAGGATTGTACCTTCAAAATAGGATGCAAGTTCTTTATCGTATACCAAAAAGGGATTGTCGGCAATAAGATTGGGCTGCGTTGTCAAACCGGCGATTCCGTTCTCGTTAAACTCCAACCGGAATGAGCGATAAACGACTTTGCGTTCATCGGAAGATATGACGCCAACTGTTATGTCAAGCGGGTTAATACCGTCGGACCAAATGTCGGCATAACCGTCAATGTCGTAGTGTATCCAATCGGTTCCATTGATTACAAAAAGATCTTCTCCGTCGGCTTTAAATGTGTGTTGCAGAGAGTTATTCCTATTACCTTCGTTACCTGATGCGAGACAAATAATCGCGTCTTTGCCCAATAGCGAAAGGTAACGGTTGAACAGGGTTGACCCATCGTGCGGACCAAGATAGCTGCCTACCGACATATTTATAACTGCCGGCATTCCTGTTTCTTTAGCATGCTTAATGATGTCTTCGGCTCCGGATAGAATTCCGACGTCGAAAAGTTCGGAGA
>JAFLTJ010000081.1 GCA_022510465.1 Muribaculaceae bacterium
ATATCGCAGGCTTGGAAGCCTGCTTTCCGGGCTGACGCGGTGTGACGGGTCGCGGTGATTGGATGGGGTTTCGGGGGTGGGTGTTGCGGAAGTGGGGGGAGTTTTTTATCTTTGCAGAAAAATAGAATCAAACGAGAGGTGAATAGAAAAAGAATAGCAGTTTTGGGTAGTACGGGGTCAATCGGCACCCAGACGCTGGATATAATAGGTCAATACCCGGAGCGATTTGAGGCCAGAGTCTTGATTGCGGGTAGCAATGTGGAACTTTTGGCCGAACAAGCACTGCGTCACGGCCCGGCGCTTGTGGTTGTGGCCGACGAGAGTCGCTACGGAGAGTTGCAGCGGGCTTTGGCCGGCAGCGGGATAGCTGTGGCTGCCGGGGCGCAAGCAATCAAGGAGGCGGTGGCGCGCGAGGATGTTGACACGGTTCTGACTGCGACTGTGGGTTACAGCGGCTTGGAGCCGACGCTTCATGCCATAGCTGCCGGCAAGGATATTGCGCTGGCCAACAAGGAGACTCTTGTTGTGGCCGGAGAGCTGGTTACGCGCTGCCTGGCGGGTAGCCGTTCGCGCGTGATACCGGTAGACAGCGAGCACTCGGCAATCTATCAATGCCTGGTAGGGGAGAGTAACGCGAGTGTAAGCAAGCTGATAATAACGGCGTCGGGAGGACCATTCCGCCAATATTCGGCTGAAAGACTGAGCGGCGTGACGGTTGCCGACGCGCTGCATCATCCCAACTGGAGCATGGGTGCAAAAATCACAATCGACTCGGCTACGATGATGAACAAGGCGTTTGAAATCATAGAGGCTCGATGGCTGTTTGACGTGGCGCCGGATAGGATAGAGGCGGTTGTTCATCCTCAGTCGATAGTGCACTCGATGGTTGAGTTCAACGACGGGGCCATCAAGGCGCAGCTTGGTCTGCCCGATATGCATCTGCCAATCCGCTATGCGCTGGGTGATGCGACCCGCATAGAGTCGCCAGACAGGCGGATGTCGCTGGCCGACTATGCCACGCTGACGTTTGAGGCTCCCGACACGGAGCGTTTCCCGTGCCTGACGTTGGCCCGTATAGCCAATGATGAGGGAGGAACCGTTCCCTGCGTTATCAATGCCGCCAATGAAATAGCGGTGGCGGCATTTCTGAAAGAGCGGATAAAGTTTACGGATATATATCGACTGATAATGTCGACGCTGGAGCGCGTTGATAAAATAGACACTCCGGCATACGAGGATTATGTAGCGACCAACGCCCGCGCCCGCGCCGTGGCCGAGGAGCTTATAAAATCAAAGCTGTAAAAATAATTAAAGCAAACAGATGGAAACATTTCTGATAAAAGCATTACAATTGGTGGCCGCGCTGGCTTTGCTGGTGACGATTCACGAGTTTGGCCACTATGTCATGGCACGAATATTCGGTATCAAGGTTGAAAAATTTTATCTGTTTTTCAATCCGTGGTTTTCGTTGGTGAAGTGGCAGCCTAAACCTGGCAAGCCGAAATATGACAGCAAAGGTAACCGGAAGGCATCGTGGCGCGACACGGAGTATGGCATTGGCTGGGTTCCCCTTGGCGGCTATGTCAAGATAGCGGGAATGATAGATGAGTCGATGGACCGGGAGCAGATGAAGCAGCCGCCGCAGGAGTGGGAATTTCGCACCAAGCCGGCATGGCAGCGACTGATGGTGATGATAGGCGGGGTGTTGTTCAACTTTATTCTCGCTATCGCCATATATGCCGGAATAGCGTGGCACTGGGGCGAGAAGTATATTCCGCTTGAAAATGCCACGGAGGGAATGGAGTTTGTTGACGAGGCGCTGAAAGTTGGATTTCAAAACGGGGATATCCCGCTGATGGCCGACGGCGAGAAGCTTGACGCGTCGACCGGCGACTATCCGCTGAAGATGGCTCAGGCAAAGGTGGTAACCGTGTTGCGTAATAAAAAAGATACCGTTGAGATTAACATTCCGGAGAATTTTATTTTCAAGCTCAATAACGACGGCGGTTTTATGGGTTACCGTTTGCCGGTGTATGTGGCCAACGTGGTTAGTGGCGAACCGGCAGCCAAAGCCGGCTTGCAGGAGGGTGACCATATAGTGGCAATCGACAGCCTGCCGACTGCGGGATTTACGGAACTGACAGCAGCCTTGCAGCAGTTTGGGGGCAAGAAAACGACGGCCACTGTAGAGCGTGACGGCAAGGAGATAGTGCTGCCTATCACGCCGACCGAGGGTGGCAAGCTCGGCTTTCAGTTGAAGCCTATCACGGATGTATATGAGACTGTTACCAATCATTATACGTTTTTCAGCTCAATCCCCAAGGGGTGGGAGATTGGCACAAGAACGTTGGGTAATTATGTTGGCTCGCTGGGTCTTGTGTTCTCAAAAGAGGGTGCGCAGAGCTTAGGTGGATTTGGCGCGATAGGGTCGATGTTTCCCGATAGATGGAGCTGGCTGTCGTTCTGGGAAATCACGGCATTCCTGTCGGTAATTCTCGCGTTTATGAATATCATTCCTATCCCGGCGCTGGATGGCGGTCATGTGTTGTTCCTGCTGTGGGAAATCATTACGGGGCGGAAGCCGTCGGATAAATTCCTGGAGACGGCGCAGATGATAGGCATGGGCCTGCTGTTGCTTCTGCTGGTGTATGCCAACGGAAATGATTTGTTCAGACTGTTTAAGTAATGGGAAATATGGCCACGGATTATAAGAAAATAACGCTTAAACGCGGCAAGGAGGAGTCGCTGTTGCGCTATCATCCCTGGGTGTTCTCGGGCGCAATAGAGCGCATTGGCGACGGTATAGAGGAGGGGGATACGGTAGTTGTTGAGAGTAATGACCACAAGCTGCTCGGCACGGGTCATTTTCAGATAGGCAGTATAGCCGTCAGGATTCTGACGGAGAAGGATGAACCGATAAATGAGGCGTTCTATAGCCGCCGGTTGGAGCAGGCGTGGGCGCTGCGGCGGTCGTTGGGCCTAATTCGCCCGGATAACAATGCCTACCGCCTGGTTCACGGCGAAGGGGATTTTCTGCCGGGGCTTATTGTGGATGTGTATGGCGACACGGCCGTAGTGCAGGCTCATTCGCCGGCAATGCATTTTGCACGTGACATAATAGCCGGGGCTTTAATCAACCTTGCCGACGCCAATATTGCGAATGTGTATTACAAGAGCGAAACGACTCTTCCCTATAAGGCACATCTTGACCCGCAGAACGATTATATCGCGGGCTCGTATAATACCGATATCGCTGTTGAAAACGGGCTGAAATTTCATGTGGACTGGTTGCGCGGCCAAAAGACCGGATTTTTTGTTGACCAGCGTGACAACAGAGCGTTGTTGCAGCGATATGCCGCCGGTCGCAGTGTTCTGAATATGTTCTGCTATACGGGCGGGTTCTCGGTGTATGCCATGAGAGGAGGTGCCCGTGAGGTTGTGTCGGTTGATTCCTCGGCCAAGGCTGTTGCGCTGACCGATGCCAATATCGCGCTGAATTTTGCCGGCGACAATCGCCACCGGGCTGTTGCCGAGGATGCATTCAAATATCTTGCCGACATGGAGAGGGGGCGTCATGACCTGATAGTTCTCGACCCACCGGCGTTTGCCAAGCATCGCCGCGCCATACCCAACGCCCTGCAGGGGTATCGCCGACTGAATGCCCGCGGTATCGAGAAAATTGCCCCCGGAGGTATATTGTTCACGTTTTCGTGCTCGCAGGCAATCACGAAAGAACAATTCAGGCTGGCGGTGTTTTCGGCGGCCGCGCAGACGGGGCGCCGTGTGCGCATACTGCATCAGCTGACGCAGCCGGCCGACCATCCCGTCAGTATCTATCATCCCGAAGGGGAGTATCTCAAGGGGCTGGTTCTGTATGTTGAATAATAATTATATCTATACAATATGAGATTAAAAACAATATTGACTGCGTCGGCAGTCGCAGTAACAGTTAATGCTATGGGAGCAGAAAAGACGGATTTCAATTATGTTGCAGACCGCTTCGCCGATATAGAGGTGTTGCGCTATCAGGTGCCCGATTTTGAGAATCTGCCGCTCAATCAGAAGCTGCTGGTGTATCATCTGACCGAGGCAGCTCTTGCCGGTCGCGATATACTTTGGGACCAGAATGGCAAGTACAATCTGGCAATCCGCGGGTTGATGGAAAATGTGTATTGCAACTATAGCGGTGACAAAAATTCGGCTGAATTTAAGGCATTGGAGCTGTATCTGAAACAGATATGGTTTGCCAACGGTATTCATCATCATTACTCGATGGACAAGTTTACGCCCCGCTTTTCGCGAGAATTTCTTGAGGCGCAGGTTAATCAGCTCCCGGCGGGGAAACGCCCGGCCGACGCGGCTTTTACCAAGACGCTGATTGATGTTATCTGTGACCCCGGAGTGATGGCAAAGCGCGTCAATCAGGCCGAGGGAGAGGACCTTGTTGTAACGTCGGCCTGCAATATGTATGACGGCGTAACTCAGCCCGAGGTGGAGGCTTATTTTGCCGCAATCAAAGATACTACCGACCTTACGCCCATATCATACGGACTAAATACTCGCATGACTAAGGATGCGGATGGGAAAGTGATTGAGCAGGTCTACAAGGTTGGTGGACTGTATTCAAGCGCGATTGAGCGTATTATCGGCGAGCTGAAGGAGGCACGCAAGTATGCCGAAAATGATGCTCAAGGCGATATAATAGACAAACTGATAGAGTTTTACACTACCGGCTCGCTAAAAACGTTTGATGACTATTCGATAGCATGGGTTAAGGATAACGAGTCGCGCGTGGATTTTATTAACGGTTTTATAGAGAGTTACGGTGACCCGCTCGGGATGACCGGCTCGTGGGAGTCAATAGTCAATTTCAAGGATGTTAAGGCGTCGGAGCGCACGGAGGCAATATCAAGCGAGGCGCAATGGTTTGAGGACCGTTCTCCGGTTGACCCCCGTTTCCGCAAGCCGGTGGTAAAAGGTGTAAGTGCCAAGGTAATAACCGCCGCTATTCTTGCCGGAGACTCCTATCCGGCCACGCCTATCGGAATCAATCTTCCCAATGCCAACTGGATTAGGGCGATGCATGGGTCGAAGTCGGTAACGTTGGAGAATATCACCCGGGCCTACGACGAGGCGTCGCATGGCAATGGCTTTAACGAGGAGTTTGTAATTGACCAGCCAACCCGTGAGTTGATGGATAAGTATCTCTTTATCACCGATAACCTGCACACCGACCTCCATGAATGTCTTGGTCATGGTTCGGGCCAGTTGCTCCCCGGTGTTGACCCCGATGCGATGAAAGCTCATGGCTCGACGCTGGAAGAAACCCGCGCCGACCTGTTTGCGCTTTACTATCTGGCTGACCCGAAATTGATTGAGATAGGTGTGCTCGACAATCCCGAGGCCTACAAGGCTGAATATTACAAGTATATGCTTAACGGGTTGATGACTCAGCTGATGCGCATCGAGCCGGGCAAGGATGTCGAGGAGGCTCACATGCGCAACCGTAAGCTGATAGCCGAATGGGTATATGAGCATGGCCGGGCCGACAATGTTGTGGAAATGGTTAAAATCGACGGCAAGACTTTCATCAAGATTAACGACTATCAGGCGCTGCGGGGGCTGTTCGGTCAGCTTTTAGGTGAAATTCAGCGAATAAAGAGCGAGGGCGACTATGAGGCAGGCCGCGACTTGGTTGAAAAATATGCAGTGAAAGTTGACCCTGAATTACACAAGGAGGTGCTGGAACGCTATGCCAAGCTTGATATTGCGCCCTACAAGGGTTTTGTCAATCCGGTATATCAGCCGGTAATGGACAGTGTGGGCAATATTGTTGATGTAACAATCAGCTATACTGAGGATTATATCCCGCAGATGCTGCGTTACTCGGAGCAGTATTCAACGTTAAAATAGGGAAGAGCTTAGCGCGATGGCTGGCTTTTAGCGGCTGATTTAAGCTTGATTACTCACTTTCTTGCGGAAGCATTTTTGAGGTTTTGGCTCCCAGCTCCTGAAGCTGGCGAGCGCGGGAAACAAGATTCCCGGTGCCCTCGGAAAGCTTCCGCATTGCGTCTGTATAGGCCGACTGTGTGGCTTTTATGGACTTGTCAATCTTTTCCATGTCGTCGATGAAGCCTACAAATTTGTCGTACATCCGGCCGGCCCGGGTGGCAATTTCTATGGCGTTGCGGTTTTGGGAATCCTGCCGCCATAGCTGGTCGACGAGTCTAAGCGCTGAAATGAGGTGGGTTGGCGAAACAATCAGAACACGGTGGTCATAGGCCTCCTGCCACAGGTTGTTGTCAAGTCTCATCGCCTCGATGTAGGCCGGTTCGTTGGGGATGAACATCATTACAAAATCGGTTTTGGAGCTCCCTACATAATCCTGATAACTCTTGCGGGAGAGTTCCAGAACGTGTTTTTTGACCGATGCCAGATGTCGCGCGGCAGCATCGTTGCGCGAGCTATCATCCTCGGCCGATACAAGGTCGACAAACGCTGTCAGAGATACTTTTGAGTCAATAACAATCACGCGGCCATCGGGATAATTGACTACAACGTCGGGGCGCAGCGTGGCGTCGTTCTCGTTGCGCAGAGTGCGCCCGGTGTTGTCGGTGGTCTGCTGCACGGTGTAGTGGGTTCCTTCCACCAGTCCCGATTTTTGCAGTATTGTTTCAAGTATCATTTCACCCCAGTCGCCCTGAATCTTTGAGTTGCCTCGCAGGGCGCTTGACAGCTCTTTGGCTTCACGGCCTATGGAAAGGTTGGTTTCCACGAGCTCTTTGATGCGGCTGTCGAGGGCAAACCGTTCGCGAGCCTCGGCCGAGTAGGTTTCCTGAATGCTTTTCCCGAGCTTGCCGACCTCCTCCTTGAGCGGCGTAAGAATTTCGCCCAATCTTGTTTCATGCTCCTCTTTGAATATGCGTGACTGCTGTCGCATAATTTCTGATGCGAGATATTTGAATCGTTTTTCACCGTCGGCCTCTCTGCGTTCATGCTCTGCTTCGAGCATGGAAAGGCGCTCGCGCAGGCGGGCATTTTCAGCTTCGATACCGGCCATTGAGGACCTGACAGCGTCGTATCTTTCACGCGACTTCTCGGCGCTGCGATGCATTGTCAGGGCCACTGCAATGGCAATAATGGCTACAATTGAGGCGAAGACGATTGTTATAATCATGGGGCTTATCAGTCAAAAATGTGTTTCAATTTGCTGAATATATTTTTTTTGGCGTTTTCGTCGGGTTTCATGCTGCTGTTGCCCTTCATTGCCTCAAAAATTGCTTTCTCGTCGTTGGAAAGGTTCTCGGGGATATATACCATGACGTTGATTAACTCGTCGCCGGCCGATTTGGTGCCATATTCGGGTATCCCTTTACCGCGCAGGCGCAACACTTTTCCGGGCTGTGTTCCGGGGGCAATCTTGACGCGGGCGCGCCCGGTTAATGTCGGGACCTCGACCGAGCCGCCGAGCACGGCCGTTGGTAAATCGAGCATTAGGTTGTAAATCACATCGTTGCCGTCGCGAATCAGCTCGGCATGTGGCAACTCTTCGATTACAACAAGCAGGTCGCCGTTGGTGCCGCCTCTTTGGGCTGCGTTCCCCTTGCCGGGAAGAGTCAGCGTCATTCCGCCCTGAACTCCGGCGTCGATGTGGAACGAGACGGTCTGCTCGCCTCTGACAACTCCTTCACCGTGGCAATGGTCGCAACGCTGTGTTATGGTTTTACCCTCGCCCTGGCAGTGGGGGCATACCATTTGAACCGTTCTTACTCCTCCGAAAAACGATTGCTGCTGAGTGACAACCGTTCCGGTGCCGTGGCATGTCTGGCACGTGTTGAATGCCGTTCCGTCTTTTGCTCCCGTGCCTTTGCAGGCCGAGTCGGGGACAAGCACCGGAATTTTGATTGTTTTGTCA
Source organism: Muribaculaceae bacterium (assembly GCA_022510465.1). Taxonomy (GTDB): domain Bacteria; phylum Bacteroidota; class Bacteroidia; order Bacteroidales; family Muribaculaceae; genus HGM05190. Next base: position 7,916 of record JAFLTJ010000081.1, read on the forward strand.
ACACCCTTTGAAATCTCCTCGAGCGTTAGCTTGAGCGTGATTCTCACGTCGGAGCCGCGTCGCCCCTGACGTCTACTGCCGCCGCCGCTAAATCGGCCTCCGAATATTTCGCCGAATTGGGCAAAAATATCCTCCATAGTGAATCCGCCGGCGCTGAATCCACCAAATCCACCGCCAAACCCTTGCGGCCCTCCGGCATGCCCAAACTGGTCATAACGGGCTCGTTTATCCTCGTTTGACAGCACGTCATACGCTTCGGCGGCTTCTTTGAATTTCTCCTCGGCCTCCTTGTCACCCGGATTCT
>JAFLTJ010000082.1 GCA_022510465.1 Muribaculaceae bacterium
AGTCAAGGATTAGGCAGCGATAGATGCCCGTGGATGTAATATTTCCGCCGCTCCGTCGGCCCGCGAGGGCTGCGGCCTGGCGCATATTGCATATCAAGCGTGGGCTCTGCGTTGCCATCCGACTTAGACAAGGCAATGCGAGAAGCCCCCAAAGGTAGGATGGCAAGATACAGATTCCTACGCTTTTATTTTTAACTTAACTGCCAACGAGGGGAAGACCGCGGCACCTATCACTACCAATGGAATGTTACAAACGCATTCGCCCTTGTGGGCGCGAGTCTATCCACGGAGACATTTCTCTTAAAAAAGTGGTTAATTCCTACATTAAGTCCGATGCGGGGAATCTTACCAAATGGCTGCAAAAATTTAACAGCATTATCGATTGTATTTGCGGCGATATCGGCAATACTGAACCACCACTGCCCAACAATGAAAAACTTAAGAAAAACAGCCATCAGTACCGATTGAAAAAAAAGTCGATTATCGAGTTTTACAACGCTCTTGAAGGAATTAATAACGAAACTTTCACATCGTTCAACGACTTATTCAACTTCGTTTCCGATATCAACATAGAGGGAATCGGCTCGCTGGCAAAATACGATTTCTGCCTCAGATACGGATTCAATCGTGGCTTGATACCGCAAGTTGTTTATGTTCATGCCGGGACTGCTATTGGTGCCAAAGCCTTGAAAAAACACGGATACATTAAAAAAGTGAAAAACGAGATGCCGATAAGCGATTTCCCTGCCGAATTTCACAAACTCGAAGCGTTGCATATTGAAAACTTATTGTGTATCTACGACGACTTGCTTGCCAATCTTCCGGACAAATAATTTATTAACCAAATAAAAATCAATTACGTATGAAAAAACTGTTAATAATGCTCCTCGGAGTGCTGATAGCACTCCCGGCCGTCGCCGCCGACGGTGACGATTTCCAATACTCCCACGAGGGGCAAACCCTGACCTACACCGTTATATCCGAGGCTAATAAAACCGCGAAAACCAAAGAAGGAATTTGGCTTCCACCATCGGCTGGAAATAATATCTCAGGAGATTTAATTTTGCCTGAAAAAGTAACCTACAACGGCGAACAATATACCCTAACCACAATCGGCGAATACGGTTTCATAGAGTGCTCCGGCCTGACAAGCATCACCATCCCCAACTCCGTTACCTCAATCGGCAACTCTGCTTTCGACGGCTGCTCCGGCCTGACAAAAGTTGAAATTAGCGATTTGGCCGCTTGGTACGGAATACAATTTGCCAGCTATAAGTCTAATCCGCTATCCTATGCTCATCATTTATATCTGAATGGTTCGGAAATTACCGAGATTGTTATTCCCAATGAAGTTACCTCAATCGGCAATTATGTTTTCGCCGGCTGGTCCGGCCTGAAAAAGCTCGAAATCCACAAATCGGTTACCTCAATCGGCAACTCTGCTTTCGACGGCTGCTCCGGCCTGACAAGCATTGATATCCCCGGCTCTGTCACTACAATCGGCGACAGGGCTTTCCAAAGCTGCTCCGGCCTGACAAGCGTGACAATCGGCAATGGTGCCACCTCAATCGGCAACGAAGCTTTCTCCCTCTGCTCCGGCCTGACAAGCATTGATATCCCCGGTTCTGTCACTACAATCGGCATGTATGCTTTCGGCAACTGCTCCAGCCTGACAAGCTTAGATATTCCCGAGGGTGTAACAACACTGGGGTATATGGCTATAGGCTATTGCGAGAATTTAACTACAGTTTCTTTACCATCCTCCCTCCGGAAAATTGGTAGCAGTCTTTTTGAAGGGTGTGATAGACTTAAAAATGTCAATATGACAAACGGGATTGCTATCCCTGACGGAGTCACTGAAATCAGTGATGTATCCGGATACGGTTATATCTACACATGTTTGGCTGAGACTCTTATAATCCCCAACAGTGTTACCTCTCAAATTAATATTGGAATAGGAGATGCTCTAAAAAATATTTATATTGGAGACGGCGTGACAAGCGTCAGCACAGATTCAAGGGTATCTGGAATCGAAATCCTTAAACTTGGAAATAAAGTTGAAACATTTTATCGTTATAATGAAGCCTGGTCAAGCCTTAAAGAATTAGCGTTAGGTGCCTCGTTTAAAGATTTAAGTGAGTTAAATCTTTCCGACAGCAATAATCTGATGCTTGTCACCTCGCTGAATACCTCTATCCCCGCCGGATTTGATTCATTCTCCGAAGCCACAAAGGCCAACGGATTCCTGTATGTGCCCGCGGCTGCCTATCAGACATATAAGGAGGGGACCGATTTCGCTCACATCATCCCCGTTGACGATACCGAATGGAGTCTTACTGCCGACGACTTCAGTCTTATCCCCAACCAGGAGATAACCTTCCCCGTAAGCTTATCTCGAATAGTTGACTCGGAATATGCCGGCCTCCAGTTTGACTTGCAGCTGCCCGAAGGTATTGCATTGCAAAGCATTAATCTGAACGAGGAACTCGCTTCGCTATATACAGCTTCGTCTAAGTTGCAGGATAACAATACCTACCGATATATAGCCTACGCCAAGGGGCAAGCCTACACCACCTTGTCTCGCGATGTGGTTAATATAACCGTCAAGGCCAACCCGGGAATTGAGGCCAACGATATGAAGATTTTGATTACCAATGCATTGGCAACACGAATCGATGCCTCCGAAATCCAATTGGATGACCTGAGCATAAATGTCAAGGTAAACAATCCGGTTACATCGGCCTCAATTACGCCCGAAACCCGCTACATGTATCAAGGCGACACCCTTGAATTTACAGTTGCCTATGAGCCTGCCGATGCCGAAGACCATGATTTTACATGGAGTATTTCAGGCAACAAGCTTGTTAAAGTATCTTCCGACGCCAACTCTATCACTGTCAGGGCTTCCGACTTTGGTAGCGATGAGATAACCGCAACCTACACTTCCAATCCTGAAATCCAGGCAAAGGCCCGAATTGAAGTAATTGACCATCTTGTAATTGGAGGTGAAAAAACTACAATAAAGGAAACCGAGAAAATGCAACTCTCATATAATTGGGAAACTGCACCCGTTTCTAAATTATCGCTCCCCGACGACATTCAGTGGACATCCGAGAACCCCCAATATGCCACCGTCGAGGCTTCAACAGGCTTGTTGACCGGTGTTGCTGCCGGCGAGGCGGTGATAAAAGGGGTCAGCGCAAGCAAGCCATATATCAACGCTTCATTTACAGTCACTGTCGAGCCTCGAATCATTGGTGACGCAAACGACTCTAAATATGTAAACGTTGCCGACGTTGTTGCCATTGCCAACGATATTGCAGGCTATCCCGTCTACAATTTCTGTTTCGTAAATGCCGACACCGACAGCAACGGCACTGTGAATATCGCCGACCTCACTAAGACGGTTGACATTATTCTCAACGACAACAATTATCGCCCGTACGCTTTACGCAAAATCTCGGCCGACGCCTCTGCTCCTACCGACTATCTTTTTGTAAACAACGGTTACAGCTCTCAGACATTTGACGTGAAGATGCACAACACCCGCGACTATGTCGCCCTCCAGGCCACAATGGCTATTCCCGAAAACATTAAGGTGACCGAAGTGTCTCTCGGCCAGCGTGCCCTGGCTCATAGCGTCATCAGCAATGTCAACGACAACACTGTGAAAATTGTGATTTTCTCGCTCGACAATGCTGCCTTTATCGACGGCGACATGCCGCTGTTCAGCGTTCGTTTCACCGGTGACGGAAACCTAAATGATATCGATTTGGCCGAGATTATTACATCCGACGCCATGAGCAACGAATATGAACTTGGCTACATGGGTTATGATGTAAGCGGCATTGGATACAATGCCCTCGACGGTATCAACATCACGGCTATACATTCGGGTGTGAGAGTCGACAATGCCGACGGTCTGAATATCGTCGTGGTGAACTCTATCGGTCAAACCGTGAAAGTCGTTGCTAATGCCGGCAATTGCGAAACTATTCATTTGGAAAGCGGATTCTACATCGTGGCAGCCGGCAACACTGTATCAAGAATTATGGTAAAATGACAGGTATGGGTTTAAAAAAACATCTTGTCGCCTTTATTCTGCCGGTGGTTACTGCTTTCGTGACGCATGGAGCCCGACTTACCGCGCCCGACGTGTCGTTGGACCGGGGTGAGTCTGTATCGGTCCCGATTGGCATTGCGCTCGACGCCGACAACAATCACGAGTCGGTCGCAGGGCTGCAATTTGACCTCTCGCTTCCCGATGACTTCTCGCTTGAAGCCGTCAATGCCTCTTTGAGCAGCTCGACAGGTATCTCTGTTACCCACAGCCTCTTGGCCGATAAGACCTACAAGGTTCTCATCTACGGTGACGCTTCCCACCCCGTGGTGGGGGCCGACTCTCCGGCGGTGGTCGATTTGGTCTTTAAATGCTCTGAGAGTGCCCGGGAAGGGAGTCACGAATTGCGATTCTCAAATGCTTTAATCTCCGATGGCGAGGCGCGCGAAATGCCGCTCGACGACATTACAAGCGCTCTCATCGTGGAGATTGGTAAATCGCTCGTAACCGCGGTAAGAGTAGAGTCGCGAGATTGTCCCAACGACATCTGCAACCTGCAAGGCGTATGCCTCAAGTGCAACGCCTCGCAAGACGATATCGACGCTCTCGCGCCCGGCATCTACATCATCGCCGGCGAGAAAGTCCTCGTGAGATAAATCTCAATAGAAAAAGCGCTCCGATGAAAATCATCGGGGCGCTTTTTTTTATACTGGTAAATATCTAATTTACAGTGCCGACACTATATCGCGCGTGTCAAGCGCAATCATCAGCTCCTCGTCGGTTGGAACTACAACAACCTTAACGCGCGACTCGGGTGTAGAAATGATTGTCTCCGTTCCACGGGTCCCGGCATTGAGTTCCTTGTTGATTTCAACACCCATGAATTGAAGTTTCTCGCATATATTCTCGCGCAGCGAAGCCTGGTTTTCACCAACACCGCCGGTGAAGACGATAACATCAAGTCCGGCCATTTCGGCTGCATACGCCCCGATATACTTAAGTATTCGCTGCTCATACATTTCCTGGCCCAGAATTGCACGCTCGTTGCCCTCGTTGATGGCTGCCTCAACCTCGCGCATATCCGACGACACGCCGCTGATGGCGAGCATACCGCTCTCCTTGTTGATTATACGCTGAATGTCGGCCGCCGTCAAGTTATGCTTCGTCATCAGGAACGTAATAGCGCCGGGGTCAACGTCGCCAACGCGAGTTCCCATCATCAAGCCCTCGGTAGGGGTAAGACCCATAGAGGTATCAACACTCTTTCCGCCAAGAACTGCCGTGATAGAGCCTCCGTTACCAACGTGACACGTCACCATCTTGACATCCTCGGCTTTCACGCCAAGAACTTCACACACGCGCTGGCTTACATATCGATGGCTCGTTCCGTGGAATCCGTAGCGGCGAACGCCATCCTCCTTGTAATACTTGTAGGGGAGCGGATACATATAGGACTTGGCCGGCATTGTCTGGTGGAAAGCGGTGTCAAACACGCCCACCTGGGGAGTCGAGGGCATAAGGGCCTCGATAGCCTCGATTCCGGTCATGTTGGCCGGATTGTGAAGCGGAGCGATGTCATAGCACTGGCGTATCATTTCCTTAACCTCGTCGGTTATGAGAACGCTCTTGTTAAACTTCTCGCCTCCGTGAACCACGCGATGGCCAACGGCGTCAATCTCGTCAAACGACTTGATGCAACCCTCAACAGCGTCGGTCAGCAAATCCAGGACTGCCTTAATCGAGCCCTTATGGTCGGTCAATCCAAGGTCCAATATCTTCTTTGAACCATCTTTGCTCTTGTATTTGAGGAATCCGTCGGGAAGACCTATTTTTTCAACTCCACCCTCGGCCATTACCTGACCCGAAGCGGTATCGATAAGCTTATATTTTACAGAACTGCTACCGCAGTTTAATACGAGAATCTTCATTGTCGTGTAATATATTTGGGTTTATTTTTTCAGACCGATAGCCTGATTGCAGGTAATAATGATTGTTTTATAAATATCCTCGGGGAAACAACCGCGTGAAAGGTCGTTTACAGGAGCGGCAAGACCTTGCAGAATTGGGCCTACAGCCTCAACTCCGGCCAGGCGCTGAACCAGCTTGTAGGCTATATTGCCAACCTCGAGCGACGGGAATACAAGCACATTTGCCTTGCCGGCAAGTTCCGAGTTGGGTGCCTTTGAGGCTGCAACTCCGGGAACCAGCGCTGCGTCGGCCTGGAGCTCGCCGTCAAGAATGATATTGGGATTCATCTTGCGGGCTATCTCGGTTGCCTCTATCACTTTGTCAACGCGCTCGTGCTTTGCGCTACCCTTGGTTGAGAAGCTCAATATTGCAACACGTGGCTCAATTCCGGCAATGTCGCGGGCTGTCTGTGCAGCCGACACTGCAATCTGGGCAAGCTCGGGAGCCGTCGGGTCGGGAACAACGGCACAGTCGGCAAACACCAGAACGCCATCCTCGCCGTAGGGCAATCCCTCGGGAAGCAACATCAGGAATGCGCCCGAAACAACGTCGATACCCGGCTGGGTCTTAATAACCTGAAACGCTGCGCGAAGCACATTTCCCGTAGTATTCTGAGCGCCGGCTACCTGACAATCTGCATCGCCCGATTTTACCATCAAACAGCCCAGATACAACGGATTGGCCGTCGTCTTGCGAGCCTCCTCCATCGAGATTCCTTTGCTCTTGCGAAGTTCAAAAAACAGCGGGGCATAACGGTCAATAACAGCATCATCGGCCGGATTGACAATCGTTGCTTTTGATATATTCGGCAATTTCAGACTTTCGGCCAATGGGAGGATTTCACCCGGATTGCCAATCAGAACAACATCAGCAATTCCGTCGGCAATAATACGGTCGGCAGCCGTCAATGTACGCGGCTCTGTTCCCTCCGGGAGGACTACACGCTGGCGATTAGCCTTCGCGTTTGCAATCATTTTTTCAATCAAACTCATGATTCTTGTGGTATTAAATTTATTTTGAATGTATGTTATTGCACTTTCCGAGCGACTTTTAGGCAAAAAGCCACTCCCCTACCGCAAAATTACATATTCTTATCGAAATTTCAACATCATCACCCCCTATTTTTTTCTCCTACTTTTTCGCAACACCCCCCAAAAACAGTATTGAGTATTATCGCAATCGACCGTTGAGCTTCAACGAAATTTCGTAACCTTAAAGTCGTCAACGCCTTTTAGGACTCTTAAAGCCACTTAAAACACTAACTTTAAAAAATGAACAAACTATTCTTGCAGATTTATTGAAAAGATATAAATTTGCAAAATTGAAAACTTATATATTCCCTAAGTGAACATTTATATATGCAAATTTGCAAAATATGGATAAGGTAGATTTATTGTATCAACGTTGGATGTCTTTACAACCGCTGACCAAAAGAAAACAATTTTTGCTCAGCGAAAGATTTTCAGTTGACTATAATTTTAATAGCAATCATATCGAAGGTAACACGCTGACCTACGGCCAAACCGAGTTGCTTTTGCTTTTCGGAAAGGTTGTCGGCGAGGGTGAATTGAAAGATTATAATGATATTAAAG
>JAFLTJ010000083.1 GCA_022510465.1 Muribaculaceae bacterium
GACATTTTTGAATGGCTCTTTGCCAACATACTCATATCCGGCCATAATCATACGTGCCACCCAGAAGAAAATGATGTCGGGCCCGGTGACAAGAGTAGCCGTGGGATAGTAGTAGTTGATTTCCTCATTGCCGGGATTGTTTATTCCGTCAAAGAGGGTGATTGGCCACAGCCATGAAGAGAACCAGGTATCAAGGGCGCCTTCATCCTGGCGGATGTCGGTCGCTGTAATCCCCTCACATCCGGCGAGAGCGTTGATTTTGGCCAAAGCCTTGTCGGCATCTTCGGCCACTACAAATTTCTCCTCGCCGTCGGTTGGGTCGGTGTAATAGTAGGCCGGGATGCGATGCCCCCACCATAACTGACGCGAGATACACCAGTCTTGAATGTTTTCGAGCCAGTTGCGGTAGGTTGTCTTGTATTTCTCGGGTACAAAGCGGATTATATTGTCCATCACGGGGCTGAGAGATTTGTCGGCAAAATGTTTCATGCTGACAAACCACTGCAGCGACAGGCGCGGCTCGATGGGCACCTTGGTGCGCTCGGACAATCCGATGTTGTTTGTGTAGTCTTCAACCTTTTCCATCAGCCCCGCTTTCTGAAGGTCTTCGGCGATAGCCTTGCGGCAGTCAAAACGGTCCATGCCTACATACATTCCGGCCTGCTCGGCAACGGTCGCGTCATCGTTGAAAATGTCGATAACCTCAAGATTGTGCTTTTTGCCGAGCATTTCGTCATTCTTGTCGTGGGCGGGAGTGACTTTCAGACAGCCGGTACCGAACTCAATGTCGACGTAACGGTCTTCGATAACGGGAATAACACGGTTTACCAACGGCACAATCACCTTGCGCCCCTTAAGCCAAGTGTTTTTGGGGTCTTTGGGATTGATACACATGGCGGTGTCGCCCATGATGGTTTCGGGGCGGGTAGTGGCCACAACGGCATATCGACGCCCCTCCGCGTCGGTGTGTATCACCTCGCCCTCGGCTGCCGGAGTTGCGTTTGCAGCGTCATCGTCGGCCAGATAGTAGCGTAGGTAGTATAGCTTGGCCTGCTCGGTTTCATAGAACACCTCGTCGTCGCTGATGGCGGTGAGGTTCTGCGGGTCCCAGTTGACCATGCGCAAACCGCGGTAGATAAGCCCCTTGTCATACAGGTCACAGAATACTCGCGTTACGGCTTTCGACCGCTCCTCATCCATTGTAAACGCCGTGCGGTCCCAGTCGCAGGATGCACCGAGCTTGCGCAGCTGTTGCAGGATGATACCCCCATGCTTGTGGGTCCAGTCCCAGGCGTGGGTCAGAAACTCTTCGCGTGTGAGGTCGGTTTTTTTGATACCCTCCGAGGCCAGCTTGGCTATAACCTTTGTTTCGGTAGAAATCGAGGCGTGGTCGGTTCCGGGCACCCATAGCGCGTTCTTGCCCTCCATGCGGGCGCGGCGCACGAGGATATCCTGTATCGTATTGTTGAGCATGTGGCCCATGTGAAGCACACCTGTCACGTTTGGCGGCGGGATGACGATGGTGTATGGCTCGCGTGTATCGGGAACCGAGCGAAACAGCTTGTGTTCCATCCAATATGCATACCATTTATCCTCAACTTCGGCAGGATTGTACTTTGGGGCTATCTCATTCATTGTTGGTCAAATTATAATATTCGGCATTGGTATTCTTTAAATCACGGTGGAGTAGACACATAGTTTGTGTGTCGCCACCGTTGCGGCCACAAAATTACTCAATTTTCGCCATTCCTCCAATCCGCAACCCCTTTTTAAGCAATAATTTTGAGTTTAAACCCCAAATTATTGTATTTGCAACACCTTGATACCTGAAACGAGAATGAAGAAGATTTATTTGCAGTCGTGAGTGTGATACTGGGTGTGCAATTTATTGATGATGACAGGGAAAATTAAATAGCGTGATTATGGATAGGATAACGATTGAAAATGTATTTACACTTCTTTAAGTCAGGGGGCTGATGGTGGCGAGCATGGCGTCGAGGGTGTTGCGTATATCGCGAAGGCGATTGACGGCAGCTGCGTGGCGGGCAACGCTGTTTGAATCGGTGTTTAGGCGCTCAATGGCGGCGTCGATGTGCAGCCCCCGCTCTTTGACAAGGTAGTTGACCATCCGTATTTTTTCGATATCGTCGGGCGTGTAGCGCCGTTGTTGACCCTGATTGCGGTGTGGTCTAAGGATGGCAAAACGTTTTTCCCAGTAGCGCAGGGTTGGCGCCGGAATGTCGAGAATCTCGCTCACCTGGCCTATTGTATAATATTTTTTTGTCAAGTCGTTATTCATCGCGTTGCCTGTCTTGCTGCGTTTTTTTTGCAAATATAGTGATAATGGTGTAATTTTGCGCTTTAATTTTTGAATTGCTTACGAATTAATTCATTACAATATGCCTACAGCAAAGGAAATACGCGAATCGTTTAAGGAGTTTTTCAGCAAAAAGGGCCATAAGATAGTCCCTTCTGCGCCAATGGTGATTAAAGATGACCCGACGTTGATGTTTACCAACGCGGGTATGAATCAGTTTAAAGATATAATTCTGGGCGTGGCGGCTGCGAAATATCCGCGAGTGGCCGACTCTCAGAAATGTCTCCGCGTCAGCGGCAAGCACAATGACCTTGAGGAGGTTGGAATGGATACCTACCACCACACGATGTTTGAAATGCTTGGGAACTGGTCTTTTGGCGATTATTTCAAGCAGGAGGCTATCGACTGGGCATGGGAATACCTGGTTGACGTATTGGGTATAGACAAGTCGAGGCTGTATGCAACCGTGTTTGAGGGCTCAACCGACGACCATCTTGAGCGTGACAAGGAAGCGGCTTCAATCTGGGAAAAACATTTGCCGGTTGACCATATCATAAACGGAAACAAGAAGGATAATTTCTGGGAGATGGGTGACACCGGTCCCTGCGGCCCCTGTTCGGAGATTCATATTGACCTGCGCAGCCAGCAGGAGCGTGAGGCCGTTCCGGGAGCGTCGTTGGTAAACCATGACCATCCGCAGGTTATCGAGATTTGGAATCTCGTCTTTATGCAGTATAACCGCAAGGCCGACGGGTCGTTGGAGCCGCTGCCGGCAAAGGTAATCGACACCGGCATGGGCTTCGAGCGCCTTTGCATGGCTCTACAAGGAAAAACATCCAACTATGACACGGATGTATTCACGCCGCTAATTGATACAATTGCGCGTCTGTCGGGACTCAAATATGGTGAAAACGACAAGGTTGACATTGCCATGCGTGTGATAGCCGACCACGTAAGAACGATTTCGTTCTCAATAGCCGATTCGCAGCTCCCTGGAAACGCAAAGGCCGGGTATGTAATCCGCCGAATATTGCGACGTGCCGTTCGCTACGCCTACACTTTCCTGGGGCAGAAAGAGGCGTTCATGTATCGCCTTGTGGATACTCTGATTGATTCAATGGGCGAGGCCTATCCCGAGTTGCCTCGTCAGCGCGAGCTGATTATGAAGGTGATAAAGGAGGAGGAGGATTCGTTCCTCAGAACTCTTGAAAACGGAATCAAGATGCTCGACGATGCCATCGCTACAACACGCAAGGAGGGAAAAACCGAGATTTCGGGCCGTGAGGCATTTACGCTCTATGACACGTATGGATTCCCGCTCGACCTTACAGAGCTGATACTCAAAGAGAATGGCATGACTCTTGACCGCGATGGGTTTGACCGCGAAATGCAGGCACAGAAAGACCGCGCCCGCGCTGCAGCCGCCGTCGAGGCCGGCGACTGGGTGATTGTTAACCCGGGAGAACCTGAATTTACAGGCTATGACGAAACGCAGACCGAGACCCGTATACTGCGCTATCGCCATGTTAAGCAGAAAAAGAATGAATTTTACCAGATAATACTCGAGCGCTCGCCCTTTTATGCCGAGATGGGCGGACAGGTTGGCGATACAGGTGTGTTGATTGCCGGTGATGAGTGCATCGAGATTTATGACACAAAGCGCGAGAATGGTGTGGCTGTGCATTTGGCAAAGAAATTGCCGGCCGACCCTCAGACTACCTTTACGGCATGCATTAACGAGGCCGACCGTGCCGCAACGTCGGCCAATCACTCGGCTACCCACCTGTTGCATCACGCTCTGCGCCAGGTTCTTGGAAGCCATGTGGAGCAGAAAGGCTCGTTTGTATCGCCGCGTATGCTGCGCTTTGACTTCTCTCATTTTCAAAAGGTTACGCCCGATGAGCTGCGCCGCGTCGAGAAGATAGCCAACCGTGCCGTTCGCCGGGCTACTCCGCTATGCGAGCACAGGGCCATGCCTATTGCCGATGCCCGAAAAATGGGCGCAATGGCACTGTTTGGTGAAAAATACGGCGACGAAGTTCGTGTTATCAAATTTGAGGACTCGGTTGAACTTTGTGGCGGAACACATGTTGCAAACACGGGCAACATCGGTATGATTAAAATTGTATCAGAGAGTAGTATCGCTGCCGGAATACGCCGCATCGAGGCTATCACCGGAGAGGCTGTTGAAGATGCCACCAACCATGCTGCCGATATTCTTGCTCAGCTCTCGTCAATGCTCAACAATGCTCCCGATGTTGTAACGGCTCTTCAGAACTCGATAGCCGAAAACGTAGCGCTTAAGAAGCAGGCCGAGGAGTATTTCAACGAGCGTTGCAAGGCGGTGACCGAGCAAGCCGTTGCCGAGGCTACCCAGGCAGCCGGAATAAAAATCGTGACGCTTGGCGGTGTTCGCATCCCCGACTTGGTGAAGAATGTAGCCTTTGGCGCTCGAAAAATCTCGCCCGAGAACACAGCCTTTGTTGCGGCGACTGTCGATATGTCGGGCAAACCGTTGTTGACGGTAGCGTTGACCGACGACCTGGTTGCCCGCGGACTGAATGCATCGGTGATAGTGCGCAACGCTGCCCGCGAAATCAAAGGTGGCGGTGGCGGTCAGCCCGGATTTGCCCAGGCAGGCGGTAAAGACAAGGATGGCATTTCCCGCGCTTTTGACGCAATGCTGGAGGCTCTAAAGCAATCCTGAGGGGCTGTTACTGAATGTTTTGCATGTCGACGAGCCGGCGATAGAGACCGTTTGTCGCAATGAGCTCGTCGTGGGTGCCGCGCTCAACAATCTTGCCGTTATCCACAACGCATATCATGTCGGCGTTGCGAATCGTTGCAAGCCGGTGGGCTATAACAAGGGTGGTTCGGTTCTGCATCAGCCGCTCAAGTGCTTGCTGAACAAGCTGTTCGCTTTCTGAATCGAGGGCCGAAGTAGCCTCGTCAAGAATCAGAATGGGCGGGTTTTTCAGAATAGCCCGGGCGATTGATATGCGCTGGCGCTGCCCTCCCGACAGGCGACAGCCGCGGTCGCCAACCATCGTGTTGTACCCATCCTCCGACGCGATTATAAACTCGTGGGCATTGGCAATACGGGCGGCGTTTTCAACCTGCTCTTGCGTGGCGTTGTTGACTCCAAAAGTGATGTTGTTGTAGAACGTATCGTTGAACAGGATAGCCTCCTGATTGACGTTGCCCATCAGCCGGCGCAGGTCGTGAACCCGCAGCTGCCGGATGTCGGTTCCGTCAATTGAAATTGACCCCGATTCAATGTCGTAGAATCGCGGTAAAAGGTCGGCAAGCGTTGACTTTCCGCCGCCGCTGGCGCCGACGAGGGCCACAGTTTGGCCCGGTTTGATTTCAAAGTTGATGTTGTTGGCTATCAGCGGACCATCGGTGTTATAACGAAAGTTTACGTTGCGGTAGACAATGTGGCCTTTCAACGGGGATGGCGTTGAAACGGGTGTCTCGGGGTCTTTTATGGGATTGTCGGCATTGAGTATCTTGTCGATGCGCTCCATCGAGGCAAGGCCTTTCTGGATTGAATATATAGCCTTTGACAAGTCTTTGGCCGGGTTGATAATGCTGTAAAAGATAACTAAATAGTAGATGAACGACCCGGCATTGATTGACGACACTCCGCTGAGAATAAGCGAGCCGCCAAACCATAGTACGATTGCTATTGTCAGCGTTCCGAGAAATTCGCTCATGGGATGGGCAAGCTGCTGGCGCCGGGCAACGGAGTTGCTTATTTTGTAAAATCGCTGATTGCCGCTGTGAAAGCGCTCTTTTACCTTGTCTTCGGCATTGAAGGCTTTTATAATGCGCAGTCCTCCAAGTGTTTCCTCTATATTCGACATCAGTTCGCCCCATTGAGTCTGCCCCTCGAGCGACTGCCGTTTGAGGTGTTTCCCTATGCGGCCCATTGCAACACCCGCTATGGGAAGCAGCACGAGGACAAACAGAGTCAGTTGCCAGCTTATGGCCACCATCATGGCTAAGCACACGATAATCATAACCGGATTTTTGAACATCATGTCGAGACTTGACATGATTGAGTTTTCGATTTCGGCTACGTCGCCGCTCATACGGGCCATTACGTCACCCTTGCGCTCGGAAGTGAAAAATCCGATAGGGAGAACTACTATTTTGTCGTACACAAAGTTACGTATGTCTCTTACGATACCCGACCGCATCGGGATGATGAAATATGCGGCAAGGTAGGTGACGCCGGTTTTCAAAGCCGTCATTACTACGAGCAGGGCGGCAAGGGCGGCCAGCGTTGTCTTGGCTCCCCATGCGTGGATTGCCTCCTGGGTGTAATAGTAAAAATTATTGAAAGCAACCTCTCTGACCGAGCCGTCGGCCATTGACATGTAAATATAATGGGCGTCGTTTACATTGAAAAGCATCTCCAGGATGGGCATGATGACGGCAAACGAGAATAACGTGAGGATTGCCGCCAGGATGTTGAAGATGATATTTAGAACGAGGTATTTCTTATAAGGGGGGACAAATCGCTTGAGTATGTTCCAAAAATCTTTCATAATGCAATTGGGTTATGCCGGGCTCCTTTCACTATAAGTGGTTTACGGGTGGAACGGGATTTCCATTCGCTGAGAAAGCTGTCTATTTTTCGTTGAATGACTATCATTTTGTATTACAACTGTTTAGGTTGCAAATATATATTCTATCCCACATTTTTCCAAGCTTTTTCGGGTAATTTCCCACATTTTTCCAGGTTTTTTTGGGGCAATTTTCCACATTTTTCCAAAAAAGTCGCAATTTTACAATTATTTTTAAAATTATCTCCCCCGGATAAATAGTAACTTATAATCTAAAAATAATTATGATACTTTAAATTTGGTTTATGATAATTAATTTTTTATGGGTTTAATATTTTAATCTTAGGATTAACAGATTTAAGTTTATTTATAAATTCATTTTGGTCTTTTGGCGCAATCTCCAAAGGCATTGTACTCTTTAACACCTTACGGTCTGTAAATTTTATGGAAAGCCTATTGA
>JAFLTJ010000084.1 GCA_022510465.1 Muribaculaceae bacterium
AACCCGAGCATGCGCCCGAGAATTCAAAGAGCGGAGTTGCAAACTGGCTGTTCTTAACGTTGCTCTTGATGTCAACGAGAGCCTGCTTGGAAGTAACCTCCTTCACGCAGTAATCCCACTGCTTCTGAACCTCAAGCTGAGTTTCAAGCGGCTTCATTTCGAGAGCCTTAACGCCCTTCTTGCCGGGACATACGTCAACACAGTTGCCGCAACCAAGACAGTCAAGAACGTCAACGGCCTGTACAAACTGCATACCTGCAAACTGCTTGCCGATAGCAACGATAGTCTTATCCTGGCCAAACGGAGCACCCTCCATTTCCTTAGCGTCAAGCAGGAACGGGCGGATTGCAGCGTGAGGACAAACGTATGCACACTTGTTACACTGGATACAGTTCTCTTCAAGCCATTCGGGAACGTAGGCTGCAACGCCACGCTTCTCGTATGCGGCCGTACCCTGCTGCCATGTGCCATCCTCGATACCCTTGAAGTTTGAAACCTTCAGCAAGTCGCCATCTTGGGCATTGATAGGCCGAACAATTTCGTTGATGAATGCCGGGTCGTTGTTCTTAGCGGCCTCATCGGCAGGCAGGTTGCTCCATGCCTTGTCAACCGGAAGCTGCTTGTATTCGCCACCGCGGTCAACGGCTGCATAGTTCTTGTCAACAACATCCTGACCCTTCTTGCCATAGCTCTTAACGATAAATTTCTTCATCTGCTCAACTGCCAGGTCAACCGGGATTACCTCGGTGATGCGGAAGAATGCACTCTGGAGAATAGTGTTGGTGCGGTTACCCAGGCCAATCTCGCGTGCAATCTTGGTAGCGTTGATATAGTAAACAGTGATGTCGTTGTCAGCAAAATACTTCTTGATATTGTTCGGCAGATTTGCTGCAAGCTCGTCACCCTCCCAAATCGTATTGAGCAGGAATGTACCACCCTTGCGCAGGCCGCGCGTAACGTCATACATGTGCAGGTAGGCCTGAACGTGGCATGCAACGAAATTAGGAGTTGTCACCAAGTAGGTTGAGCGGATGGGGTCATCGCCAAAGCGCAAGTGTGAGCAGGTGAAACCGCCCGACTTCTTCGAGTCGTATGCAAAGTATGCCTGGCAATACTTGTTGGTGTTGTCACCGATAATCTTAACCGAGTTCTTGTTGGCACCCACAGTACCGTCGGCTCCAAGACCGTAGAACTTAGCCTCGAATGTGCCGGCGCCGCCAAGAGCGATTTCCTCTTTGGGGGGCAGTGAGGTGAAAGTAACATCGTCGATGATACCAACGGTGAAATTGTTCTTAGGCTCGGGGAGAGCAAGGTTTTCATAAACGGCAATAATCTGTGCCGGAGTAGTATCCTTTGATGCAAGACCGTAGCGGCCACCCACAATGAGAGGCGCATTTTCCTTGCCATAGAAACAATCCTTAACATCGAGATAAAGCGGCTCGCCGGTTGCGCCGGGCTCCTTGGTGCGGTCAAGCACGGCAATACGCTTGGCAGTTGCGGGAACTGCTGCAAGGAAGTGCTTTGCCGAGAACGGGCGATAGAGGTGAACCGATACCAAACCAACCTTTTCACCCTGAGCTACAAGGTGGTCGATAGCCTCCTGTGCAGCCTGCGTTACCGAACCCATTGCGATGATTACGCGCTCGGCATCTGCGGCTCCATAATAGTTGAAAAGCTTGTATTCACGGCCGGTGATTTCGCTAATCTTAGCCATGTATTCCTCAACGATAGCGGGAACTGCGTCATAGTATTCGTTGCAGCTTTCACGATGCTGGAAGAATACGTCGCCATTCTCGGCCATACCGCGAGCAACAGGCTTCTCCGGGTTGAGGGCGCGTGCGCGGAACTCGGCAAGAGCCTCCTGGTCTACCAGCGGAGCAAGCTCCTCCTGGTCGATAGCCTCAATCTTCTGAATTTCGTGTGAGGTACGGAAACCGTCAAAGAAGTTTACAAACGGAACACGGCTCTTGATTGTTGCAAGGTGGGCAACACCGGCAAGGTCCATAACCTCCTGTACCGAACCCTCGGCAAGCATTGCAAAACCGGTCTGACGCACCGACATTACGTCTTGGTGGTCGCCGAAGATGCTAAGTGCATGAGAGGCAAGGGTACGGGCCGATACGTGGAATACACAGGGAAGAAGCTCGCCTGCAATCTTGTACATGTTGGGAATCATCAGCAACAGTCCCTGCGACGCAGTGTAGGTCGTTGTAAGGGCTCCGGCCTGAAGTGAACCGTGTACGGCACCGGCGGCACCACCTTCCGACTGCATTTCCTGTACGAGAACTGTCTCGCCAAAGATGTTCTTGCGACCTGCTGCGGCCCACTCGTCAACATATTCAGCCATCGTCGACGACGGGGTGATGGGATAGATTGCTGCTACCTCCGAGAACATGTAGGAGATATGAGCGGCAGCCTGGTTACCATCACAGGTCATAAATTTCTTTTCTTTGCTCATAATGTTGGTATTAATTGGTATTTATTACTGCATTTACAATAGCTTTCCCCTGTGCTCGGCCATACCCATCGCTTGAAGTGTAATCGCTTCGCGGCAGAACAAAACTATTCAACCGCAAAGATAGCAAATTTCCAAAACATTTCAAACAATTATTTTACATCAATATGCCGCGCGCCACAAAATAACCTTTCGCGGCGCCTGAATGCCTCATCGTTCGCCCGGCATTTTCGGCATGAACAGCGGCAAAATCAAGCGTAGCGAGCCAACCCTGACCGCGCCACCCTCCGCAATCTCCATCCCGTTGAATCCCGAATCAAAATGGATAGCCCTCCACCCGGCGTTAATGGCCCCGGCGATGTCGGTAACAGGATTGTCGCCTATCATCAGATGCGATTCCGGATTAGACTCCGCGGTTTTCCGCATCGCATATTCAAATATTCGGCGGTCGGGCTTGTTTATGTCGATTTGGTCACTGAGAACCACACAGTCAATCAGCCCGGCAACCCCCGCAGTCACAAGTTTCTTCTCCTGAATACCACTGAAACCGTTGGACAGCACCCCAATCTTCAACCCTAATTTGTGCAGACCCTCGATAAGGTCGGCGCTTCCGTCAATCATCCCCGGCTGCGCGGCAAGGATGTCGAGATATTGCGCGTCAAGCGGCGCGGCGTTTTCGTGAGCAATCTCCGTAGGACATCCCGCCTCGGTCAGCGGCCCGATAAACCTCTGAACGCGAAGATATGACGAATCGATTTCCCCGTTGTTAAATCGGGCCCACAGCTGCCGGTTGTGGCGCTCGTAGGTCTCAATCCACGCCTCGGCGCTTGAAAACAGCCCTTTCAGCAGCGGCGTCATGCCATAGACAATATCCATTGCCTGCCGGGAGTTTGACGTGAAGTCAACAATCGTATCGTCGATGTCAAACCACACCCAACTGATTGATTCATAGCCACGCTTCGGCGCTCCTTTCTGTGCCATTTTTTTTATCGCTGTTTAAAGTGGGGAAAAAGACCGTAGGTCGTCGTTTGCGGATTGTCGGTAGTATCGCCCCCTTCCAGCCTCCTGATTTTGCCCACGGTTGTGATTGTAACCGGCAGAATAATGATTTCGTAGACAGTCTTGATTAGCGTCTGAGTCAGAATCAGTGAAACAATAGTCGTTGCAGGCAGATTCCCGGCAAACGCGATAGGGAAGAATATCAGCGAGTCGGCCCCTTCACCCAAAACAGTCGAAATGATGGCTCTCGCCGAGAAATGACGCCGACCGTTGCGGGCCTTCATGCGCGACATAACGGCGGCATTAATTATCGAGCCGATTAAAAACGCTATGAATGAAGCAATTAATATTCGTGGAACCGCGCTGAAAATAGTAGCGAGAGCCTCTTGGTGTTCCCATTCGGCCGACCCGGGCAAAACTATCGCCAGTTGCAGCAGCAGCGTGACAATAAGATTTGCCGCAAACCCTATCCATATCATCAACCGCGCCTTTGAGAATCCGTATATCTCTACAACACAATCATTTATAATGTAAGCAATTGGAAAGGTGATTACACCGGCAGTAATAGTCAATGGCCCGATGTCGATAGTCTTTATTTCAACCAGATTGCTGATTATCAAGCAGCAACAAAACAAAACGGTCATCAGCATATAAATTGCCGAGACCTCGTGGCGCGAACCTTGACAGTAGTTTGATTTAGTCATAACCGCCTTGTTTTTAACGAGGTACGAGGAATCAATTCCTCTCAAGCACTCGGGAAGGGCAGAGTAGGGCACCCCTCCATTGTTTGTGTGAAAGACGGAATCTTTCAGAGCGCAAAATTATAAAATTATTCTCTAATATGCAATTTCCTGATAAACTATACAGTAAACCGCGCCTATCGAATCAACCGCCGCAATCCACACCCCGCTCTCCGTTTTATGCTCCATCCGGGCCTCCTTTACCCTGCACGCTATCCCGTTCACCTCCATTTCGGGCATGACAAGCGCCGAGTCGGCCCCCACCTCCTTGTAGGAAAGCGCCACCCCAAGGCCCGTGTCTATGTCGACAAATCTAACCCTGTTGCGCCCCTCTACAATCGACATTATCCCTATCGAGTCGGTCGTCATACACATCACATTATCAAGTCGGTACACCCGCGGCGTCGCATCCGTGACAAACTCCTCGCGCGCCCTTGCGTCAAGCAGACTCTTGTCCCCGGCAGCCACCTCGCCGCCGCTTCCCGGGCCCGGCACCTCCGTCGGGTCGCGCCGTTCAGGTTCCGGGTTACTGCACCCCGTCGCCATCGCCGCTATCACCACCAATATCCACACAATTTGCCTCATCGTATCTCGATTTTAACCATACCTTTGACTCCGCCCGGCGCTGCGAACTCCAGCTGATGGACCCCGCGCCCCATCGATTCAACCGCAATCCACGGCTCCTTCACCGCGTGCCCGTCGACGCTCCACTGCGCCCCCGCCGGCACTGCCGGGTGAAACAGATTCACACGCCCGTCGCCGCTCCTGTAAACCGACCTCAACGGCCGGTTATCCTCCGGTTCCTCCTCGCCGCCGCTCTGACCCTCGTCAGGCCTTTGCACCTCGCCGCCGTAAGGCTTGCCGCGATATGCACCCCACAGATAATCGGCCAATGATGGATAGTCGACAAACGGATTTGAAACACCACCCTGCAACATCGCTATCGACACGTTGCGCGCCCTCTCGGCCTCGTCAACCGGGTCAGCGTGGTGCCATCTGATATAAGTCCCCTGCCCGTGAGCCGTCAGCGACGGATAATCGTTATCCTCAAGCATCGACACAGCCTTTCCGCCCCACAGCGACGACGGATATAGCGTCACCATGTAAAACAGCATCCTCGCCACGTCACCCTTCAGATGGTCGGGCGGCTCGACAAATCCCGTCGTCACCCCATAAAGCTCCGCGTGACCCATCGCCCAGCCGTTAGCCTCCACAACAACCTTCCCCGTGATGTTACCCACGGGCCACGTATCCCGTTGCAGCTCAACAGCCACCGGCATCAGAATATTGTTGTACAGATTGCTCCCAACCGTGTCGCCATACTGCCGCGCAAACTCCCACCACTTCACCGGCGCCAGGCACGCCGCGCAGCTCCCCGTCGGGTCGCCCCACAGCCTTGTCACCTCCCGCTCCAGCTCCCCGCGCTCTATCAGCCTCGGTGGGCGGAACAGCGCCCCGACGGCACGCTTAAGCTCCCCGTCGGCCTTTCCACGCAGGCCCGCATCGGTCACGTCGGCAGCCCCGACAGCCATCGCCGCCGCCACAACCCATAATATCAGCAACCACCTCCTCATAACAACCCTGTTAAAAAAAACGTCGCCCCTCCCTCCTGCATTGAAAACGTCAGGACGAAGGGGCGACGATATCTCTCTGAGAGTAAAAAACTCTGTTTTAACTTCTCGCAGCTCGTTTACTCAGCCACAACCTCAAAAGGAATCTCAATCGAAACCTCCTTGTGGAAGCGAACGGTAGCAACATAGTTACCAACCTCCTTCACAGTCTCCTTGATTGAGATAATCTTGCGGTCTACATTGTGACCCAGCTTCTCAAGCGCCTCGGCAATCTGAATATTGTTCACCGAGCCAAAGATAGTACCCGTTGAGCTTGTCTTAGCCCCGATAGTCAGAGCAACACCCTCCAGTGCAGCTGCGGCAGCCTCGGCGTCAGCCTTAATCTGCGCAAGCTTGTGGGCGCGCTGACGTTGATTCTCGGCAAGAATCTTCAGCGCCGACTCAGTTGCTATTACAGCCTTACCCTGCGGAATCAGATAATTGCGGGCATAACCCTTCTTTACGTCAACAACATCATCCTTGTATCCAAGGCCCGTGACATCTTCTTTCAAAATAATCTGCATATTTCTTAGAATTTAAAAGGTTATTTCATCAAGTCGGTTACGTAGGGGAGCAATGCCAGGTGGCGGGCACGCTTCACCGCCTGGGCAACGCGACGCTGAAATTTCAGCGACGTTCCCGTGATGCGGCGAGGCAAAATCTTACCCTGCTCGTTGAGGAACTTCTTAAGGAACTCAGGGTCCTTATAGTCAATATACTTGATGCCACTTCTCTTGAAACGGCAGTATTTCTTCTTCTTAACATCTACCGACAGCGGCGTCAGATAACGAATTTCACTTTGCTGTGCCATAACTTTAGTCCTCCTTTACTTCTTCGGTTACTTCTACTTCTACTTTCGGAGCCTCTGCCTTGGCTGCCTTGCCGCGACGCTTGATTGCATACTCGGCTGCATACTTGTCCAGACGGAACGTCAGGAAGCGGATAACGCGCTCATCGCGACGATAAGCTATCTCAAGCTTCTTAACAACATCCGGATTGGCATCAAACTCCACCAACGTATAAAATCCGGTAGACTTCTTCTGAATAGGGTACGCCAACTTTCGCATGCCCCACAGCTCCTTGTTCACGATGCTGGCACCATTGTCGGTCAACACCTTTTCAAACTTTTCTACCGCTTCCTTCATCTGTGCATCAGACAAAACGGGAGTTAAAATGAAAACGGTTTCGTAATGATTCATGATTAATTAATAAAGTTTGTTTTTAAATTGCGCCGCAAATTTACAACCTTTTTCCCAACTATGCAAATCTTTTTTCAACCCCTCTCCCTGCAAAATTGCCCGGAGGGCATAAAGATCATTAGCCCCCGACAAAGGCCTGGGAGCGTCAGCGACACAGGCCGGTCGGGGGT
>JAFLTJ010000085.1 GCA_022510465.1 Muribaculaceae bacterium
AGCTCTTGCTCGCCTTAAAGAGGAAATGTCAAAGTAAAATAGTATTTTACCGTTATATGAAGGAGGTCGCCGCCGGTGGCCTCCTTTTCTGTGTATAGCGGGCTTGGTTTTTGTTAGATAAAATAAACTTGCGGTAAAATAAAATTTCTAAAAATTGATATTGGAAATGTGAAAATTAATCATTATCTTTACGGCCGTAGTGTTTGTGACTTTTTAATCTGATTCCCATGAATAAGCATGTAAATGCCTTGCAAAGCCTGATTGTGGCGATATTGTTTCTCTGTGTTTCGCAGACTCTTGTGGCCAGCAGTGTGCAACAATGGATAGAGAACGATTCGATAACGGCAATAGGTAGTAGAATAGAGCGGGATTTTCCCTACACAAAAGCTGAGGCGGCCGAGCAGATGAAACAGCTATATCCGGGGATTACAGATGCGTTTCTTGACTCGTGTTATGCGGCCGGATATATTGAAACACTGCAGATGCCCGATGGCTCGGTTCGTGTTTATCGCAAGTCGCCCAGGAATTTGGGTTTGATATGCCCGAGATTGCGCGACGAGAAGTTGAAATGGACCGGTCGAGGCTCAAAAGCGGCGTATGCCCGACGCGCAACGGCGGCATATACTATCAAGCAGAGCGTTGGTGACGGAACGCCGGTAAACTCTCAACGTGTTACAATAACTTTTACGCTGACAGTGCCGTATAAGGAGGAGCTGGCAGGCGATTCGATAAGGGCGTGGATGCCATATCCGCTTGAAACATCCCGACAGCAAAATATTCAGCTGCTGAAAACGTCGCAACCTGACTATTATATATCATCGGGAAACGCCGAGGAAAGTGTTCATCGAACGGTTTATATGTCGGGCCTGATGGCTCGTGGTGGCGGTGATGTTACGTTTAGCTATACTTTCAGCTATGATGTGTCGTCGCAGTATTATTCTCCCGAATATATCATGGCTAACAAAAAAGCATACAATAAGGATAGTGAACTTTATCAGCGGTTTACGAAGTCAGAGGGAAGACATATTGTTGAAATGAAAGAGCTCGCCCGGCAGATTGTCGGTGACGAAACAGACCCGTACAAGCAGAGTGAGCTTGTTTTTGACTATATCAATGCCTCGTTTCCGTGGGCCGGAGCTCGCGAGTATAGCACTTTGGAGTGTATACCGCAATATGTTGTAGACCACGGATATGGCGATTGTGGTCAGGTGTCGCTACTGTATATTTCCTTGATGCGCTCTCTTGGGGTTCCGGCTCGGTGGGAGAGCGGTTGGATGATTCATCCGGGAGAAAAGAATTATCATGATTGGGCTGAGGTTTATTTTGAAGGGGTAGGATGGGTGCCGGTTGACACCTCGTTCGGGCGCCTTTCGGCAGACCCTGATGAGGTTGTGACTCTATTCCACTCAACAGGTCAGGATAACTACCGATTTGCTTCAAACTGTGGCATTGGCGGTGTGCTGTCACCGGCCAAAAAGTTTGTGCGCAGCGAAACGGTTGACCTGCAAGCCGGTGAGGTAGAGACCTCCAAGGGGAATCTGTTTTATCCATTATGGGACTCAACGCTTACAATCGAATCAATAATACCTAACAATTAAAACACAGTTTATGTATAAGAAGGTCGTCTGTATTTTAGTGTTCTCATTACTTATGGCGGTGGTGTCAAGGGCTGCCGGGCAGGATGATGCAAGCAAGGTTATCGCGACGGTTAAATCGCAGGTTGCGCCGGATAGCAGGCAGGCAGTGTTTGATGTTCGTGTTGTAGAAGCCGACAATGGGGCGCTTCATGCGATAGGAGTTGTCAGTGATGCTTCCGCTAAGGATGCTATTGCGGCTGCTCTTTCAGGAACGGTTGATTTGAGCGGAGTAGTTGTGCTGCCTCAAAATCGCTGGGGCCATGTGCGCATTCCGGTAGCTTGTATGCGAACCAAGCCCGGGCATGCCGCTGAAATGGCAACGCAGGCTGTAATGGGTACTCCATTGCGGATTCTCGGAGTGGTTGACGAAGACTGGTGGGTGCAAACTCCCGACGGGTATATAGGCTATATGCCGTCGTCGTCGATGGTGGAAAAATCGGCGGAAGAAATGGCACAGTGGCGCAAAGCTAACCGTCTGGTTGTGACCGCATGGGACCAGGTGGATGTTTACTCTACACAAAAGCCGTCAGGCCCGCGTGACATTGTTACCGACCTTGTTAATGGGAGCATTGTGGAAGGGTCGATAGCCGGAAAGTCGAAGATGATTGAAGTGACGCTTCCCGATGGCCGGAAGGGGTGGATAGACCGTTCGTTTGTTACAGATATAAGCCAATGGGCCTCACAGGAGTTTAATCCTGATACAATTTTGAATATGGCATATTCGTTGCACGGAACGCCTTATCTGTGGGGCGGTACATCGGCAAAGGCACTTGACTGCTCGGGACTTGCTAAAGTGAGCTATTTCGCAAATGGTATTATTCTGATGCGCGATGCCTCTCAGCAGGCAAAAACAGGCGAAATAATGGCTGCGGAGCGGTGGCGCGAGTTGGAGGCCGGAGATTTGTTGTTTTTCGGTAACGCAGATACGGGAAGGGTGACCCATGTTGCCATATATGACCGCGATGGCAATTACATACACTCATCGGGCCGGGTAAAGGTAAACAGCATTGACCCTGCATCGGAGGGGTATCTGACTACGCCTCATTTGTCGTCAAGCCGCATTAAAACACGAATTGGCAGCGTTGGCATAACACGTGTTGCCAATCACCCGTGGTTCTTTTGATTATATTAAAAATTAACAATACACAACGATGGATAGAAGAAAGTTTCTTGTTACTACAGGGCTGGCGCTTGGTGCACTCGCATCACCAATATCAATATCAGCAGCAGATAGTCCGACACGCAAAACAACTCGTTCGGGGAAATTAAACCTTTCGTTTAAGCCCTACGAGTTAACGCTACGCCATGCGTTTAATTTGGCTAAATATAGCCGGACAACAACTCCCGATGTTCAGGTTCAGATAGAATATGACGGCATTGTGGGTTACGGAGAGGCTTCGATGCCACCCTATTTGGGCGAAAGCGTTGAGAGTGTGTGCAAGTATCTAAATTCGCTGGATTTGTCGCAATTTAATGATCCGTTCTGTTTCGAGGAGATTCACGAATACATGGATTCGGTTGCGCCAAATGACCGCGCGGCAAAAGCATCGGTAGATATTGCCCTTCACGACCTTACCGGCAAAATTATGGGGCAGCCATGGTATAAGATATGGGGTCTGAATCCCGACAAAGCTCCCGACACATCGTTTACAATCGGTATCGATAAAGCGGATGTTGTCAGGAAAAAAGTTGATGAGGCAGAGCCGTACAAGGTTCTGAAAGTCAAGATGGGATTGGATAATGACAAAGAGCTGGTGGAAATCATTCGGGAGAAGACCGACCGGCCAATCTGTGTTGATGCCAATCAAGGTTGGAATGACCGCGAAAAGGCCCTTGAAATGTGCTATTGGCTGAAAGAAAGAGGTTGCCTTTTTGTTGAACAGCCTATGCCGAAAGAGAATATAGACGACACAGCCTGGTTGCGCGAGAGATCCCCGTTGCCAATTATTGCCGACGAGTTCTTGCAGCGTCTGCCTGATGTTCGCCGGGCGTTAGGCGTCTATGATGGTATAAACATAAAACTGATGAAATGTACCGGTCTTCACGAGGCGTACAAGATGGCAACGCTGGCGCGCTCGCTTGACATGAAGATAATGCTTGGATGTATGACCGAGACCTCATGTGGTATTTCGGCGGCATCTCAGTTGTCTCCGATGGTTGACTGGGCCGACCTTGACGGTAATTTGTTGATTGCAAATGACTGTTTTGACGGGGTGAAAATCGTGAATGGACAGGTGTATATACCTCGCGAGCGCCCGGGAATAGGCGCAATCCCATTAACCTAAATCCAACTTATGGCCTATGGAAGAAGTTGAAGAAGAGCGAGTGGGTGATGTTGTTATTCGTAGTGGGGACTCGACTGTAGCGATTCATGTGACTCAACAATAGGCAATAAATACAGGATGTGGATAGGCTGTGTGAATGCGCACAGCCTATTTTTTATTTATAGCGGGGAGGTATTTGGAATGACGGCTTACAATAATTGGCACAATTTTTGTTTAGTAAAGTTTCAACAATATTGCAGTATTAATTGTTAAAAGATTGAATGAACAAATTGTTAATTACGAAAATTTAAAATACTATGAATACTAATAATTTCACTATTAAAACTCAAGAGGTTATACAGAAAGCCGTTCAAATGGCTGCTGCCAACGGTTCTCAAGCGATAGAGCCGGTTCACATTCTGAAAGGAATAATGACCGAGGGCGAGGGTATCGTAAAGTTCATATTGGCCAAGGTTGGCGCTAATATTCAGCATATAAATCAGGCTGTAGACCGTGAAATGGCGTCGCTGCCAAAGGTTTCGGGTGGTGAGCCTTATTTCAGCAGGGCTTCCAATGATGTCATGCAGCGGGCGATGGATTATGCCAAAAGCAATGGCGATGAATATGTCACGATTGAATCGGTATTTTTGTCAGTTTTTACTGTCAATTCTTCGGCTTCGACAATTTTAAAGGATGCCGGATTGAATGAGGGTGACCTTAAAGCGGCAATTGAAGAGTTGCGCAAAGGCAAAAAGGCTGTGGGACAGAGTGCCGAGGATACCTATAATGCGTTGTCAAAGTATGCAATAAATCTCAATGAACAGGCTCGGAGCGGTAAGCTGGACCCGGTTATAGGCCGTGATGACGAGATAAGACGCGTGCTGCAAATATTGAGCAGGAGAACCAAAAACAATCCTATGCTCGTTGGCGAGCCGGGAACCGGTAAGACGGCTATCGCAGAGGGTTTGGCCCAGCGAATTGTTCGCGGTGACGTGCCCGAAAATTTGCGTTCAAAGCAGATTTTTTCGTTGGATATGGGTGCCATAGTTGCGGGTGCGAAGTACAAGGGTGAGTTTGAGGAGCGTCTGAAAGCAATTGTCAACGAGGTGGTGCAGAGCGATGGCGAGATAGTCTTGTTCATAGATGAGATTCATACATTGGTTGGCGCCGGTAAGGGCGAGGGAGCTATGGATGCGGCTAATATTCTCAAACCGGCGTTGGCTCGAGGAGAATTGCGCAGTATCGGAGCCACGACTCTTGACGAGTATCAGAAATATTTTGAAAAGGATAAGGCTCTTGAACGTCGTTTCCAAAAGGTTATGGTAAACGAGCCCGACGAGATGAGTGCTATCGCTATTTTGCGCGGGTTGAAAGAGCGTTATGAGAACCACCACAAGGTTCGTATCCGCGACGAGGCAATTGTGGCAGCCGTGCAGCTGAGCGAGCGTTATATAACCGACCGTTTTCTGCCCGACAAAGCTATTGACCTTATAGACGAGGCTGCGTCAAAGCTGCGTCTTGAGATAGATTCAGTGCCACAGGCTCTCGATGAAATTTCACGCCGCATTGCGCAGAAAGAGATTGAGCGAGAGGCGATAAAGCGCGAGGGAGATACGGAGTATCTAAAGGAGATAGAACGCGACCTTGCCACAATGCGCGAGGAGGAAAAGGAGTATACAGCCAAGTGGAAAGCTGAGAAAGATTTGATTAATCGTATTCAGCAGAATAAGATTGATATTGAGCAACTTAACTTTGAGGCCGACCGTGCCGAGCGTGAGGGTGATTATGCTCGTGTTGCCGAAATTCGCTACTCGAAGATTCAGGAGAAAGTGCGCGAGAATGAGTCTATCCAGGAGCAGCTGAAAACAATGCAGGGCGACAAGGCTCTGATTAAAGAGGAGGTTGACAGCGAGGATATTGCCGACGTGGTTTCGCGCTGGACCGGAATTCCGGTTCGCAAGATGGTGCAGAGCGAAAAGGATAAACTGCTACACCTTGAGGATGAACTCCACAAGCGTGTAGTTGGACAGGAGGAGGCGATAGGTGCGATAGCCGACGCCGTTCGCCGCTCGCGTGCCGGGCTTAACGACCCTCGCCGCCCTATAGGTTCGTTCATCTTCTTAGGGACAACGGGTGTTGGCAAAACCGAGCTTGCCAAGGCGCTCGCCGAATATCTGTTTGACGACGAGAATATGATGACCCGTATTGACATGAGCGAGTATCAGGAAAAGCACACGGTGTCGCGACTTGTCGGTGCGCCTCCGGGATATGTGGGGTATGACGAGGGTGGTCAGCTGACAGAGGCAGTGCGCCGCAAGCCCTATTCGGTTGTGCTTTTTGACGAAATAGAGAAGGCTCATCCCGATGTGTTCAATATACTTTTGCAAGTGCTTGATGACGGGCGACTTACCGACAATAAAGGGCGTATGGTCAATTTCAAGAATACCATCATCATAATGACTTCAAACATGGGCTCATCGGTCATTCGCGACAATTTCTCAAAAATGACGGCTGAAAACCGCGAAGAGGTGATAGAACAGACTAAGAATCAGGTGATTGAAATGTTGAAGCAAACAATCCGCCCTGAGTTTCTGAACCGTATCGACGAGACGATTATGTTCACGCCGCTTGATGAAAAAGAGATTGAACAGATTGTAGAATTGCAGATACAGTCAGTGCAGAAGATGTTGGCTGTCAATGGGGTAACACTGACGGTGACGCCGGCCGCACTGCGGTACATCGCCGAGGCCGGGTATGACCCGGAGTTTGGAGCCCGACCTGTTAAGCGAGTTATACATCGCTTGGTTTTGAACCGTCTGTCAAAGGATATTTTGGCGCAGAAAGTCGACAAAGAGCGGCCCATCATCATCGATGCATCTTCGGCCGGCTTGACATTCAGCAACTAATACCCAAAGCCCCCTATTCCTCAATTTTCGGGAATAGGGGGCTTTTTTATTTATTCTCAAGCTTCTCGGTCAAAAAAGGAGCGTGGAAAGCAATGGGTATTTAGCGAATAATGATTTTGCGG
>JAFLTJ010000086.1 GCA_022510465.1 Muribaculaceae bacterium
TGCAAAATAAATCATGGCAAAAGAAATTAAATTTGATATCAAGGCTCGCGAGGAGCTCAAAAAGGGTGTTGACGCTCTTGCCGATGCTGTTAAGGTTACGCTTGGTCCGAAAGGTCGCAATGTAATTATCGACAAGAAGTTTGGCGCACCTCATATTACGAAAGACGGTGTGACAGTGGCTCGTGAAATCGAGCTTGAGGACCCGTTCCAGAACATGGGTGCTCAGCTTGTGAAGGAGGTTGCCTCCAAAACGGGCGACGATGCCGGCGACGGTACGACGACAGCAACCGTGCTTGCCCAGTCGATTATCAACGTTGGTCTTAAGAATGTAGCCGCCGGTGCTAATCCGATGGATATCAAGCGCGGCATTGACAAGGCTGTTGCCGCCGTGGTTGAAGGTATCAAGGCTCAGGCTCAGGAAGTTGGCGACGACTTTAAGAAGATAGAGGATGTTGCCCGCGTGTCGGCCAACAATGACGAGGCAATAGGTCATCTTATCGCCGAGGCAATGAAGAAGGTGAAGAAAGAGGGTGTTATCACCGTTGACGAGGCCAAGGGTACCGAAACTACGGTTGACATTGTAGAGGGTATGCAGTTTGACCGCGGCTACATTTCGCCCTATTTCGTGACCAACACTGAGAAGATGGAGTGTGAAATGGATTCTCCATTCATTCTTATCTATGACAAGAAGATTTCTAACCTTAAGGATATGCTTCCTATCCTCGAATCGACAGCCCAAAGCGGACGTCCGTTGCTGATTGTGGCCGAGGATGTTGACCAGGAAGCGCTCGCAACATTGGTTGTGAACCGTCTGCGCGGCTCGTTGAAGATTTGTGCCGTGAAGGCTCCCGGTTTTGGCGACCGCCGCAAGGAGATGCTTGAGGATATCGCCGTGCTGACCGGAGGTGTTGTAATCTCGGAAGAGAAAGGCATGAAGCTTGACGGTGCTACTCCCGACATGCTTGGCCGCGCCGAGAAAGTGACTGTCAACAAGGAGAATACGACCATCGTAAACGGTGCCGGCGCTAAGGATGCAATCTCGGCTCGCGTTGCACAGATAAAGGCTCAGATTGAGCAGACTAAGAGCGACTATGACCGCGAGAAGCTACAGGAGCGTTTGGCCAAACTTGCCGGCGGTGTTGCCGTTCTCCACATCGGTGCTCCCAGCGAGGTTGAGATGAAAGAGAAGAAAGACCGTGTTGACGATGCATTGAGCGCAACGCGCGCTGCGATTGCCGAGGGTATTGTTCCCGGCGGTGGTGTTGCCTATATTCGCTGTGTTGACGCTCTTGAGGGTCTTAAGGGTGAAAATGAGGATGAAACGACGGGTATTCACATCGTTCGCCGCGCAATAGAAGAGCCTATGCGCCAGATTGTAGCCAATGCAGGTGTTGAAGGTGCAGTAGTTGTTCAGAAGGTGAAAGAAGGTACCGGCGATTTTGGTTACAACGCTCGCAAGGGTGTTTATGAAAATCTGCTTGCTGCCGGTGTGATTGACCCGGCTAAGGTAACCCGCGTTGCTCTTGAGAATGCAGCTTCGATTGCCGGCATGTTCCTGACTACCGAGTGTGTCATCGCCGACAAGCCTGAAGAGAATCCGGCACCGGCAATGCCGGCCGGCGGTATGGGTGGTATGGGCGGCATGATGTAATCAGGCCGATAAAATATTTCCGAAAGGAGGCGTTGAGCAACGGTGGTTGCCCGGCGCCTCTTTTTTTGTGACGCGGGGCCGGAAATGTTGAGTTATAATAAAGGAGGGGTCACTGTGATAGGCGCAGGCTTGGAAGCAACCCCCGACCGGCCTGTGTAGCTGGCGCTCCCAGGCCTTTGTCGAGGGCTAACAAGCTTTATGCCCTCCGGGCAATTTTGCAGGGAGAGAAGATGTTGAGTTATATAAGGGGAGGGGGCGCTGTGGTGGCGCAGGCTTGGAAGCCTGCTTTCCGGGCTAACGCGGCGTGATGTGAGGCGGAGAGCGGGAGGGGTGATGAAATTTGTAGGGGAAAAAGAATGGGTTATTAATATTTTTTTTACCTTTGCAGTCGCAGACCGCTGCAGAGACCCGGTCGAGGGGCGTGCGGCGGGAAGCGGACATAATGAAATGATGCGTTTACTTTACGCTCATTCTTGACTTGTTGAAATCTCGCAAGTTTCTAATCTTGGTCAGGAATACAGCAACGGTAGACGCCTCTTGTGGATATGTATATCAACGGCTTAATAATTCGCGAGAATTGTTGAGCGAGTATGCATATTTGCGTGAGGTCTCTGCAACAGTTGCTCGTTCAACCAAGATGGGCAATGCGAGAGCCTCAACAAGTGGGACGAGTAGCGAGTACAGACTCTCACGCATTTTTTATCTAAGGCCTGAATCTGGGGAGTCAATAGGGCAAAAAATGCAAATGATGAAAGCAAAATTTTTATTGTTTATTGCACCGATTTTATTGGTGGGTTTAAGTGGTTGTAGCGGTGATGAGCCCGGCCAAAAGGATGATGATTACAGTTCTTCAGGCAAGCATAAAGACCACGAGTATGTTGACCTCGGGTTGCCAAGCGGAGTTAAATGGGCCACGTGCAATGTAGGAGCCGATAGCCCGGGGGAATATGGTGAATGTTATCAATGGGGGGGCTTGACGCCATACGATCCGGCAAATAATCGGGAAAATCGCGGTGGAACAGAGGGATTGCCGCTGGGTGATATTGCGGGTACTGAATATGACGTGGCTCACGTAAAATGGGGCGGCAAATGGCGAATGCCGACCAATGCTGAATTGCATGAGTTGATTGATGAATGCCGATTGGAATTAGCTGTCAAAGGTTATAGATATTGCTTTAAAGTCATAGGGCCTAACGGTAAATTCATATATCTGCCAATGAGATTGAATACATACGAGGGGCAGTATTGGAGCTCAACTCCGGCATTAGAGAACTGCGAATATAGTTGGTGTGAAGAGTTGGGAGATTATGAAAGTGAGGATGCAAAAGAAAACAAGCAAACAGCTCATTGCTTATACATAGAAACATGGGGGGATTTTAAATATATTGGATATTGTGATGAACTTGAATGGAGAAACACCGATTACCGTATAGTAGTAAGACCTGTATATAAATAAAAAGGAGGAATAGAAAATGAAAAAAATATTGAATTTGTTTGTGCTGTTGATTGCTTGCTCAATGATGTTTAGCTCGTGCAGTAAAGATTCTGAAGAGGTTGAGGAAGTGCCCTCTACCACAAAAACTATCAAGATAAACGGCCATGAGGGTGTTGACCTCGGATTGCCGAGCGGAGTTAAATGGGCAACATGCAACCTTGATGCGTCAAAGCCATACGAATATGGAGAATACTATGCATGGGGCGAAATAGAACCCACGACGGATAAGTATGTATGGGAGGATAAAAAGGACCTTGGAATATCAGAAATCAGCGGCACTGAATACGACGCCGCTACTCATAAATGGGGAGGTAGCTGGAGAATGCCCACTATTGACGAGATGGAGGAACTGGTTGACAAGTGCACCTGGCAATGGGCCGAACAGAAAGGAAAATATGGCTACAAGGTTACAGGGCCAAATGGGAATTTCATATTCCTGCCTGCGGCAGGCTACCGTTGTGTTGACGATTATGCTGAAACATCGTATATGTGGGGAGTTGGTTCTGTTGGCGAATATTTGATTTCAACGTCGTATAAAGAAATACACAGCTCGTTTCGGCATATCGAAGATCTTTATTTCTTCAATCTTAATTATCATATTGAAGGTGCTTATATGGGCTATGGTTACTCAATAAGACCTGTTTCAGAGTAAAGGCGAGATAACGCAGAGGAGACCGCTCCTCAGTCCTTTGCCCGGAGGGCTAATGAGCTTTATGCCCTCCGGGCAATCTTATAGGGCGGTGCCGGGAATGTTGAGTTATAATAAAGGATGGGTCGCTGTGATGGCGCGGCGTGATGAGTCGCTGTGATGGCGCAGGCTTGGAAGCCTGCTTTCCGGGCTGACGCGCTGCGGGAGGGCGGGGTGTTTGTTGTTTAATAATTATTTTGTAATTTTGCCACGTGGGCCGCGGCATTGGAGTTGCGGCTGCCAGTAAAGAAATTATAATTTAAAATAAGATGAAGAAGCACAATTTTTATGCCGGGCCATCAATCCTGAGCGAGTACACTATTAAACACACTGCTGACGCGATACTGAATTTTGCAAATACCGGTTTGTCGGTGTTGGAGGTATCACACCGCAGCAAGGAGTTTCAGGCAGTAATTGACGAGGCGCAAGCTTTGGTCAAGGAACTTCTCAATGTACCCGACGGATATAGCGTGTTGTTCCTGGGCGGAGGAGCCAGCTTGCAGTTCTGCATGGTGCCGATGAATATACTTTCGGGCAAGGCCGCCTATCTGGAGACCGGAACGTGGGCTGTAAACGCAATCAAGGAGGCTCGCCTGTTTGGTGACGTTGAGGTTGTAGGGTCGTCAAAAGATTCTAATTTCTCATACATTCCCAAGGGTTTCACTGTTCCCGACGATGTTGACTATTTCCATTATACAAGCAACAATACAATCTTTGGCACGGAGGTGCGCGTTGACCCGGATGTGAATGTTCCGATGGTGTGTGATATGTCAAGCGACATTTTCTCTCGCCCCATAGACGTAAGCAAATACAATATCATCTATGCCGGGGCTCAGAAGAATCTGGCTCCTGCCGGCGTAACGCTGGTGATTGTCAAGGATGAATGCCTTGGAAAGGTTGAACGCGCCATTCCGACGATGCTTGACTATCGTACCCACATCAAGAAGGGCTCGATGTTCAACACTCCTCCAGTGCTTCCTATCTACTCTGCGCTGATGACCCTGCGCTATTACAAGGAGAGAGGTGGCGTTGCCGAAATGGAGAAAATCGACCTCAAGAAGGCCGGATTGCTCTATGATGCCATCGATTCAAGCAAGATGTTTGAAGGTACGGTTTCCGACCCGGCCGACCGCTCAATCATGAATGTTTGTTTCGTGATGACTCCCGAATTTAAGGAGCTGGAGAAGGAATTTGTTGATTTCTGCGGCACTCGCGGTATTGTCGGCATCAAGGGTCACCGCTCTGTTGGCGGTTTCCGCGCATCACTCTATAATGCCCTTCCCATTGAGAGCGTAGAGGTGCTTATTGACGCGATGAGAGACTTTGAAAAAGCTCATTGATAATCTTAACAGATGAATTTATGAAAGTTCTTGTAGCAACCGAGAAGCCCTTTGCCGGCGTTGCCGTTGAGGGTATCAGAGAGGTAATGGCCGAGGCCGGATATGACCTCGTTCTGCTCGAAAAATATACCGACAAACAGCAGCTCAAAGAGGCTGTCAAAGATGTTGAAGCAATCATTATCCGCTCTGACAAGATTGATGCAGAGGTGATGGATGCGGCTCAGAATCTGAAAATTGTTGTGCGCGCCGGTGCCGGATATGACAATGTTGACTTAGTGGCGGCTACAGAGCGCGGTATCGTGGTGCAAAACACACCCGGCCAGAACTCTAACGCTGTTGCCGAGCTTGTTTTCGGTATGCTCGTAATGGCAGTTCGCAATATGTACAACGGCACTTCGGGTAGCGAATTGAAAGGGAAAACGCTTGGTATTCATGCCTTTGGTCAGGTTGGTCGCAACGTGGCCCGCATTGCCGGCGGTTTTGGCATGGCCGTGAGCGCTCTCGACCCGTTCTGCCCGGATGAAGTGATTGAACAAGCCGGTGTTTCGCCCGTTCACTCGGTAGAGGAACTTTACAGCAACAACAAGTTTGTATCGCTCCACATTCCGGCCAACGAGCAAACCCGTCGTTCAGTTGGGTACGAGCTGATTTCGCGCTTGCCTAAAGGTGGTGTTCTGATTAACACCGCGCGCAAGGAGGTGATTGATGAGGATGGCCTTGCCCGGGCATTACGCGAACGCACCGACCTCAAATATGTTGCCGACATCCGCCCCGACTCGGCCGACGCTCTGAGTGCAGAGTTTGGCGACCGCGTGTTCTTTACTCCCAAAAAGATGGGAGCACAGACAGCCGAGGCAAACATCAATGCCGGTATTGCCGCCGCCCGTCAGATTGTAGAATTCTTGCGCGACGGCGTTAATCGCTATCAGGTTAACAAATAATTACTCATATTATATCCACGGGAGCGGCACGCTTTGCAGTAAAAGGCGGTGCCGCTCTTTATTTGTGCCGACGGGTCATGCGGGAATAAAA
>JAFLTJ010000087.1 GCA_022510465.1 Muribaculaceae bacterium
TTCCTGATCCGGTAAGGGCGAACCTCTTTTTGGCACCGGAATTAGTTTTAATCTTTGGCATTTTGTTTGAAATTAATTAGATGGTATAATTATGAAGCTGCCCATGGCCGACGCGCGACGCGGGCATTGTTTTTTCGATTATTTCTTTTTGGGCGTAATCATGAGTATCATACGCTTTCCCTCCAGCTGTGGCATCTGCTCTACCTTGCCATACTCCTCAAGGTCGTTTGCAAACTTGAGCAACAAAACCTCGCCTTGCTCCTTGAACAGAATCGAGCGCCCCTTGAAGAACACGTAAGCTTTCACTTTTGCACCTTCTTGCAGGAAGCCAATTGCGTGTTTGAGCTTGAAGTTGTAGTCATGGTCATCGGTTTGCGGACCAAATCTTATTTCCTTAACAACAACTTTGGTCGCTTTTGCTTTTTGTTCCTTCTGGCGTTTTTTCTGCTGATACAGGAATTTCTGATAATCCAAAATTTTGCAAACCGGAGGTACAGCGGTGGGCGAAATCTCAATCAGGTCTAATTCGAGTTCATCAGCAATTCTTTGAGCTTCCCGGAGAGTGTATACGCCTTGAGTAACATTATCGCCTACGAGTCTCACTTCTCCGGCGGTTATACGCTCGTTGACTGCGTATTGTTCTTGCTTGGCATTACGGTCTCCGCGACGGTTGTTCTGATTATTCGAACGAGCTGGACCCGCGGGTCTGTATGGCTTATTTTGCATTCAGGAATTGAATTATTGATTGGTTAAATTGTTAACTTCTTCGGTTAATTGCTGCGCAAAGTTAGCAATTTTCATTGAACCTTGGTCACCCTGACCCTGTTTTCTTACCGAAACTTCACCATTTTGCGCCTCTTTTTCGCCTACGATTACCAAATATGGTATGCGACGAAGCTCGTTATCGCGAATTTTCTTGCCGATTTTCTCATTTCGGTCGTCAACAAACGCGCGAACGTCATATTTATCCAATTCAACAGCGACCTCGCGTGCATAGTCGTTAAACTTCTCGCTTATCGGAAGCACAACAACCTGGTCGGGCGCAAGCCACAACGGGAACTTACCGGCAGTGTGTTCAAGCAACACGGCGACAAAACGTTCCATTGAGCCGAATGGGGCACGGTGAATCATCACAGGGCGATGTTTTGCGTTGTCGGCGCCGGTGTATTCCAATTCAAAGCGCTCGGGCAGATTATAGTCCACCTGAATAGTACCGAGCTGCCAACGGCGGCCAAGAGCATCTTTAACCATAAAGTCAAGCTTCGGGCCATAGAACGCAGCCTCGCCAAGCTCGGTGCGCGCATTAACCCCCTTTTCGGCACAAGCCTCAATGATTGCCGTCTCGGCCAAGTGCCAATTCTCATCGCTACCGATGTATTTCTCCTTGTGGGCAGGGTCGCGAAGCGAAATCTGAGCTTCCCAATTTTCAAATTTCAATGCCTTGAAGATATAGAAAATAATATCCATAACTTTCAGGAATTCATCTTTAATCTGGTCGGGAGCGCAGAAAATATGCGCGTCATCCTGCGTAAAACCGCGAACGCGTGTTAAGCCGTGAAGCTCGCCGCTCTGCTCGTAGCGATAAACCGTACCAAACTCGGCCAAACGCAACGGCAGGTCGCGATAGCTGCGCGGGGCGGCACGGAATATCTCACAATGGTGAGGGCAGTTCATCGGTTTCAGCAAATACTCTTCGCCCTCCTCTGGTGTGTGGATTGGCTGAAAAGAGTCCTTGCCATATTTTGCATAGTGACCCGATGTCACATAGAGATTTTTGTTTCCGATATGAGGCGTGATAACCTGCTGGTAGCCATACTTTCGCTGAATCTTGCGCAGGAATTGCTCCAGACGGTCGCGGAGAGCGGCACCCTTGGGAAGCCACAACGGCAGCCCTGCACCAACCCGCTGTGAGAAAGCGAACAACTCCATTTCCTTGCCGAGCTTACGATGGTCGCGTTTCTTGGCTTCCTCGAGCATAACGAGATACTCCTCGAGCATCTTCTGTTTCGGGAAGGTGATACCATAGACGCGAACAAGCTGGTTGCGAGTTTCATCGCCACGCCAGTATGCCCCGGCAAGCGATGTCACTTTAACAGCCTTGATAGCATCCGTGTTTGGCAAGTGCGGTCCACGGCAAAGGTCGGTAAACGCTCCTTGCGTATAAGTGGTTATGTGGCCATCTTCAAGCTCGCTGATAAGTTCACACTTATAAACCTCGCCACGGTCGCCAAACATTTTCAGCGCGTCGGCCTTTGATATGTCGGCACGAACTATGTCCTCCTTACGGCGGGCCAGTTCCAACATTTTCTTTTCAATCTTTGCAAAATCGGCAGCTGTCAATGTATGTTCGCCCGGGTCGATGTCATAGTAAAAACCGTTCTCGATGGCCGGACCGATACCGAACTTTACGCCCGGATAAAGCT
Source organism: Muribaculaceae bacterium (assembly GCA_022510465.1). GTDB lineage: Bacteria > Bacteroidota > Bacteroidia > Bacteroidales > Muribaculaceae > HGM05190. The sequence continues at coordinate 2,424 of JAFLTJ010000087.1, forward strand.
CCTGGAGAGCTTCGGCAAGAAGGTGGGCCGAGCTATGCCAGAAAGCATGCTTGCCCTCGGCGTCATCCCATTTATACAGTTTTATCGTCGCGTCTTCGGTTATTGGGCGTGACAAATCCCATTCTTGCTCGTTTACCGACGATGCAAGAACCTCTTTTGCCAGCTTTGGGCTGAGCGAACGAGCAATCTCTAACGGAGTGACACCTGCGTCAAACGTCTTGACACTATTGTCAGGAAATGTGATATTAATCATCTGTTGTTCAGTATATTAAACATTACACTACGCCCTACAAACGGCGAGTGTCATTTTTCGTGGCTACAAAATTATAACTTTTATTTGAATTTCACTACTTTACACGGCTATTTTTCGCTTTCGTTTTTTCAAAAAAGATAAGAAAAAATTCGTGTATGTTGTTATTCTAACTCCATCATGTCGAAGAACATAAGTATAGTATGTTCATTCACAATTTTTTCAGACAAGGGTTTGAAATTATTTTTCTTGTAAAAATCTATTGCCGAGAGGTATGCATCAACAGTTATATATCGAAAGGCCGAGTAGTTTGGGCTATCATTAAGCATACCTTTTAGTAAGTTTATAAGGTCTGAGCCGATATTTCGCCCTTTATATGCTGAAGAAACGGCAAATCTTCCTATTTTAATAGCAGGATAACTGCTGAATTGTTTTCTTTCCGGAAATCCCCCTTTAATCTTCTTCCACTGACTGTTGGTTACATCCTGTCGGCTTATCTTATCGTTTAGTAAACAGAAATATGCTACGATGCTGCCATTGTCAACAAGGAGATATGTTGTTGCAATGCGCTTGCCAAGGAAGTTTTTTGCATCCTCAACAAGAAAATTATTCAAATCAGTATCGCCACAATCAAATCCACCGAGATTCGTCTTGGAATTCAGCCGAACAAGCTCCATTTATAAACAAACTGTAATATAAGATTTTGCTTTCTTTACGGCTTCATTTAACTCGCGCGAGTTTTCTGCACGTTGCTCTTTGCTCAGGCTTTCAACTTCAAGTCTAAGTTTCTCGAAACGTACCGCATCACTGCCGGTCAGCACCGGTGTTTCTGCTATTGGTCTTGCCATAATTATTCCTTTTGCTTTAATTAGAATACAAAGGTAATCAAATTTTTCGACATTTTCGGTTTTATGGTTAAATATTTATTTGATGTTTACGGCTCTTTCATTTGGGAATATCAATGATAAAAAAGACGGTGAGCAAAATCTATACAGACTTAAGCTCACCGTTTTTATTTACTTATATCGCAATTACTTCACACAGACTTTGTGTCTTGCATCGGGAGTTGTGACGATGTAGTATCCTGATTTCAAATTTAGGATATCCTTACTGTTGGCATTGTGTTTTAACAGAACACCTGCAACCGTGTAAATATCAACAACAATATCCGGGTCAATCAATACAGCCTCAATTCCGGATTGAGCTTTTGTAGTTCCGTAAATATCTAAATCGTGAGCCGGCATTGTATCAGGGATTTCAGTTATCCAGCTGTCAAACAGTTTGCCATCGGGAAGGTTGGTAACATCGGGTACGGGAACATCCGAGCCAAATGGCACTTTATACGTCGTAAAAAGCACATTATCAAGATAATATGTTACTATGTAGTCATTCACTTCAAACGAGCCTGTTACTGTTATATCTTCGGCTGGCATGACTACCGGAATGTCGGACCATCCGCTGAATGTATATCCCTCTTTTTCAGGTTCTTCGAGCGGCATAATCTCGGCACCATAGGCAAACTCTTGTGTATCATAAACCTCGCTGTCAACGTAATAGGTTATCGTATAACTGTTTACCGTGTAGGTCCCGGTCACCGTTATATCTTCGGCCGGCATGACTTCGGGCAAGTCGTTCCAACCACTAAACGTATACCCCGTTTTTTCGGGAACTTCGGGAGCAATTATTTCATCTCCAGCCTCATACTGCTGAGTTGAGTATTCCGAGCCGTCAAGCATATAAGTAACAGTATAGAGGGGCGGCCGGGGAACAATGGTCAGATTTATAATCGTTGACACGTCGCTTCCATCGGTTGCACTGACTGTTAATGTATATTCCCCTTCCTCAATCGGTTTTAACGTAACCGTGCCTGTTTCGGTCTTTTGCAGATTAATTGCCGCGGTATTAGATAAGGCCCACTCTACTTCAGTAAATGTAGCGTCAGCCGGGGTGACATTTGCTGTCAATTCAAACATGTCACCAATAATTGCTTCGACCGAATTCACCGGCACACCATCTTTCTGTACTTCAATAGATGTCACAAATACGGGATTGGAGGCCACTCGCGAGAAATCCATCCACGCCGGTGCGGCTTTATAGTTATCGGTTGTTCCGACCGGAACGTATAACGGAATTGACTTATTGACTGCTGTGAAGGTTGAAGCCTGACACGTAGGCGGCACCTCGGCCTTGCTCGTTATCATCTTCAGGCCGCTCATCGAAAATGCATAGCTGCCAACGGTGGTTACCGATTTGCCCACCACCAGCGATGTTACATAGGGATTGCTTGAGAAAGCCTCCTCCCCTATTGTTTCTACATTATCGGGGATAACCACTTCGCCCAAAAGGGCACATTCACTGAACGCTCGGGTGCCAATGGATGTTACATTGCTACCCATTGAAATATGCTCCAGATTGTAGCATTGCCAGCATAAACTTTGTGAAATCGACGTCACGCTTTCAGGCAATTCCAATGTCTTCAATGATTCACAATTGTAGAAAGCTCCCTGCAACAGTGATTTGACACCCTCTTTAACCACAATCGATTCAATACCTGTGCACCGATAATAGGCATACTGCCCAACCATGCTTACAGTCGATGGAATTTCAACCGTTTTCAGGCCACGACATCCGGTAAAAGCATTGTTTCCAATTGTTGTCAACCCCTCGGGCATCACCACTTCAACCAGAGCGATACAATCGCCAAAGATGTTTTCAGGCAACGATTTAATTTTTGACGGCAGAGTGATTTTTCCGGATAGCGACGAACAACCGGAGAAACAATAGCGGCCAATGGCAGTCACTTGCTCACCTATCTCTACCGCCTCTAACGAGCTACAATCCTGAAAGCAATAATCGGGAAGTTCCGTGATGCTTACAGGGATAGATACCGAGCCACTAATCGAGCTACAACCATTGAAAGCCGCCTGTCCGACAGAGGTCAGCGAATTGCCAAGACTGAGCATCGATATTTGCGAGCAATTCTTAAAACACTCCCTGCCTATCGAAGTAATATTATCGTGAATATTCAGTTGACCGGTCAAAGAGCTACATCCATCAAAGGCATAATCGCCAATCGTTTTCAATGATACAGGCAACGTCAGCGTTCCGGCAAGAGAAGAACAGTTTTGAAAAGCATATTGAGCTATGGTAGTTATTGAATTGCCAAAAGACACCGACCTGAGAGATGTGCAACCTTTGAAACTGTTCAGTTGTACTGAATTAACTGAATTGCCGATAGTCACCGATTCAAGCGAAACACAATCGCTACACACATTCGAGCCCAATGAAGTCACACCGTCACCAACGGTCAAAGATGTAATACCGCTGCCGCTAAAAGCGTAATATCCAACCGTTTTTACACTTTGAGGTATAACAACAGGACCGGTTAGGGAAGTTAGATTCTGAAATGCGTAATTTGCTATTTTTGTCACATTATCGGGAATTGTC
>JAFLTJ010000088.1 GCA_022510465.1 Muribaculaceae bacterium
GGTATTAGATTTAAGGTAAAAAGATTATTCGTCGGGATGACGAGTAATTTTTTTTTGTGCCCACACATAAAAAGCAGCCGTGACACCGATAGGAGTTAGTCACAGCCGCTTTTAATTTTTTATGGAGTTTGTGATTTATTTACGTCGGTTTCTCACACTTCGCGATGCGTTTCCGCTTGACGATGAACCGTTTCCGCTTTTTGGCTTTGCGGCTTTGGGCGTCTTTGGCTTTTTGGTTGAACGTGCAGTACGTGGTGTGCGCGTCTTTTTCGTTTCCACAGCCGGAGCGTCATCCGCGTCTATCTCCTCATCTTTGGCATGACGGGCAGCTGCAAGTTCCTCCAATGACGGCACCCACAGATTGTTTTCAAACGAATCAAGGCGCTGTTGGATACTGTCTTGTGCATGCTTGAGGTCCTCCGGGTCGGGGTACAACTGCATCAGCGATTGGTTGCGCAGGTTTCGTGTCTTGTAAATATCCCCGTTATATAGCGCCAGCTGAAAATAATCGTCGTAGGTGCATGTGGGGAGATTGTTGTCGTCACTCAGAAATATAGCTTGTGTGGTCAGATAAGGCCGTAAATCGTCAAATTTAATCCAGAACATCGGATATCTGATTGCCTCGCCGCCAAAGTCTCCCGAACGGTGTAACACAGGGCATATCGCCTCTATAACCGAATGCATTTTATTGTTGCGGCGGTCAAATTCCCATTTCTCGATGATGTAGTAGGAGAGTATCTCGTTGGCCGGCACATCGCTATCGTCAATTGCATATTTGGGATGTTTCTCGGTTGACCCTTTTCCATCGGTGTACAAGATATGAAAGCGGTCAAGCATATCTCTGACCTTTACGCGATACTCATCGGTGAACACCTCGCGCCCGTCAAGATAGTCGTATGCAGCGATTTCATCATTGGCCAGCAAGCGCATAATGATGCGGAACAAGTTCTCCTGGCCGTCAATCGGCTCGTCAGGGAAATACAACGGTGCGTTTGCATCCTTGGTTAAGTCTAACGAACGATAGATTATGCGCATCCACTCCAGGTCGGCATCACTCGTCGGAATTACCTCAAAGCGGGATTGCATACGCTCGGTTACTCGGGTTGACGGATTGGAATCGTTGGCTCCTCGACCTCCCGGGCCATTGTCACGACGTCTTACAACCGAACCGGTTGACGAATCCTGCGCCATCGCGCCTATGGCCGTTGCTGCAACTATGATGATGGATATGAATGATTTACAGATGGTTTTCATCGGATATGTTAATCGTTGAATTGAAATCAGTATTTTGTTGATTATTAAGATAGTGACAATCGTCAGGGGTTAGTTCACGATAACCTCAACCGGATTCAGCGTGCGCTCAATTCCATCAGGCCCTATAGCTCTGATTCGTGAGATATAGAACCGTTTACCTCGCGTCAGACGCTTGAACGAGTCCTTTTGCCTTTGAGAGAATGAGGCGCCCGAGCTGACTTCCGGTATGGCGTTGCCCATAGAATCAAAGAAAACAGTCTCAAAGCCAAGAACCTTGAAGTCAATGTTGAGCATATCGTCATCAATTGCCGCATCAAGAGTGTTGGCTGCCACAAGTGATGTCTTGGATATGGGCTTTCCACCCTTGTAGCGCGTCACAGAGCCGTTTCCATCAGGAACGTTGATAAATGCGACCGGGTCAGGCAGTTTGCGAACGCGGAATGTCGTTGTGTTAACCGTTTGCTGGCGACCGTCAATGGTTGCGGTCACTGTGATAACGGCCTCTTTACCAACGGCTCCGGGGCGTGCAACCCATCCGTCTCCGTTGCGCGAAAGTGTTCCGTTTGTCATTGTTGCCGACACCTCCGAGGTTGGTACGCCGGGCACGGATATTGATATCGGATTATTGATTCCGGCATAGAGCACATTCATCATTGTTGCCGATACCGTTGCCGACGGCTCCATTACCACATAGCTTGATTTGAATGGATGCTGGGTTGTCGTTCCGTCTCCGTGCTGCACCTCAAGATAGCCCGAGTAATCAAACGAGCCGGTCTTTGTTGTGGCAAATTCATATAGCCCGTTACTATTGGCAAGCCGTGAGCCGTTGACATAGATATTGGGCCTTGCTGTAGTGTCGACAGCCGCAAGCACTATACGCGCCGAGTATTTACCGCCCCTCATGACGATACGGCTGTCGGGTATGACAAAGGCGTTCAGCTCGTTCACTCTGACGTCACCGGCGTCAACATTGGCCAGTAGGTTGGCCAAGGCTTCACCTTCGGCATATCTTACATCATTCTGCAATTTTGTTAGCAGCGTGATGGCTGCAACAACCGGCTGATTCTCAAATTTAGCCTCTTCCCACACCTGTGCAACCGAGATTCCCGGCCGCTTGTATGGTGCGGTCGACAGCGATGCCGCTATACTATTGCGCTTGACACTGTCACCTATCAGGGTAGTGATGTATTTTGAGTATTGGTTGATTGATTTGCGTAGTGATTCGCCGCGGTAGTATTTGGGGTTAAGCATTATTGCGGCAGCGCTTTCCAGGTCATCCCTGCGTTGAATGTCGCTTAATTTTCCGTTGGGGCCATCGGCCTCCTTGACAATGAGTATCTTAAGTGAATCTATCAGATTGAAAAGTTCTGCCGAGTGGCGGCGCACTTCCGACGCTTTATACAACCACGGCTTGCCTTTCTCGGGATTTTGTATTGAGAACGCCTCCAATTGATTGAAAATTGCGTCATTGCGTCGCCCATAATTTTCATTTGTTCGCGCCAAACCATCTTCTACCTGCACAAATCCGTCGAGCACATCGCTCGAAACATTCAGAGCCAGCATCGCGGTCAAGACGATATACATCAGATTTATCATCTTTTGACGCGGAGACAAACGTGTATTGGACTGAGCCATTTGCGATTGTGGTTTGTTTTGTTGTCTATTCGTTTATTTATTCTCGCTTTCGCTACCCATCGGCGGCATATCGGGCATCATCGGTCGATACATGTTGATGGTCATTGCATGAATCATCTTCTCATAGACCTGATTGAGCTGCTGCATGTAACGTGCCATCTTTTCTGTTTCCTCACAGTAGCGGGCGCTCTGTGCCGAGCTCTTTTCATACATGTCGCGGATATCTTTAATGCCACGGTTCACGCGGTCAATCGAGTCAAGCTGGGTTGCAACGCTCTTGAGCTGAATTTCATAGATAGTGTTCAGACCTCCGATATTGCGGTTCAGTGATTGCATTTGCTCTACATAACCGGTTGACGAATTGGATATATCCTCCGAATTATCGGTAATAGCGCGATAGCTATCCAGCAGAACGGCCGATACCTTATTGAGCGACTCGGTTGTATCTTTGAGTTGCTGCATCTGCTCGGCTATTCCGGCCATTTGTGACAGATATTCCTGTGTTGCATTAGTCAGCTCGGCCATGCGCGACAGCTGCTCGCTGGCAGCCGACATGCGGGCAATACTTTCACTGAGAGAAACGGTATCCTCCTCGCTCAAAGCGATACCGGGGAGACCGGCTGCCTGACGGGGGTCTCCTTGAAATGCTCCTATCACCGAGATATTACCCTGTACACCCTCGCCGGCATTAACGTCACCGTCGGCCGATGCTCCGCCCGCGATTACGATTCCACTGCCATTGCCGAAATCAGGTCGGTCCTCGGGGTCTTTACTCGAAAGAACCGGAAATACCTCTTCCCAGTGATACTCGCGGGGAGGGCGGTCAAAGGCCGTCAATATAAACATTAACACCTCTGTACCCATACCTATGCAGAGCAACGTGTTACCTCCGGGAAGGTGTAGTATCTTGAACAGTGCACCCCAGATAACGACGGCCGCACCGATACTGTAGCAGAAATTGAAGAATCGCTGTCCCCCCTCGCCCGAGAGGAAACGTTCTATAATGTTTTTATATCGTTTAATCTTTCCCATTGTATTGTCGTGGAATTGAATTTTAAGATACGTGTTATTGTCAATTATTTCTTAGCCTTGTTGCCACGGGCAAAGCCTATCTGCGAGCGAACACATCTGAATCCGATATAGCTGCGCTGTTCGTTCTGATATTCCCACATGCGAATATCACTGCGGATATTGTGGGCAACATCTTTCCATGAACCGCCGCGAACTATCTTGCGCTTCATTTTGTACGGGTCTTCAACCGCCGCGTCATATCGGTATTCGGGGTTTATATCGGCTGTTTGTTTGGATACACTCTCGGTGTAAGCTGTTGAAGTCCATTCGCTTACATTACCAGCCATGTCATAAAGGCCGAAATCATTGGGCGAATATGTTCCAACTCGCGATGTGATAAGGTGTCCGTCTTGCACATAATTCCCCTCCTGAGGCTTGAAATTGGCATAGAAACACCCTTTTTCTTCGGTTAACGGAAGGTCGCCTTCCCAGGGATACTTATTGTCGTTGTTCCCGGCGCGGGCCGCATATTCCCATTCGGCTTCGGTTGGCAGTCGGTAAGGTTCAATGTAAACACCTTCGCGACCCAATGACCTGCGCAGGAAATCCGTGCGCCAGTTGGCAAACGCGTTTGCCTGCTCCCAGCTTACACCTACAACCGGATATTCGTTGTAGCCGCCGTGAGAGAAATAAAGCCGCACGTATGGCTCGTTGTAAGCGTTGTCAAAGTCATTTATCCATGCAGTTGTGTCGGGATAAACGTTTACAATATAGGTGTTTAGGAAATCATAGTCGCCGGTCAGTCCACGAGTGATTGTTTCGCGAACTATGTCGCCGTCATCATTGATATAGGCTGTGTCCTTGGATATTACAGGAATATCGGTAGGAGTAGGGTGGTCAGTGTTGTAGTCGCGGCGACGAGCGTCAACGCGGTTGCGGCGACGGGCTGCCTCCGTGTGATTATAAATCTCATACCGATAATTCAACTGCGTCGGGTCAAGCTCGCGTGCCCCGGTGATGGGATTTGTACGGTAAACGCTCTCAATGGCCCGAGCCTCGTCTTCATTGGGGTTACGCCACGGAATCGGCTTGTTCCAGTTAAGATATGGTTTGATTGGATTGCCTTCGCGGTCCTCCTCAATTTTGAATGCCTCGTTGCCGCCGTATGCCGGGTCGGCAAGACGCTCACGGATAATGGAGTCTCGCACCCAAAATACAAACTGCTTGTACTTTGAGTTGGTAATTTCGGTTTCGTCCATCCAGAAAGCGTCAACCGACATCCCGCGAGAGTCGGCACGCAATCCCCAGGCGCTATCGGGCTCGGCAGGCCCTATTTTCATCGAACCTCTCGAAACAAGCACCATTCCGTAGGGAGTAGGCTCCGACCATGACGAGCCGCCAACTCCCGTAACCTCGCCGCCTGCCGAGCTTTGTGAGCCGGCTGCACAGCCTGCCAGGAGTATTCCGGAAAATAAGGAGACGATATAAAATGTTGTTGTTTTTTTCATAATTTACATTATGCGGATACTCTTGTGTTTATTTTTGTTTTTGTCACCTAAGTTTAACTTAAGGCTATATCCGGCAAACAGTTCATGGCTGCCCGATGATGCCAAAGAAACCTTAGAAACGGGATAATCATAGCTGTAACCTATGTAAAATCCCTTAATTTCAGCTGCTAAAACAAGCGATACAGCGTCATTATATCGATATCCTACACCGGCCGATAGAAATTTATTATATCTTACCCGCCCGGTTACCTGCCCGGTGGTGAATGTGAAATCGCTCACAACCATGACAGAGGGTATCACTTCAAATAACGTATTTTTTATCGGGATATTGCTTCCGGCTACAAAATAAAGTGTTGCCGGCGACTGAAATTCATAATTTTTCTCCGATTCACCCGACGAGGCTCCGGCGTCGGCCGATGCGCCGCTATCGGTTGTAAAGGTAACGGTAGGGGAGTTCAGATGCATGTAGGAAACCCCCGCCCAAAATTTGGGATGTACATACTCAAGACATACCCCGAGGTCAAGCGCAGTGCCGTGAACATCGGTTGTTGGTATCGCGTCATCA
>JAFLTJ010000089.1 GCA_022510465.1 Muribaculaceae bacterium
TTCCCGTACCCCACTGAATACTGTTGGTATTGTAGTAATCGTCGAAAACAAAGTATGTCGGGCCAACGGCATCAGGACTTACGTTATCGGCATTTCCGCTACCGGTCATTGTCTCTCCTTCCTTATAGTAGTTCAGATTAAAACGGGTAAAACGGAAATACACACGGTCACCGGCCGAGGGTTTTTCGTCTGTTCCGAGACTTATTACCTGCATAAACACGGTACCATCCTCATCAAGCTGATAGTATGGAGCATTCTGACCCACCTGGAACACTGTATCGGCCGGAATTGCATCCACCACGCGCTGGTTGGCCAAAAAGCGATTGACCGATTGACTTTCCTCCTTGAGAAGGTCGGCATAACTTTGATCATCTTTGCACGATGTCACCACTCCACAGGTCAATGCACAAGCGGCTATCGCAATTAATAGTTTTGAAATGAACTTCATTTTTTAGTGTATTGTTTCTTTTTTATTCCACAAATCAGAATCAGATTCCATAATTCTGATGAAAGTTGACACAGCCTCATCGAGCGAGCCATTCCAGTCACCTCCGGCTGCATTAAGGTGACCTCCGCCTCCAAAGTAACGTTCGCAGACTAAATTGACGGGAAAATCTCCGATAGATCTTGCCGATATTTTTACATAATTCTCAGAGTCCTGACGCATAAACACCGAGCAGCGTATCCCGGGAATGCTCAGCGGAACATTTACCAAACCTTCCGTATCGCCTCGTTCGTAATGATATTGATTCAACTCCTCGCCGCTCAATGTAATTAACGCTGTTCCATATTCATGGAATAGTCTAAGATTTCGGGAGATAGCATACCCCTGGAGACGCAGTTTCGACTCGGAGGATGTATTAAACACCGAGCGATAAACTTCATCTTTATCAACACCGCGGGCCACGAGGTCGGCCATTATCAGATACAGTTGAGGGTCAAGAGAGTTGTAGGAGAAATTTCCTGTATCGGTCATCATTCCGGTGCATATACAGGTAGCACCGGCTATGTTCAGTTTGTCAATATAGCCAAGGTCGTTCAAAACCCGGTAAACAAGCGCGCTTGTCGACGAAACCTCGGGGTGGGAAATTGTTATAGATGCTATCGGAGCGGGGTCAAGGTGGTGGTCAATCATCACTCTCTCTGCACTCGATATTTCAACAATCTCAGCGAGCTTGTCAATGCGCTTGAGTTCATTGAAATCCAAGAAGAAAATCAAGTCGGCGCGCGATATACATTGACGGGCAACATGAGGCTGACACGACGCAACGACAATCGATTTAACATTAGGAATAAACAGCAACTGCCGGGGAACCATATCGGGCGTTACAACTACAGCACTCTTGCCCAAATCTTGTAACACCTGACACAAGCCGAGCGACGAGCCGAGCGCGTCACCGTCGGGCGAAACGTGACATGTAATGACGATATGCTCTGCGTCATTTATCAGCTTTTGCAGGCGTGCCGACGTTGTTTTGTCTATTATTGGTTTCAGAGTAAAACTCATCACTTGATATCGAATTTACAGATTGCAAAGATAAGCTTTTTAATCAAATAAATTTACCTGTATAGTCAAAATAAAATTACCGACATCAAAAATCGGCAAAATGAAGACTCGGGCTGCTTGTAAATCCGCCCCAAATGTGTAAATTTGCACTTATCATAAAAAATATTGGCAGCGATGAATAATGCAACCGATAAATTAACAGTTGAGGAACTTTCGGCCGCGACCCACTCTATCAAAGAGCTACTGAAACTAACAAAGAATGTAGCTCAACCCGGAGATGTAAAGCGGCTCAAAGAGTTACTGACCAAAGGGATTGAGACCGGGACTCTCAATCGCAACCGTCATGGCTTCCACAGGCTGTTACACAACATTGAAACAGCACGATTAATGTGCGAAAAGATAGGGCCCGACCGAGAGATGGTTCTTGCGATTCTGCTACGCGACCTTTGCCGTGGCGGAATGACTACCGAGGAGGAAGTGGCGCAACAGTGGGGAACAGATGTCTCGACAATGATACACGGCTTGTTGAAAACCGCTGCGCTATACAGCAAATCGCCGGCTGTAGCAAGCGAGAATTTCCGCAATCTGCTGTTGACATTCGCCGAGGATATCCGCGTGATTCTCATTATGATTGTTGACCGTCTTAATCTGATGCGTGCCATCAATCATCACCCTGACGAACAATTTGTCAAAGAAACGGCAATGGAAGCCAGCTACCTGTATGCTCCGCTGGCCCACCGTCTTGGTCTTTATGCCATCAAAAGCGAGCTGGAAGATTTGTCGCTCAAATATACCAATCGGCGTGTGTACACCGAGATTGCGCGTGAATTGAACACAACCAAGGTGGCACGTGACAAATATATTCAGGATTTTATAGCCCCGGTAAAATCAAAGCTTGAACAAACCGGACTCAAATTCTCCATCAAAGGGCGCACCAAATCAATATCCTCCATCTGGAATAAAATCCTAAAGCAGCATAACGACCTTAAGCATATCTATGACCTTTTTGCCATCAGAGTGATTCTCGACGTTCCTCAAGAGCGCGAAAAAGCCGAGTGCTGGAATGTATATTCCATCATAACCGACATGTACACCCCCAATCCGGCAAGAATGAAAGATTGGCTAAGCATACCCAAAAGTAATGGATACGAGTCGCTTCATACAACCGTCTATGGCCCCGAAGGGAAATGGGTAGAGGTGCAGATTCGTACACGTCGAATGGATGAGATTGCCGAAAAAGGTCTTGCTGCCCACTGGAAGTACAAAGGAATCAAGAGCGAGGCAAACTTAGACACGTGGATGGCCAATGTGCGCGACATACTTGAGGCCGGACAGCATGGCCCCACTGCGCTGATGAAAGACATGAAAATGGATGTCTACAACAAGGAAGTGTTTGTTTTCACACCCAAGGGCGACCTCTTCAAACTGCCCCTTGGAGCAACCGTGCTCGACTTTGCATTCAACATACACTCCAAGCTGGGATGCCAGTGCATTGGTGGAAAAGTTAACGGGAAGAACCGCAAGCTGAACTACAAGCTTCATAGCGGTGACTCTGTTGAAATTACGACATCGGCCAACCAGCAACCCAAACAGGACTGGCTCTCGATGGTGGTAACATCAAAAGCTCGCACCAAGATACGCCAGACACTTAACGAGCAGGCCAATCGTCAGGCCGACCTGGGGCGCGAAATGTTACAGCGGCGCATCAAGAACCGCAAGCTTGACATGGAAGAGGCCGAGTTAATGAAAGTTATCAGAAAACTTGGGTTTAAAACTGTTACCGATTTCTTTTCGGCAATAGGCCGCGAAGAGCTCGCCGTAAACGATGTTGTAGCCGAATGGGAAGCGCTGATACACAAGAACGAAGCTACCGCCGAAGTTCGTTCGGCAGAAGAGTTTCAGTTGCAGCATGACGATGAAATTACAGCGCCGTCAAACGATGTGGTCATCATAGGCAACAACATCAAAAATATAAACTACAAGCTATCAAAGTGCTGTAACCCCATATACGGAGACGACGTATTCGGATTTGTCTCGGCCGAGGGTGTCATCAAGATACACCGCAGCGACTGTCCCAATGCAGCCCATATCAAACGTCGCTACCCCGAGCGACTGATAACTACACGGTGGTCGGGCAAATTAGGCCACCAGTTTGCCGCAAATCTGAGGATTGTTGGAAATGACGACCTGGGTATTGTAACCAATATATCGTCAATTATCAACAAAGAGAAAGATGTAGTTCTGAGAAACATTTCAATTCAAGCCAACGACGGAATTTTCCACGGATTTCTGACCGTAGGGGTCAATACCACCGAATCTCTGTCAAGCCTGGTAAAAAAACTAAAAACGGTCAAAGGTGTAAAAGATGTTCAACGCTCCAATTAAAACGAAGGTCTATCTGACGGCTATGATTGCCGCCACCATTTTTATGTCGTCGTGCAACGGCGACAAGCAATATAACGACGAGGCCGACGCTCTTATCCAACAGGCCCGCGACGCCATCAACCATCAACAGTATTCTCTTGCCGCGTCATTGCTTGACTCGGTTGACAATGCCTACCCGAAAGCTATCGATGCCCGTCGGGAAGGAATGCACCTGATGACTCGCGCCAAGGAAGGCCTGACAATTGAAGAAATTCGTATAGCCGACTCGCTTTCGGTTGTCTATCAGATTCAAGGGGATTCATTGGCAAGAATGTTACAGCGAGTCAGCAATCCGATTGAAAATTACTTTGTTGGCCCGGGGCAGAATGTCGACGTGCATAGCGCAAGCGGATTATATGGCCGACTGATGCCCGACGGAACGCTATACATGATTTCCTCCCTCGTTGGGCGAAAAGCCGGCCACACATCTGTCACCGTAAGTACCGGCGGCAATAGCGCAACGACTGCAACCATAGCATACGACGGAGAACAGAACGAACGCAGTAACGGAGCCGAGATTATCAACTACACTGGGGCCGAGTGTGACACCATTGCCAATTTTATTGCTCTGGCTCCCGACGCCACATATACACTTACTTTCAACGGAACAAACAGTGTATCAATGACCTTGCCCGACGGGCAAAAGCGGGCAATTTCAATTATAGCCCAATATCGGCGCGCACTGCGCGATTTCAAACGGGAAAGTTTCAGAAAGCACTCTCTTGAGCAGCGACTGGAAGTGATACGTTCACAGATGGCCCGTACCTATCGCGATTCAATTGCCGATGAATAGATTACTTGATTCCACGCCGGTTTAATTCAGCCTGATAGCGGGCTGCGTTCTGACGATGCACATCGTATGAGGATGTAAAATTGTGATAACCTGAGAAATCCTCACGAGCACACATATACAGATAATCGTTGACCGGAGCATTCAGAACAGCTTCCATGGTTGAACGCTCGGGTATGCGGATAGGCCCCGGCGGCAATCCATCGTAGAGGTAGGTATTGTAGGGCGAATCTGTTTTAAGCATGTTACCTGAAATGCGGCGAATTGTTTCATCCCCGACGGCAAATTTCACCGTTGGGTCGGCCTGCAGTTTCATTCCTTTGGCAAGGCGATTCATGTACAAGCGAGCCACCGTTGGCCGCTCGTCAATTTTTGCCGTTTCCTCTTCCACTATTGAGGCAATTGTCGCAACCTCAACAGGCGACAACCCCATGCTGCGGGCCTTGCTAATACGCTCTTCGGTCCAGTAGCGGTTTCTATAACCGAGCAGCCGCGCAACAAAAGACTCGGGGGATGTTGTATAATAAAACTCATATGTATCGGGGATAAATGCCGCGGGAAACTGTGTCTCCACAAAACCGCTATCGGCCAGAACCACCGAGCAGGCATGTAGAAAATCATCCGGAGTCATTTCCATGTTCTTTGTCACCGTAACTGCCAGTTTTTCAAGCGTTCTCACCGCATTAAAAGATACCGTTACCGGCGTTTGCGCCCCGCGTGCTATGTTTCGGCTGATACGCGCAGCCGAGCACCCCGGCTCAACCACATAATACCCATGAGCAACCGCTGGAGTGCCGCCCTGGAGTTTCCACAACATATAAACACGCTTTCCCATTGTCGCGCCCAATCGCGTCTCTAAACTGTCGGCAATCGCTTTTGACGAGCTTCCGGCAGGTATTATGAGCGAGGTTTTTGCCCCCTTGTAGGATGGAAGGGCAAAAACAGCCACGCCGACCATCATAGCAATCAGAATTGACGATACGATGATGACGGCAAGCCGGTTACGGGCAAAGAATCCCTCCTTTGTCGCTTTTTTTCTCGATTTAGATTTTGTAGTCGTTTTCTTACCGGGCGTTGTCATGACTGCAAATTTAATCATTTTTCAGACAACGATGATATAATTAACGGTTGAGTTATTGACAATTTTGGTTAGTTATAAACATTTAACTCTATTTGACAAAAATATGTTTCACGGAGTCGCGTATTTTTTATTATTTTGCCAAAGAAATGATTAGCAAAATGTTTAACGA
>JAFLTJ010000009.1 GCA_022510465.1 Muribaculaceae bacterium
GTCGCTAGCGTTCATCCTGAGCCAGGATCAAACTCTTCGTTGTTTATCTCGTTTTGTTCTTTTTCTACTCTTTTGAAGTTCAAAAAAAACTTGAAGTTGTCTTTGCTTCCCGAAGATTCTTACGATTCCGTCTTTCCTGACCGTCGGACTTTATTTCCTTTAAAGAATGACAGGGCCATTTTTTTAATGACTCTTGTACTACTTCTTATCTATTCAATCTTTCAGTGTTCTCTGTGCCCTTGTTTTCCAAAAGCGGTGCAAAGTTATGCTATCATTTTGATTCTGCAAAATATTTCAAAGCTGTTTTTTCACGAAACTCTGCACCCGCTCCCGGTTAAGGCGCTATCATTCGGCCGATTATATGTTTTTAATCATCGTTTTACTTTAACTTTCTTTAACATATAGAGACAAGTTTTAATGATTCTTAGAAATTACAGGAGCGGGGTAACTTATAGAATCGGGAGGTAAGTTTGTAAATTTATGGGGTGTATTATGTGAGATTTTTGTCGTATATTTGCAGTTGAATATCCGCCGAGTCACAGGCCGGCGGGTATCGCATTCTTACACACGATTAACGGGATTTATAGATAATGGCACAGGATTTTGTTCATTTACATGTTCATTCACAATATTCGCTAC
This sequence comes from Muribaculaceae bacterium, assembly GCA_022510465.1. Taxonomy (GTDB): domain Bacteria; phylum Bacteroidota; class Bacteroidia; order Bacteroidales; family Muribaculaceae; genus HGM05190. Next base: position 640 of record JAFLTJ010000009.1, read on the forward strand.
TTGACGGACAGGCCTCGATAGAGGGGCTTGTTGACAAGGCTATTGCAGACGGAATGAGGGGGATTGCGCTGACGGACCATGGAAATATGTTCGGGGCGAAAGAGTTGTATAACTACGTTTCAAAGATTAACGGCAAAACGAGGGGTAAAATCAAGGATTTACAGAAAGAGGCCGATGCGGCTGCTGCGTCGGGGAATGATGAGGAAAGCGCCCGCCTAAGAATGGAGGCAGAGGCCATGAAAGAGAAATTTTTCAAGCCGATTCTGGGCTGCGAAATGTATGTTGCCGACGGCTTGCAAACCGAGGTTGCTGACAAGAAAGATATCGGCCGTCACCTTGTTGTGCTGGCAAAAAACGCGACCGGCTACAAGAATCTGATAAAGCTTGTATCGGATGCGTGGACAAAGGGATTTTACAGTCATCCCCGAACCGACCGTGAACAGCTTAAGGCCCACCGAGAGGGGTTGATAGTTTGCTCGGCCTGCCTTGGAGGGGAGATTCCGCGTTTAATCATGCGCGGAGAGCTTGACGAGGCAGAGCAGCGGGTATTGTGGTACAAAGAGACTTTTGGCGATGATTATTACATTGAATTACAGCGTCATAAATCAACAGAACATGGCCGGAATGATGTGTGGGAGCGGCAGCAGGAGGTAAATCCGGTATTGGTGGAGCTTGCCCGCAAGCATGGTATCAAACTTGTGGCGACCAATGACGCCCATTTTGTCAACGCAGAGGATGCAGAGGCGCATGACCGACTGATATGTATCTCAACGGGGAGCTACCTGTCAGACGAAGGGAGAATTAAATACACCAAGCAGGAGTGGCTAAAGAGCCGGGAGGAGATGGCGTCACTGTTCAGCGACTGCCCAGAGGCGATAGAAAACACGAATGAGGTTTTGGATAAAGTGGAGGAATATTCGATAGACCACGCTCCTATTATGCCATTTTTTGAGATTCCGGAATCGTTTGGAACGGAGGAGGAGTATCGTTCACGGCTGACCAACGAGGATATTTACAACGAGTTCACGCAGGATGAGAACGGAAATGTTGTTCTGACCCGAGAGGAGGGAGAAGCCAAAATAAAGAAGCTTGGCGGGTATGACAAGCTTTACAGGATAAAGTTTGAGGCAGATTATCTTGCAAAGTTGGCGTATGAGGGGGCTGAACGCCGCTACGGGTCACCGTTGACCGACGAGCTAAAGGAGCGATTGAACTTTGAACTGTACATAATGAAGACGATGGGATTCCCGGGTTACTTCCTGATTGTGCAAGACTTTATCAATGTTGCACGCGAAAAGCTCGGTGTAAGTGTAGGGCCCGGGCGTGGCTCGGCGGCCGGCAGTTGCGTGGCCTATTGCCTTGGAATCACCCAGATTGACCCGGTAAAATATGACCTGCTTTTCGAGCGTTTTTTGAATCCCGACCGAATTTCGTTGCCCGATATCGATATTGACTTTGACGATGACGGCCGTGCCGACGTTTTGAAGTATGTAACAGATAAATATGGGGCCGAGAAGGTTGCCCACATAATCACATACGGCACGATGGCCGCCAAAAGTGCCATCAAGGATGTAGCCCGAGTTGAGCAGCTTCCGCTATCGACAGCCAACAAGCTGGCCAACATGGTGCCAAAGCGAATGCCGACGGTAAACGGGAAGGAGCTGAAATGCAATCTAAAGAATTGCTATGAGCATGTTCCCGAATTTCAGGCAGAGTTGAACGGGCCTGACACGCTTGTCAAGGAGACGCTTGAGTTTGCCAAACGCCTGGAAGGGAATGTCAGAAACACGGGTGTTCATGCGTGTGGCGTAATTATCTGTCGCGACGATATAACCGACTGGGTTCCGGTGTCGACAGCCATTGAGAAGGGTGGCGACCCCAAAAACAAGACGAAGGTAATCGTGACTCAATATGAGGGTCGAGTAATAGAGGAAACGGGTCTTATCAAGATGGACTTCCTTGGGCTAAAGACATTGTCGATAATCAAGGAGGCAGTGGCAAATATCGAGCGTACACGTGGCGTCAAGGTAGATATGGATAACATTGACATCACCGACCGAAAGACCTACGAGTTGTACTGTGACGGGAAAACGACCGGTACGTTCCAGTTTGAATCGGCCGGAATGCAGAAATATCTCCGAGAGCTGCAGCCGTCGACATTCGAGGACCTTATAGCGATGAACGCACTGTATCGGCCGGGGCCAATGGACTACATTCCCGACTTTATTGCTCGCAAACACGGGCGGTCGCCGATTGTGTATGACATCCCTGTGATGGAAAAGTATCTGAAAGATACCTATGGTGTAACCGTATACCAGGAGCAGGTGATGTTGTTGTCGCGATTATTGGCCAACTTTACCCGCGGCGAGAGCGATACCCTCAGAAAGGCGATGGGAAAGAAGCTTATCGACAAGATGAACCACCTGAAAGGGAAATTCCTTCAGGGGGGTCAGTCTAACGGATATGATGTTAAGACGCTTGAGAAAATCTGGGCCGACTGGGAGAAATTTGCATCGTATGCATTCAACAAGAGTCACGCGACATGTTACAGCTGGGTTGCGTTCCAGACGGCTTACCTAAAGGCAAATTATCCGGCAGAATATATGGCGGCGGTGTTGTCGCGCAACCGGAATGATATAAAGAAGATGTCGGTCTTTATGGATGAGTGCAAACGGATGCGAATACCGGTTAAAGGGCCTGATGTAAACGAAAGCTTCGCGGAGTTTGGTGTCAACGCCAAGGGAGAAATCCGTTTTGGGCTGGCTGCCGTGAAGGGTGTTGGCGAGGGAGTTGTAGAGGGGATTATAGCAGCCCGCAACAATGGCGGCGAATTTGAATCGGTGTGGGACTTTGTAGAGCGAGTGCCCTCGGGGATAATGAACCGTCGCACGTTTGAGTCGCTGGCATTGGCCGGAGCGCTTGATTGTTTTACAGAGGCCAAGCGCGAGGATTACTTTATGACAAACTCCAAAGGGGAGACATTCTCGGAGACACTGATGCGATACTCACAGCTGTATCAAAGAGAGCGTGACGACTGTAGCATGTCCCTGTTTGGCGACGACGATACCGACATATCAAAGGCCGGCCGACCCCCGGTTATAACGGCGCCGGCATGGGTTGACGCCGTGAAGCTGGAAAAGGAGCGAGAGTTGGTGGGGATGTATCTATCAAGCCATCCGCTTGACGCGTATTTCATGGAATTGAACTATGGCTGCACGATGACGTTGAAAGGCTTCAGCGAAGCAGTTCCGGTTGATGACGCCGAGATTACGATGGGCGGAATGGTTATTGATTTCACATCGCAGCCGTCGCGCAACGGAGGTCAATACGGGCGATTGAAGGTAGAAGATTACACCGGCAGCGGCGAGTTTATGCTATTCGGGCAGACCTACATTGATTTTCACAATTATGGAGTCCCGGGCACCCCAATTCTGATTACCGGAGCGTGGCAACGCCGGTATGCCAACCAGGAGCTAAGATTTAACATCAAGTCAATCAGATTGTTACAAAGCATGAAAGACTCGATGATAAGGGGTATAACAATTGATTTATATCCCGAGAAGCTTACCGAAAGCATGTCAAGAGTGCTTCGGGAATACATTGACGAGAGCGGAAACACGGGCGGAGACCTGAATATCAGAGTAATAGACCCGGAGTTGAACCGCACCCTGAGATTGTCGTCATCGATGAAGATTAACATAGACCGCAATCTGATAAAGATGCTTGAAGATGAGGAAATATCATTCACTATTGAAAAAACATAAAAATTTTAACAACAATGGCATTGACATTTACTGACGAGAACGTAAAAGGTTACATTGAATCGGGACAACCGGTTGTAATCGATTTTTGGGCAACATGGTGCGGCCCGTGTGTAGGCATGGGACCGACTATCGACAAACTTGCAGAAGAGTATGAAGGAAAAGTAGCCGTAGGGAAATACAATATTGACGAGGAGAGCGACCTGTCAACCGAGTATCGCATCATGTCGATTCCCACGATTCTGTTTTTCAAGAACGGGGAGATGATAAAGGATTTACGTCTGGCCGGGTCGCAGCGGATAGAGACGCTTCAAGAGCAGGTTGAGAAGTTGCTCGCTCTTTAACGCATCAGAGATTTATTATCAAGAGACTGCCCATCCTTTTATTGTTGGGCAGTCTCTTTTTGTTTGCGAGCAACTATGTCAGTCCTCCGGGATAAATCTGATATGATAGATGTATATACTTCCGTTGGGATAAACCCACACATTGGGAGTGTCATAATCATAATTCATATCTCCGGGTAAAACTTTCTCTATTTTCAAACTTGTGTTGGTCGATGTATCAATATTGCCCGGAGCTCGGGTTGTTGCTTTAGCTGATGTTATCTTTCCGTTTGCCGTCTCCACGTCAACATATCGGTCTGTATTAACAGTTCCGCTATTGTTGGCCGTTGTCCAGACTCTTATACTACCCTTGGATACAGCGTGGAATTTGAATCCTCGTATATCTTTCGAACCACTGCCACCACCGGCAAAGTAATAATAGTTACCTGATTTCCCATACTGATTCTTATCATTATTTCCTGCATAGAAAGTCAGATGCCTAACGGTAAAAGTAGTATTCACGGCAAATGTTCCTGTTGCGGCTCCTCCAAGCGCATTCTTTGCAGCACTTTGCCAGTCGGCACTGCTAAAGTCCCATTCGGGATTACTATACGTCTTTGACAGCGTAGCCGGTTGTGAACGCAATCCGTCATCACTTAGCGCAATGACCTCAAACGTACCACGCACATTATCCGATTGGCTTGTATTAAAGAGTCTTAACAATCCGTTTTTGGAGTTTGCATAACGCAAACGGAACGACAACCGGCCGCCGGCATCCTGATTCAGTGTCACGATATAGCCGTCATTGTCTTTATCAACCGATTGACCCGGGGCAAGCGTTACCACATAAGGCTGGCATCCGGCTTTAGTATGCTCTGAAGATGTGAAAGTAATTTGATAACGATTGGCATACTTAACCGGGTCCCAGGTTATTGTATGGTCATGGATACCGGCCATCAACATTCCATCGGCAGGAGCATAGGGCATCTGAATATCCGGAGTCTTGAGTTCCTTAATGTCAGACTGTATGAACGAATAAACAGAGTGCAGAGTAGTTGTCGCGTCGGTAGACCTAACAACGCCACAAATATAGAGGGTGTTTCGCTCGCCCTCCTTGCCCCGTGCAAACCTTAATACGGCGTTGGTAGGTATGCTTCGGGTCGATGTATATTCCGACAAACTAACTCCATTGATAGTGATTCCATTGTAAAAGTCATTATCGGTGGGTATTGTCTCGACTATGTCACTATTTGACGGATAGGCATTTGAATACATTGCATATAATTCGGGGTCGCTCACGTCAAGGCGCTTGCCAAAGTATGTTCCGTCTCCATTGTCAATACACCAATATAATTTACCGTCGGGAATGTAAACGTCATAACGGTCGCCATCTTTGTCTACACTTACCTTCTCGGTGTCGTTATTCCAGAAATCACCTCCTACACCGGCATTATGGTCCAGGCCGTCATCACTGGTGACTTTGACAATAATATCGTTTATACCTTTGATATTGATTTTGTAAGTATAGTTGGTATTGCGGAATGTCGCAAAGTCACGTGATGCCGAGGCCAAATCGGTGGTATTAGACTCTCCGTTTGCCAAACTGCAATACCCCTCATGAATGATGAAATCAGCGCGGCCCTCATAGCTGCCCGACTTCACATCGGCGCTCAACACCATGTAGGTGGCGTTGTTGTTAAACGGGTCGCTCTCGGTTGCACACAGGCTTGTGAACACATCAGAGGTACCAAAACGCTTTTCACGATCATACAGCGATTTAACCGAACTCAAACCCCAGTGCTTATTTTCATAATGCCAGTAGCCGAATTTAACGGTAGTAGTATTCGAGGCCGACGATACCGACATCACATCATCATCATTCATGAAGAAAACCGCTTCATCGGTCTCCGAAATCTTATCCCCTTCGGCAATAACGGGTGTGCTTTTAATGTAACCTGCATCGCCAAAAAGGTCGGATGCGGCAGGTGTTACGTTGAGCCAGCTCTCCGAGTTATAATCCTCAACATTTTCAACCATAGTGTTTTCGCTCAAGAAAACATATTTGGGAAGATTATAGACTTTGAATGTAACATTTTCAAATTTCTGAAACGTACGCATATCAACCTCAATCTGGGCGTTGATGTGCGAATACTGACGACGCAGATGTAAAAAGTTGCCGTTCAGCGCATCCTTCACAACCGCTCTTTTTTTAACATCAAACAGAGCGATTTCTGCAACATTTTTATTGTTTGTCTGCACTGTACCTTCCTCGTCGACGCTAAAATTACCGTGACCGCCTTTTCCCATAAAGCCTGAAATCAGAGGATGGTTTTTATCCCCCATCGCAGCCTCGGCCGACGCCGTGCTGACCTGAATGCGGTAATAATCTTTAAAGCAGGTGATATTGTCAAGAGCCTCTTCAAGCGTTGTTGCCGTGCCATTGCTGTCATACACGCTTATGGCGCTGCCGTCAACCCCGGTATAGTTAGCCACTCCCGCTATGTATACATTGGCATAGTCATCGTTAAAATAGAGATTATGGAGCGTAATCTTAAACTGGTCGCCAGTACCCTCGGTATGGCTTGTATTTGCAAATCCGGTTTGATTGGGGTCAAAAGCCTGTTTCTGCATACCTATCAAACGCCCCGTTCCGACTTCAAACACGCCAACCCATGCCGAGGTTATCATAAAGTTATCCGAGTCAAAACTTGAACGGGTCTTACTCTCATTACCATCGGCCGAGATAGGCACATCAATGGAGAAAGGCCCATATAAGTTTTCCCCGTTAGGGCCTTTTATGACATCGGTATACAACTCGTCGACACACGACACCGGAATCAGCATTCCAAGCGTCACGACGAACACCAATGCCAGTCGGGAAATCAGACGTCGAACCATACTTTTAATATTGCTTATATTTTCTATAGCCATAACAAGCTCGAAAAGTTTATTTGATTGGTAACTTATATCTCAGCAATTAATTAAACTCAAACGGGTTGGAATCACGTGATGCCGGTCCACACACCGACATGCTCACTCCGAGTTTGTTGTCATTTATGCTGTTTATCGTAAATACATAGTGGAAATTTCTAACAACCGGCTGCAACTTCGAAATGAGCTCTCTGCTTCCTCTCATGGTCGAAGCTATATCACTTCGGTTCAGGCCAAATGTTCCGTTTATTTCAGAATAATCGGTAAAATAGATATAATAACAGTTCTTATCCTCCAGATTCAAAGATTCATTCATCCCGGAGAATCTAATCTGAATATTTGCCAGCATAGGACTATCTCCAAGATGGCCTTTAGTATCACAGTCATCAATATTCTTCTCGGGCATATAAATGATATATCTGACATAACCGTCTTTATTCGGAACCCGATGCATGTGTGTAATCGCAGAGCGGTCTATTCGACTGTTGATAATTCGCGGATACGCAGGCTCGGCCGGAGCCAGCTGCACGCCCGCAACGTTATTCCAGTTCCAGCCATACTCCGTAGCCCACACTCCATAGAACCACGATATCTTATTTCGATAATTACCTATATTTTTATCATTGGGAGTATAAAACGGACCATATTGCCTGATATTGTCAAACTCAGCCTTCGCCCCGGGATATTTCGCGGAAGCACCGGCCCCTATGTAGTCACCGGCAATTGACGGGTCCATTTCTTTTGCCTTGTCAAAACCATACCACAGCAACTCTGTAGGGCTTCCCACATCTTTCGGTTCGCAACGTGCCGAGCGATTCATAGAACACATCAACACATCGGTAGGCATATGGTCTTTTATCAAACTTTCAGGAATACGCAATTCAACCTTGGCTACAGAACGCAACAAATAAACATTTCTGTAATTATACTGGCTCTTCTTTTCGGCCGGTATTGAGTTTTGCTCATTTATATCCGACACATTGAATATTTCATCGCGGCGGAGCAGTTCAACATACTCTCTGATACCGTCAAAATTCTGAACTCCATACATTGGTATGGGATTTTCCGACGAGGGCATTATACAGCTACGGCAGGAAAAATATGTAATACGGTCGCGTATGTAGCCAACCTCATAGAAATTAACATCCCCGTCAAGAGGAACTATATACACATCCGCATACGGTTCGGTCCCCGGGTCTATGATAAACATATTGCCACTACCGGGAACATCGTCGATACTGTTTTTCACTTCCATCAGCAGCGGAGTGCCCTCTACCACATATTCATCATCATGGTCAGCCTCATAAATTATTGCATTCGTTCTTTTTATCCCATCGGCTGTCGAGGGCGTATCTCTATTGATAAACACAAGCAACTTGGCCGGCTTGTCAGGGTCGGCATTGGCACATTTTACTCGCAACCCACCCTCTCCGTGAGCCTCAAAATGAATGGCATTGTTTTTACAGTTGGTAACGAGCGTTGAATTGCTGCTGTTATTGAAATTGGTCACCTTGGTTGACGTATCAAATTCGGTTGACATCAACCCGTTGTTTGACACAGTCAGATAACCACCTTCGTGGGGACCGTCAGGAGTTCCGGTATATCGATGATAAACAATATTAGAATTATTGCACGACAAATCATCTATATCAAACCCACCGGAAACAACGCCCTGACTGTTTGCCTTTTTATTCAGTTGATAAATCAAACGGTTTGTATTGCGCGCAGCCCAATAGTCGTTGACCATAGCCGAATTTTTCGGATTGAATCCGGTCACGCACGTCGGTGTCACCGTAGCCTTGCCGGCACTGAAATTCCACAAATCCCAAAGGTCGCGTTGTTCAAAGGAATTATAAGCATCTATATGACGCGTATAGCCATAGTCTTCACACTTGAAATTATCCCCTGTTCCACTATACGAATAATGGAATTGCACCTGTCCGCTGGCATCATAACCCGAGCGTATCAAGTCACGGACCTCACTCTGTCGCTTGAAAAAATAATTTACCCACAGAGTGTAAACACCCATCTGTCCTGCTTGTTCGCCGCCCGGTGGGTCATAAACCAATTGTTGATACGCTTCGTTACGATAGTCATTCGGGGATTTATAACTTTTTCTATAATCGCCATACACATTGTCATAGATACAGTGTGTAAAGTAGCTTATCTTGGAATTGGGAGCTTCGTGAGTCGGGTCATAGACAAAGTCCAAATCCGTGCGTATATAATCATTAGGCTGGAGCGCCTCGTCGGTATGCATATCATAGACACGCTCACCCTCCACAAAGTACGGCCAGTTTACCAGCGTTACCACTTTAAATCCATCATCAAGTATTGCCGCCTTGATTGCTTCAAGCTGACCTTCCACACGGTCTTTCTCCTTAAAAAAGTCATTCAACGGCATCGTGACACGATAGGTCGTCGTTGTTCCGGTCCATTTATTGTCTTTCGATATCACTCTGATGTGACGACGGTCGGTCTCAAACAGATAGTTACCATCCAAATCAAAAAACAGCACACGCATTCTTTCGGGGTCAACATAATTTTCCCACTCCTCTCCGTGGTCAAAATCAAACGAACTTCCGCCCGTACTGCCGGCATTCCCGCTATACGACGGCAATTCTATGTTAAATACCAGCGCCGGACCGTCTTCAAAAACATCCCTGTCAGAGGTACTGTCCACAAACGGCTCGTCAACACAGCCCGTCAGCAACAATATCGATGCAAACCCGGCTGTAATGGCCGATAATATGTATCTTTTCAAATTCATCTTCTATATCTTAATATCCTCCCGAGCTATTTACGGTATAAACAAACGTTGTTAAATGTTGCTTTCGCCATTTTCTATTATATGCCAGCCATTGATAACTATATCAACGGCCATCCAGCCGCCTCGGCCGTCATCCTGTAGGAATACCATCAGGTCAAACTTGTTTTCACGGTCAAGATACTCCTGCTCATCCATCGTAGCATAATGAGCGCTGCGCAGCTGAGTAGCCCATTTTGTCACAGGGAACTGGAAAATTGTTTGGCCCGTATCCTTATACCATATACGTATTATCTTATCATGGCCCGTTACCATTCGACCCGTGGAAATCTCGGCGCTTATAAAATCGGCATAACGGTTATCCTTACCATCCTGACCGTAAATGTCATCACTGCCACGGCTCATATCTCCCTGGTCAAGCGTTCCGGTCTTCGTGCGCCAAGGATGAAATGTGATATTCTCGTCACTTTCATTCAACCTGTTATCATGGAACATCGAGCCGTTGTTATCAACCATATCTATACATATCTGGTCAAGATTGAACGTGCCCGACAGATGTTCGAGCGACAGTATGATATTGTTTGTATCTCGTATAAGAGAAACAGTATAAACAATGTCATATTGCTGTTTCAGCTCGTTCCATTCATAAACCGGCTCATATACCGTCTGCGTTCCGAAACGCTCCGTCTGCTGCGGCATTTCTACGCCGTTATACATCACCCCCTGGATATCCTCCCATGTGGGAACCGAAATGTCAATCATACCATGGAAAAGAACGTCAAGGTCGGCCGACGACGTCGCGCCGTTTTCGCCATGCTCGCGTTTCATCATAACGGTAGCGTCGGTCAGTTGATTGATGTTGTCATTTACCTTAAAATGACGATTGTTTTCAAGCCCACACCATGCCACGATGCGATAGTCGCCCGGTGTTATATTGAGTGGCAGCTTGTATCCCTCTTTGGATAAAGCCTCGCCACTGTCCGACACGTGACTCACCAGCTTGCCGGTCGACTTGTCGAAGATCCAGAGGTCTACCGACTCCACCTGCTCGTTAAATGCATCGGCAAACTCCATATTCATGTCAAAAACAAAACGAACATAATATTTAGGGTCACAATCGCCTTCGCCGTCATAAACACCTTCGCAAGAAGTCGCTGCAGTCATTATTGATGTTAACGCGATTAACGACAGCAGGCGGCTTGCAAATTTGTTAAAATACTTTTTCATTGTTTAACGCTCTGAATCTATGATATTGTTGATTTAATTATTTCCAAGTTTAAGTAGTGAGGTGAGAGTCTTGAGGATAGAGAGATTGAATTGAGAGAGTTGGTGTGTGAGAAGAGATTATTGATTGTCTGTTTTTTAAATTTAGGATGGGCCCCCGAGGGTCTCCCGAAGACCCATCCTTTTTATTGTTTTGCTTAAAAATTAAACTTTCGATACGCTTTCAATACTTGTGTCTCGTAAGTTAGAGGTCTACCGAACCGTTGTCAATCACGTGCCAGGGAAGTATTACGATTTCAAGAGCTACGTAATATTCATCTTCCGGGTCGGGAATGATAGGCTGGTCAGGATTGTCTACCGGCGAGCCAACCGAACCGATTGTGCTGATTGTCAGGCGATACCAGTGGTTACGAACAGTACCGAAGTTACCAACTACATAGCGGCCTGAATCTTTATTAATCTCAGCCATAGTGCCCTTCGACTTGCCGAGCTTGTGCTGTACCGGAACGGCATAGTACATCGCACCCTTTGCAAAGTGCTTGGCAGGCTCGCTGAAGTAGTAAATCATGTTAGTTGTCTGGTCTTCGCTAAGCTCTGCGTATGTATTATTTCCCGTCTTGATATAGAGGGTCTTGGTTGCTTTAAGAGCCACCTTGCCGTCACCGTGGATAACCTGAGCGGGCTGCAATTCAAAGTAGTTGGCTGCATCCTTAACCTCGATGCGCTCGTATGCATCCTCATTCTCTTTCTTAGCATACAGATACCCATCCGAAACGCCTGCGATAGTAACAGTCTTGTTGTTGAGCGTTATAGTATGAGTACGGCCGTCTGCAACCTGCGTAGCCATGCGGCGGTAAGCATAACGGATGTAATCTCCGGCAGTAGCCCAATAGAAATTGTAGGCATAATACTTATCGGTCACGCCGGTAAGCTGATTGCTTGCATTCTTCGTAGTCAGGTCGGTGTCAACGCCGTCAAGTATCAGTTGAGCGCCAATCAGATAGTGTGACGCATAGCGATAGGGACCGTAACCGGTAAGACCTGCCGGTGCGTTATATGTACGTTCAGCTGTATATTTGTAGCGTGCGCGGGTTTTCAGGTCGTTGAACGATACATAGTGCAACGTGTTTTTCTGGTCAACATCGCCGGCACTGTAGCCGCTGTTACCAAAGTATGTATCGGCATACTTGGTTGCATCAACATCGTATATTGTGGGGCGATACTGAGTGGTGAAACCATCTGCTGTTTCATACTCGGGTGATTCACCCCAGAATGAACGATGGTAAGCATAGGCATTCCAATCCTCGAAATAACCGCTGTTTCCGGCGATATTCTTGATTAGACGACCCTTCTTTTCAAGGCCGTTGATTCCCCAGTTAACAATGTAAACGCTCCATTTCTTCGGAGTGTAGGTAGGATAGTCAAGGCTTGTTTGGTCTTCGCCGGTATAGCTTGCAACGAAGTTCAACATAGCCACTTCCTCCCCGTCGGGAGTCGTCGGTGTAAATGTGTAACCCTCAGCTCCGGTAAGCTCTGTCAAAGCGCTGCCAAAATAAAGTTGATACTTGGCAAGAAGACGCTCCACATAAACGGTTGCGGGAGTCTTAAGAGCCTGTTCGGCTGTTTCACAGATACAGCCCGTAATGTCTGTTACGGTCTGGTCTGCACTGCTGTCATCCAGGAATGCCGAGTTTGACATAGTGAAATACTGCTCGTTGGCATATTCATAAACACCGTAAACATAGTTTCCACTGTTGTCAAATGTGTTGTAAATTCTATTGCGAACTATATTTACTGCCTCTGCTCCGGCGGCAACAAGGCTTTCTGCCAACGCGTTAAGTTCATCTGGATTAGCGTTGAGAACTACGATTGCCTTCGTGGGGACAGGATTGGCATTGGTGTTGCGCCAACGAGTGATGTATGTATAATACTTCTCGGCATAATTGTTGTGATTCCCGTGGTCAAGACCGGTATCGTTGAATGCCTGAAGATTTGACATACTGTAGAAATTACCCAAATCGTCAAAGAAGAATGCTGCATTTGCCTTGTTGTTGGGACAGATTGCAAACTCGTTAACATCTCCATTGTTGTAGATTTCTCCACTTGCTGCTTCCTTGTCAACCTCAACCTCAACGGCACGTGTGCCCTGCTGGTCACTGGAAATTGTAAACGCCATGTAACCAATGCCTATACCATCTTGTTCAGGCGTGTTTCCTGCGGGCTCGTCGTTTGAGCAGCTTGCCATGCTTAATGTCAAGGCTCCCATCGCCAGCAGGAGGGATAGAACGTTTTTTCTCATAAGTTGGTAGTTGTTAATTAATGATTTATAATAATTTATTTCCTATTTTAACGAGATTCGTTAAGTTCGATAAGCTCCATGAGTGTCTGAAGCTCAGCATCATCTACTACGATTCCGGCCCTCAGAGCGGCTTCCAGCTGGGTCTTGGCCGATGCATAATCGCCTTGATACGCGCTCAGTATCGACCGGGCATAGATTGCCTCACCGCTATTGCCGGCCCTGCCCAGATAACGCTCGGCCGAAACAAAGTCCTTGCGATAGATAGCCGCATTGGCTGCATTCAGATTGGCTGTTTCATCATGGGGATACATGCGAACTGCCGTTTCAAACACCTCATTAAACTCATCGCTGCCGGGCTCCAGCACCGACGCCGCGATATAGAACTCATCCAGGTCTAAATTGCGGGGGCGTGTACGCATTATCTGCAAAATTTCCTCCGGGTCATTATACGAGCGCACTACATAACTGATTTTGTAATTTGTATGACGCAACGGAGGATAGAAATTACGCAACATGAAACGATAGTCATCCGGATAGCTGCTCTTTATCTTGGCTTCCTTCACATCCGGGTCCATATCCATGTCTATCATTGCCAGAATTTCATTGCGGTGGTCAAGATTGGATTTTTCCACAGCTTTACGCAGACCGGCCCAGTCCTCGGGCTCGTAGTCTGTCAGTATTTCAACTCCGGTAAAATTGTAAAGCTTCTGAATATAATTCTTTAAAGCCGCTGTTCGGCCCTTTGCCAGGTCCGTGTTGTGTTTATACGGTGATTCAGGCGACGCAAAACCCTTGAGCCACACCGTTCTGATTGTTGCGTCGGGGTCGTTGCGAACAACGTCGATTGTTCTGACTATCGAATCAAGCTCAAACGCATTGTTTCGGAAATCATGATAGATTACCGTCTGGTCCACAGGGAAGTCAATGAACGCCTCCCCCTCTATCTCGCGGGTTTTCTCGCGGGCCGCAGTCGGCCGTATATATTTCAGCGTCGGGGCAAACATAATTTCACGCCATTTGGCCAGGTTCACGGCTCCCTCATCAAGAAGACGATGACAACACCCGTAATCCTCGCGCTTGAGCACCAGCGTTGAGTTGCTCATCCAGTCGGCATACGGCACATAATCCTCGTAGGTATAGGTGCCGGGGCGCTGACTGTATCGGTACGAAACCTCGCTTGAACCGCCCATCGGTTTCTCTCCGTCGCGCTGATATTGTATCCAGCGAACATGGCTGTAAAGACCCACCGAAGTAAGTCTCAATGAATCTCCTCCGTTTACTATAACCGGTGTATATACAATGGCTCGGTCGCCGTGCATCCTTGTCCCGGCCAAGTCTATATCCATCTTGACCGACATCATATCGCCGTTTCGACCCATCTTAATATCATTCACTCCTACTCCGAGGGCCACAGTATCTGTTGTCGTTACGCGCTGAAGAACCGGCTCTTGCGCCGAAACCGACATGATGGCTGGCGCCAATGCCACCGTTGCCATCAACATTTTAATCATACCTATACTCTTCATAATCTTTTCCGGTCTTAAAATACGTATACAAGATTTATTGCCGCTTTGGTCGGGCCCAGATAAAGATGGTCATCGCTCCCCACTTTCTTTCCGCAGTCTCGACACTGATACTCATCATATTTGGTGTATATCGCACCAACCCCTATCTCTAACTCTAAGTTCCAGTTGCGGTGCAGAAGAAACGAGTATCCGTAGGCTATACCTCCGCCTATTCCCCACCCCTGATAACGATTGTGGCTCAACTGTGACAAGTCACTCCCCAGGAAATTAATACTGTTTTCTATATTGCCAAAATTGTATCGCCCTCCTATGGCATGGATTCCGATAAAGTGCTTCGCAAAATATTCACAAAACCAGTAACGGGCTTCGGGTTGTACCAGCCAGTGTTTCCATTTATGGCCGTCTATTGTCCACAGATTCAGCTCTCCCGTGACATCAAGCGACCAATGTGGCTTCAACCCCACCTCTATTCCCAGATTGGGCGATAGAAGCGCATCAGAAACGAGGTTCGTCTTTAAACCGACCCTCTGGGCTGATGCAGTTCCGAATATAGCCAGAACTGCTACAAAAAGAAATACTAATCTTTTTTTCACTGTATATGTTTTGTTAGGTTGTTTATCTAAAGCCCTTAAGTATCCATATTTGACCGGTTTTAACGGCAATACAGACCTTGCTTATTCATAATTCCGCAAAATTAGTAATATTTTTCAGTTTAAATCGGGTTAAAAAATATTTAATAGTGTTAAAAACACTTAAAACGCCCGATTGTTACCTCTTGCGTTACCGCCGCTCCCCCAAGCGCCGGCCGCAAATCATCCCCCGGTTCCCGTTTGTTACGTTATCTCCGCAGTCTCTATTAACCGGTCATCTATTTATCCTCTTCGTCGCCGTACCGTCGCGCAGCTCGATGTACAGTCCCCCGGGAGCCTCGGGGTATTGGCGGCCGTGAATGTCAAATATCATTGCAGGCGCAACCGGGTTGGCTTTCACGGCGGGCAACGACGATGTAGTGAATTTTTCATACTCCAGGCTTGCCATTATGAACGAGCCTATTCCTTTCCCCTCGTTGGAGACTACCGTGACATCGCTTCCGTCAAGATAATAGTTGGCCGAGCCGTCGCGCTCGCGATTGTAGGCGGGTCCCAGGCCTGCCGACCGGCAAATTTTGTGGATGTCAACATTAGAGCCATTTTGGGTGATGAATGTCTTAATCAGGCCATCATAGGCTTTCAATGCCACGGGAATATAGCTCTCATCGAGCAATCCCAGCCTGATTCCCTTTAGCAGCGCGTAGGTGAACATACTCGACACCGATGCTTCAAGATAGTTTCGCGTACCCCATGAACTTTTAAAGCTGCTATCATATTGCAGCAGTTGGTACCACACACCGCTCTCCGAATCCTGCCAGCGCACGATACCATCGGCCACCTGCGAGAAAATCACGGCAACATCCTCATAATCGGGATGTTCGGTAGGCATAACCGCCAGCACGTCGACCAACGCGGCTGCATACCACCCCATTCCGCGCCCCCAAAACTCCTTACTACACCCCTTGTAGGGCTCTGTACGGTTGGCCCAGAATGAATTGGGGTCGGAGGGATTGGCGCTCCAACCATGATAGTTGAGCGATTTATCGGCATTATAGGTGTACTTGTGTATAGTCTTGAACTGCAACGCGATATCGGCCCACGCCTCAAGGCCATCTTTTTCATCGGCGGGAGGGAACACGGAGAGGTACTCGGCATAGAAAGCCGACCCCATATACAGCCCGTCGAGCCACATTTGGTCAGGGTAGGAATATTTGTGGATGAAACAGCCCTTCCCATCGGTGCGGTTGATGCGGGTGTATCTATTCCGCAAATAATCATATAGATAATCAGCAGCACGGCGGTAACGCTCGCTGTCAGCCGGGTTTACCGACGCTTCACTGAGATAGAGGTCAAGGAGCACTTTCCCCGAAGCGATGTTGTCCAGGCTCCCCTCGCCAAACCGGCTGAAATTGCCGTTGCTGTCGAGGTCATAAAGGGCAATGTCGGCGTAGGTCTTGCACCACTCGTAGGCCCGGGCCGAAAGTGTTTCGTCGGGATATTGGGCACAATACATCAGGATGGATTTTGTCACCAAACCACTTACATAGTCCCACGACATATCGGCCGACCATTCTTCACCATGGGATTGAATCATTAAAGACGAGAATCCGGGAGTCAGTGCCGATGCCGATATGCCGACAAAAACCGACAGCACAAAAAATACGAGTTTTTTCATAACACTAAATTACCTATACCGTCGCGAATATAAGAATAATATCCCAAACAAGCAACGGAGCTGTATAAAATAACCTCAAACGGCAAGCGTTATACAGCGTGGGATAGATACAGCGAGCCCCGTGCAGGGGGTTAACCCGACGCGGGACTCACTACAGGAATTTATGTGTGTGTTTTTACTTTACGATAACTTTAGCGGCCTGGTTACCCGAAACCTTGATGTAGGTCTGGCCGGCAGCCGGAACGCTTACCTCAACACCCTGGAGGTTGTAGTAACGAACGCTCGCGCCATCAACGCTAACGCCGATGATACCCGACTTGGTATCGGTCACCGTCAGCTCAAACGATGCCTCGGCAGCTTTGAAAGTAACAGTCTCGTTTGATTTTGCAGTTATAGTGGTTTTACCTGCGGCAACAAGCTTGATACCACCCTCTTCATCTATGGTTGCAACCTTCTCGTCACTTGAAGTAAATTCTACACCACCCTCGATGATACCGTCAAGGTTCGGGAGAGCCGGCTCCTCGTCACCCATATCAACAGTAACCTCGGTTACAGTCTCGCCGTTGAGAATCCACTCAAGCATAGGGTCGTTCTTGCCTATGGTGTAGGTAACGGTCACAACATCGCTCTGCACGTCATCTTTCTGAGCGTATGCCTTAACGGTGATTGATTCGGTAGCATCGCGGGGCACGATAGCCTCATCGGCAACATATTCTACAAAGTCTTCGTCATAACCTTCAATCATCCAGTAGATGTCACAATCCTCTTCGGCGGTAATCTCGATAACGTCGTATGGAGCCACTGTAGCACCATCCTCGGGATTGAACACCGGAACGGCCACAACAACAGGTTCCTCCTTAATTACATCCTCGTATGCATAGTTGAAGCCATAGAAGCCCAGCTTAGAACCCTGGCAGGTAACAACATACTCCGAACCGCCCTTCACGTCAAATTCATACGCGCCATAATACTTCTCGGTCTCTGTCTTGCCGCTGTATTCTTCCAAGGCAACGCCATCTTCGAGAATCCAGAGCGGCTTGTCGGCGTTAATCACAACGCCTACGGTCACGCTACCGTTATACTTGGGCTTGATAATGTAGGCAGTACCCTGATTTCCTTCTTTCTTACCGTTCTCGCCATTACCTTCAGTGAATGCAACCATACCAAGAGAAGCATTCGCCGCATTCGCGGTCGCTGGTTTATAGTCGGGCTCGCCGGCAAAACCGAATGTAAGAGTGGCTACAACCTCATCATCTTCGTTCTTTACTTCAACTGTCTCGCCTGCCGTGTGGGTCTCATCAACAGCCAGAGCGTAGGTTGCAGTACCCTTAACGGCATTGGGGTCTTCGGGTTCCTCGGGTTCAGCCGGCTCTTCGGGGAGCTCTGCATCGGGGAAATAGATTCTTGCCGACATGTTGATGGGGCGGTCATTATTATTCCACCAAATTCCATTACAATCAGGCTTAGACTCTGTGCCATAACGCGCATCATAACTCAAAGAACCATCACCAAATCTGTTATCCAAAATATCTGCACCGAGAGTAACAACACCATCCTCGTATGTTGTAAAGATGATATCTTTACCCATCAACTGGATTATCTGCGAAATTTCATAGTTAGAATATCTCAGAGCCGTTGCACCAAGGTCATTCATGCAATAGAATTGGTTGAACTTCTTCTCGCCGTCGCGAGCGTCGTTGTAGGCAAAACCGGCCTCAACCTTGTTGAAAAGAACATGTTCGGGGTCAGAGATGTTAAACTCGATATAACCCTCCTTGGTTGTGTGAATGTTTGCTTCGGCAGCGGGACCCACCATGTAAGGGTTAACAAGACGATAGAGGTGCTCGTCATCGCGATTCTGCTGCAAAGGAACTTTGTACCAGTTTTCCTGTTTGGTTTGGTCAATACCAAGCATCGGGAGCACCCAGCCATCCATCAGAGTAGCGTCGCCAAGGTCAATCCATAGCGGACCCTTATCCTCTTCCTCTTCAAGGTCGCCGGTCTGCTTGAGCGAAATGGCAGTGTAACGAGTCATAAAGCTACCGATACTCCATTCATCGTAATCAATGGCTTCTTCCTCAATCCATGCCAAACATGCATAATTCGGGAACGTGATTTCGCCGGTGGCTGTATCAAACGTTAACGTGTAAGTCCTGTTTGGATAATAATCACCCCAATTATTTGAAGTGTAGGTCATAAAATAATACCCGTTCCCTAAATCAACCTTTGACTGAAATGAAATTGTATTGGTTGCATCATTAAAATCAAAGGGGATTACGCCGCGGAAATACTCGGTTTCAAGCTCTGTAACAGCATATTTACCATCTTCGGTCGGCGCAATTTGCACGGTGATATCATGCACTCCGGTTTTGGCTTCACTATAGTCATCATCAATGCTCATAGTGTAGATTCCCGGGAGCGTGTAAGAGTCGCCTACTTTGTTGGCCAGAGCATTCTGCACCGTCATCATAAGCAACGCTGTGAGAAGTGTAGATAAAACTTTTCTCATAGTGTCTCGTTTTTAGGGTTAATGTATATTTATAAATATCTCAGGCGCAAAGATACTGTTTTATTTGCAATCAGCAACAAAATACGTCAACTTTATACATTTTCACCCCGATTTCAGCAATTTTTTAAGCACAAATACACCGCAAATGCATAAAAACCCAGCCATCTTTGCATTATCGACAACCCATCCACCGCCAAACCCCGGAAAGCAGGCTTCCAAGCCTGCGCCACCCACCGCGCTCCACCGCCCACCTTATAACCCATCCGAAACATCAAAAAAACACCACTTTCGGATAGATTATAATTTATAACTCATCCGAAACGCAAAAAAATTACCACTTTCGGATAGGTTATAATTGCAATTCCACAAAAAACAATTATCTTTGCCTTATCGGTTGCCGAAGAGAGAGATGCCCGTCAGGGCTTAATTTCATTAACCGGGTACAGCAAGCCACCCCTCTCGCCTCCCACGCCGCGTCAGCCCGGAAAGCAGGCTTCCAAGCCTGCGCCATCTCCTGCGATCCAACCACCGCGCCATCTCTCGGCGCCCCGTCGCTCCATGCTGCCGTTTTTGGCCTCGTCGTCGTTTTTTTGCTTATTTGAAGTTTTATGTGTAAATTTGCAACATAATCACACCCTGACTATTACAGGTTATCAGCAACAAAACACACTACTTTACATTTATATGAAAAAATTATTGATTATTAGCGCAGCGCTATTGGGGCTGACAAACGCGATGGCCGCCGGGGCATTGCCGCAGCAGAACAACCCCGCCGGGAATCAGCTGCCCGGAAATGTGTTAAACCCGACAATAGGCGCTACACCAACAAAAACAGCGTATAGCCGCCCGTTGAGCGGTCTTTTCTTCGGACTGACCGAGACCGGCAAATATCTGCCAACATCGATTATGGTTGGTCCGGTCTATTCAACTGTAGCATATACCAACAAGACAACTCCGGCAACGGCGACATATACCTGGAGCTACATCGTTGACAACAAAACCGCGGAGGTACAAACCTCAACATCGCGCAACCTTTCGGTCTCCTACAAAACCGATTACACCAACGCCTTTACGACTCGCAATAATCTGTATAAATTCCCGACGTTGACCGCGAGCACCGCGACAACCGACCCCACCGATTTCACTTTCGAGGGCTTCTATCAGGCCGGAGGCAGAGGGGAATATGAGACCGACGGGAAGATTGAAAACTACGGGCTGACGGTTGTTGACCCCACAAACGAGGGGCAGACGACATATATCGACGAGGCCACCGGGGTTCCTATCTTCGGCTACAACAAAGATTCCGACAAATATTGGGGTCTGGCAAGCCTTGGCGAGGATGATTATGACCCTGAGAATGAAGATTTTTCATTCTCTCATCTTGAAAAATTCGGCAACTTCTTCTATACGCCCAACGCGCCGATAGTTGTAACCGGAATCAGAACGCTGGCCTACGGGAAGGTAAAGCCCGGAGCGGTGTTTGTCGGCGAAATCTTTGCACTAAACGCGGGAATGGAGATTGGTGAAGAGCCGATAGTAAAGGCCGAATGCAAGGCCGAAGATATTACCGTGATAGAACAGAAAGACGGGCTGGACTTTATGTCGCTCAGTTTCACGTTCGACGAGCCGGTAGTAATCAGCAAGAGCACCATTCCGTACTTTTTTGCCACAATAGGCGGTTTCAGAGACGCCGAAAATGTGGAATACTACGCTCCGCTGATGTCGGACACCGACAACCCCAACAGCCTGGGTCTCGGCTGGATTGGCCGTCAGACAAGATACATGGAGACAACTCTGCCACTGTCGTGGGGGCCGACGCCCGATTTTACCGACGACAAACTTGTGGCGTTCTACATTATGCTCGACGCCACGTTCCCGTGGCTGGAGAGTGGCGAAAGTTCTCTTGAGATAACAGCACAAAATCCCGTCAGCATGACGCTCGACAGCTATTATGACGCAAGCGAGCTCACCTTTGCCGGACTTCCCTCTTGGCTCAGCGCCACTGCCACCGGGCGTTATGACAAAACGGTTGTAACCTTTACCGCTACCAATGTTGCCGCCGACGAGGAAGCAACCGTGACAATCAAGGCACCAGGCGTAAGCAAGGATGTCAAGATTGTGACAAAAAGCTCGGGTATTTCAACCGTGACTGCCGACGAAGCTGCCGAAACAGGCCGCATCTACACCCTAACGGGCCGCGAGACGTCGGCCGAGGGTCTCACCCCGGGTGTTTACATCAAGCGCCATGCCGACGGCAAGGCCGAAAAGATTGTAATCAGATAAAGCTACACGCATCCCAATATCGCGGGCGAGGGGCTATGGCTTCTCGCCCGTGCTTTTATCGCGCGGAAGAAATCGGGCGGAGATAAGGCCGGTAACCAGCCCTATAACGGCAACGATAGCGAGGATGACGAGAAGGTCGACCGGAGCCACCCTTACCGGATAGGTGCTGACTGCCAGATTGGCCGGGTCGCCCCCTATCTTGATAAATTCGCCATATTGCTGAGCCAGCGAAAGCGCGAGCCCTATCAAAATACCCGCAACGCCGCCTATTAGCGACACCAGCCACCCCTGAATCATAAAGACCTGCTTCAACATAGTCCTGGAGGCCCCCATCGCTCTCATAACGGCGATACTCCCCGTTTTCTCAATTATTATCATCGAGAGGGTCGAAATGATGTTAAACGACGCGATAACGAGGATAAAAGCAAGCATAAGCAACGTTACCCACTTCTCGATATTAATCATACGGAAAGCCTGCTCCTGCTGGTGCCGACGGTCGAGAACGCGATACCGGGGGCCTACCGCCTTGGCCACGCATTCCTGTATCTTATCCTGGTTGACCCCGGGCGACAGAGCTATTTCAACGGCCGAGCCCTCGGTGTACAGGTCAAGAAGGTCGCGAGCCACCGACAGGGGGATATAGATGTAATTGCCGTCATACTCCGCCTGGTCAACCTCCGTGATACCCGAAACGATAGTTGTGTCAGAGAGGAAAGCCGCCGCCGGATTGGCCGGATTGTAGCGCCCGTGACGACGGGGCACAAATAGGGTCAGAGGGTCATAGAACGACGGCCGCGTGCCCAACTGGAGAGCAACGCCAACGCTGACAACCGCGCTGCGGGGGGTCAATCCAAGCGAATCGGGCGCGTCGTCGGCACCAAATACGCCGTCGATAACCGTGCAGCCAATGTCGACAACCGTTCCGTCATACCCCTCGGGAAGCCCCTTGACAATCACGGGCATGCTGCGGTCGTGATACATCGCAAGCGCCTGGTCTTCAACCACCGGCACTGCCGCTGCAACCCCCTCGACGCGGGCAACAGCCTCGGCCAGCGAATCGGCATCGTCAATAAATTTGCCATCTACCGGCAGAATTTTCAATTGCGGGTCGACGAACCCCAGACGCCCCTCGGCAAGGTCGGTAAATCCGTTAAACACCGACATAACCACTACCATTGCCACCGTCGCAACCGCGACTCCGGCCATCGAAATTATAGAGATTATATTGACCGCCGAGTGGCTCTTGCGGGCCACAAGGTAGCGAAAGGCAATGGAAAAGGGCAATCTCATCCTAAAAAATTATATTCCATCCTCTTTAAGGAGGGCGTCGATTTTGTCGATATAATCCAGTGAATCATCCAAGAAGAACGACAATTCGGGGGTTTTGCGCAACTGGTATCTAACGCGTTGTGCCAGCTCATATCTGACCGATTTTGCGCTTCGATTTACGCTTTCAATGGTCTCGGCTGCCTTTGCCGACGGGAATACCGACAGATATGCACGGGCGATACTGAGGTCGGGCGACACTCTGACAGTGCTGACGCTCACTATCGTTCCCTGGGTTTTGGCCGTCTGTTGGCGGAATATTTCGCTTAACTCCTTCTGAATAAGGCGCGCAATTTTAGCTTGACGTGTAGATTCCATTTTATAAAAAAGTGATAAACTTATGGGTTACAAAGGTAAGACAAAACCGTCAATCCGGCAAAAAAATCGAATATCACCAACAAAACAGTGGCTGCCTTCACCATTGGAAGACAGCCCCGTGATAGCATAAGCCGCTAATATTGCGACCTTCTCTTATTTCAGATTCTTAAGCTTGTCAACACCCTTTGAAACAGCTTCTTGGGCTTTATCGGCTGCTTTAGCTTTGGCGTCGTCAACGGCTGCACCGGCTTTTGCCTTTGCTTCCTCAACTGCCTCGCCGGCCTTTGCCTTAGCCTCTTCAACTGCCTCGGTAGCCTTAGCGTTGGCATCACCCTTGATGGCCGAAACAACAGTCTCGGCTGCGCCCTTCAGACCGGCAGCTTTCGAGAGTGCATTATCCAGCATCTGAGCCTGTTCCTCGGTCATTGAGCCCTTCAAACCCTCAAGCTTATCCTTGTAGCTGTTCAGAAGCTCGGTCAGCTTATTAAACTCGTCAATCAGCGAAGTATCGCCATTCTTGATTTTTTCAACAACATCGTTATAACGGTCGAGCAAAGCGTTGTATCCGCCAAGCACCTCGTTAGTATCCTCGCTCTTCAGAGCGCTCTCCACGTCAACAGCGCCGGCCTCACCGTCTACAGTTGCCTCAACTGCATTTTCATCAGCCTCAGCCTTTGTTGTTTCACCCGACGAGCATGCGCCCATCCATGCGGCCATCGAAAAAGCCACTGCAATTGTCAAAAGTTTACTTTTCATCTTCTTAATTTATTTGGTTAATAGATTCCCGGCAAATATAAACATTAAACTTATAGTATGCAAACCCCACCGCAACCAGGGACCGCCGCATCAGCCCGAAAAGCAGGCTTCCAAGCCTGCGCCCGTCGCGGCAACCTTTTGGGCCGCCATTCACTCCCTCGAGATTGTTACAAAATTGTTACAACCAAGGTTTTCAAACTAAAATGTTACAAAGCTGCAACAACAAAATAACACCATTAAATCATTGATACACCGCGATTTACATCTATAAACACAATTCAATTTTACCTATTAACTTTTGTTAACATTTTAAAAATTGCCGGC
The DNA here is from genome assembly GCA_022510465.1 of Muribaculaceae bacterium. Lineage (GTDB taxonomy): Bacteria > Bacteroidota > Bacteroidia > Bacteroidales > Muribaculaceae > HGM05190. The sequence goes on from JAFLTJ010000009.1 coordinate 25,252, forward strand.
AGCTGCTATTGCGTACTTTTGCATCGTCGCCACAACAAAAGGGCAATAAAATCCCCGCCCGGCGACACCTAATCTAAAACAACTAATCGTTCAACAAACTAAAATTATTTCTCAATATGGAAAACAAGATTTTAGAGAGCAAGCTGATAAGCCTTCAGAGCAACATGATGAACTTTGCAATGATGCTTACTTCCAATCGCGACGATGCCGAGGACCTGCTTCAGGATACTACTTTGAAGGTTCTTGACAATGCCGAAAAGTTTGCCGAGAATACCAACTTCAAGGGGTGGGTGTTCACCATTATGAGAAACATTTTTATCAACAACTACCGCCGCATGTCCCGCTCGGCTACAGTAATCGACCAAACCGAAGACCTCTATCAGCTTGATTTGGCCGTTGATACAGCTGTCGACAGCCCCGAGGGAACATACGCCGCATCCGAGATAACAAAAGCGATTGAAGAATTTTCCGACGAATACCGCATCCCGTTCTCAATGCACGTTGCAGGCTACAAATATGAAGAGATTGCCGAAGAAATGCAGCTGCCGCTCGGAACAGTCAAAAGCCGCATATTCTTTGCCCGCAAGCAACTGCAGAAGCGTTTTGCCGACTATCGGTAACCCCCGTGTCACGGCTTGCTCCATACGCCCGGCTGAAGGCAAAAGTGGAGCAAACCGTGAATAAATTATGAAATGTCGTGGTTTTTGAGTACTTTTGCAGCGTCTTAAATAATAAATAATAAACAATGGCTACGACTTTAGTATCTACCGATTTCAATTTCCCCGGACAGACGGCAGTGTATCACGGAAAAGTTCGCGACGTCTACACTATCAACGATGACCTGATGGTGATGATTGCGTCTGACCGCATCTCGGCCTTTGATGTTATCCTCCCCAAAGGAATACCCTATAAAGGCCAAGTCCTCAATCAGATAGCAGCCTACTTCCTCGATTCGACCGCCGACATTGTTCCCAACTGGAAGCTCGCTTCGCCCGACCCTATGGTCACCGTTGGCAAAAAATGCGAGGGATTCAAGGTTGAAATGATTATCAGAGGATACCTGACCGGGAGCGCATGGCGCGACTATAAAGCCGGAGTTCGCGAAATTTGCGGAGTAAAAATACCCGACGGAATGATTGAAAATCAAGCATTTCCGGGAGGTCCCATTATAACTCCAACAACCAAAGCCGACGAAGGTCACGACCTGAACATTTCACGCGAAGAGATTATTGCTCAGGGAATTGTGTCGGCCGAAGACTATGAAGTCATGGAGCGGTACACCCGGGCTCTATTTGAACGCGGTCAGCAGATGGCTCGCGAGAAAGGCCTGATTTTGGTGGACACAAAATATGAATTCGGCAAGCGTGACGGAAAAGTAATCCTCATCGATGAAATCCACACCCCCGACTCGTCGCGTTACTTCTATGCCGACGGATATGAAGAGCGCCTGGCCAAAGGGGAACCGCAGCGTCAACTCTCAAAAGAGTTCGTGCGCCAGTGGCTGATAGAAAACGGATTTATGGGACAGGCAGGCCAGCAGGTACCCGAAATGACCGACGAGTTCTGCCAGAGTGTAGCCGACCGCTATATTGAGCTGTATGAGCACATTACAGGCCGCAAATTCGTCAAAACCGACGACCCCGACCTAACTTCGCGCATCAACTCCAACGTGCTTTCTTGCCTGGAATCACTCAAATAAATGAGTCCCGATTGCGAAAACATAAAGCCCTACAAAGGGGATAATAGCGCAAAAAAGGTTCAAGTCGAAAAGATGTTTGATAACATCGCGCCGGCCTACGACCTGATGAACCGCGCCATGACCCTCGGAATAGACAAATTGTGGCGCCGCAAAGCTGTAAAGATGATACACAGCCACGGCGCTACAAAGATCCTTGACGTGGCTACCGGCACCGGCGACCTGGCGATGTTGCTTGCCCAACGGCTTGACCCTATCTCGGTGATAGGCATCGACCTGTCGGCCCGCATGATTGAGATTGGCCGGCGAAAAGTGGCCGCCGCAGGGCTGGGCGACGTTGTCAAATTGACAGTCGGCGACTGCCTTGATTTAGCCTACCCCGACGAGACATTCGACTGCGTCACCGTGGCCTACGGCGTTCGCAACTTTGAAGACCTGGCGCGAGGTTACAGCGAAATGTTCAGAGTGTTACAACCCGGCGGAATGATGTGTGTCATCGAGCTGTCAACCCCTACAATGCCCGTAATCAGGCCGCTTTACAATATCTACAGCACCAAGATTATCCCCGCCGTTGGCCGCGTGGTATCACGCGACACCGACGCCTACACCTACCTGCCGCGTTCAATTGCAGCGGTGCCGCAAGGCGAAAAAATGCTGGAAATGTTGACAGGTGCCGGATTTGTCAACGCCCGGTTCAAAACCTTGACCCTTGGCGTATGCACCATATATACAGCCTTTAAGCCCCAGCAACAATGACCCGGATTGTAACAATTATATTTATCATTCTCGGCGTGATGTCAGCTTCGGGGAGAACGCCTATTCAGGGGTGCATCGAGGTTGATTCTACAGCAATGACCGCCTTTGTTCGCCATCACAATCCCAACTTTGACCCGGCGATAGCACAGGCTTTCCAGGAGGTTGGAGAGATATATGGCATTCGCGGAGATATAGCGCTATGTCAAGCCATTATCGAAACCGGTTGGTTCAGATTTGACAATGGAACAGCCGTAGAGGCTTCACAACACAACTATTGCGGCATGGGGGTCACCCAACGCGGCAACCAAGGTTGTTCCTTTGAATCAATCCGCGAGGGCGTGACAGCCTTGATACAGCACCTGTACGCCTACTGCTGCGACGACGACCTTCCCGACGGCGAGGAGATTGTCGACCCCCGCTATCGCTATGTTGCGCGCGGATGCGCCCCTTGCTGGGAAGATTTGACCGGCCGGTGGGCCATGAATGAGCAGTATGCACACAACATCCTGCGTCAGTTCAAGTCGCTAAAACGACACAGTCGGATTCCCGGTTCCGACCGGTAATCCATTCACTCGTTAAACACACTCTCTCGCCCGGATTATGTCCTCAGTTTTAATCGTTTTGCCAATCCTGAGCCTGCTGATGTTTGACCTCGGGCTCGAACTGCAAGCACGCGACTTTGCCATGATAGCCAAGCGCCCGCGGGCCGTCCTGGCAGGCCTTTTCGGCCAGATTGTGCTGATTCCGGCCATTGTATTCCTGCTTGCAAGTGTATTCAAGGTCAGCGAAACGATGTTTATCGGGCTGATGCTGATTGCATGCTGCCCGGGAGGAAGTTCCAGCAATATTTTTTCGGGAATCGCTCGGGGCGACGTGGCCCTCTCGGTGAGTCTCACGGCCTTAAGTTCGGTTATAACGCTGGCAACACTACCGTTGATTATGGGAACTGTCGTAAAACTGCCCGTTGGGTCGCTCGTGATGCAAAACATAGTCCTTGTTTTGATACCGGTATTGCTCGGCATGTGGTTACGCGCCACTAAGCCCGCGGCAGCCGCCCGCATTCACCGTTATCTTGGCCGGCTGGCATTTCCGTTGTTGATACTCCTCGCCACGCTCTTTTTCATTGGCAACAAAGCCGCAATCGTCGACAACTTCAAGGAGCTGGGGCTGTTTGTCACAGTGCTCATTCTCATAGCCATGGCCGCCGGAGCATTAATCAGTAACGTGTGCCGCCTTAACCGCCGCGAACGGCGCACGATAGTCATCGAAGTAGGCATGCAGAACGCCGCCCAGGCTATTGCACTGGCAACGTCTCCGCTGGTATTCAACGACAACCGGCTCGCCGTTCCGGCTATCGTCTACGCCCTGATGATGAACATTCTGCTCCTGACCTACGTCGCCATCATAAAACGGGTCCGATAACACAGGCTTAAACAAACAGGCGAGGGCGAAACAAAACTATTCGTTTTGAAACGCCCTCGCTTAATATTTTGTTCAGATAGTTTTACCAGATAATAACGCGATTGCTCTCGGGTCGGAACATTGCATCACCATCGGCAATAGAGAACGCGTTGAAGAACGGAGCAAGATTGCGCAACGTTACATTTACACGGTTGCGACCCAGCGAATGAACATCGCCGGTAGTCAACGAGCGAATCTCCTCTTCACGGATATTATTTGCCCATAAGTTGGCATAGTTCATATAGAACACCTGCAGGGGCGCATAACCGTCAATCAGCGCCTCCGGGCTGTTGACATCAACACCTTTCTTCTTCTGAGAATCGAGGAATGCGGTCATGGCAACACGCAAACCGCCTTGGTCGGCAATATTCTCGCCAAGCGTATAACTTCCGTTTGCATAAAGGCCGGGCAAAACCTCTACAGCGTCAAACTGCTCTACCAACTTAGACGTTTTAGCCTCAAAAGCCGCCTTGTCCTCCGGTGTCCACCATTCAACCATATTGCCGTTTGAATCAAAGTTGCTGCCTTGGTCATCAAAGCCATGGGTCATTTCATGCCCAATCACAACACCGATTCCGCCATAGTTCTCGGCATCGCTCGATTCGGGGTCAAAGAACGGAGCCTGCAGGATTGCCGCGGGAAACACTATCTCGTTGGCCAACGGATTGTAATAAGCGTTAACCGTTTGCGGAGTCATGCCCCACTCGGTTTTGTCAACCGGCTTGCCCCATTTTGAAAGCTGCTCCTTCTGGTGCCACATCGCCACATTGTGCATATTCTCATAGTAGCTCAGCGCCGGGTCTATCTCCATTGTTGAATAGTCTTTCCACTTGTCGGGATAGCCAATCTTGACCGTAAAGGCATTGAGCTTCTTTATCGCGTTAAGCTTGGTTTCGTCGGTCATCCAGTCGAGGTTAATGATATGCTTGCCAAGGGCTGTGCGCAGGTTTTCAACCAGCTCCACCATGTAATCCTTTGACGACTGCGGGAAATAAGCCTCCACATAAAGCTGGCCAACAGCCTCCCCCATTGCCGATTCGGTCGCGCCGAGAGCTCGTTTCCACCGCGGGCGCTGCTGCTGCACGCCACTCATAACCTTGCTAAACTCAAACGACGCATCGGCAAACTTATCGCTTAGCTGCCCTGCGGCCTGCGAAACATATTTCCAAAGGTAATAATCCTTTATCTCGCGGTCGGTAAGGCTTGCGATAAGATTATTGGCCTGCGCTACCGAGTTTATCTCGGTTACGATAACCACTTCGGGCGTAGCGATATCCATTGTTTCAACAAAGAAACGGTCCCAGTTTACAGCCGGATACATCTCTTTTACCTGCTCGATTGTGCGCGGATTGTACATCGCCGGTATATTACGGCTCTGCTCACGGGTCCACGCCGAGTCGGCCAATGCTGTTTCTATTTTCAGCACATTTTTCATTATACGGTTGGCATCTTTCTTGCTGTAACCGGCGTTTTGCATTTGTGTCACAATCAGCTTTTTGAATGCCTCTCTGACCTCCTTGTTGCGCTTATCATTTTCAAGGTAATAATCGCGGTCGCCAAGGCTCATGCCACCGCCGCTGATATACATTGCATATTCATTGCTATTGGCCATATCCTCCATTGGACCCGCACCAAAAAACGGGCTCGCATAGTTGGCATGCATCCAGTAGAAAAGCTCCTCCATTCCATCATGGCTTGTGCTTTCTATCTTTTTCAGGTCAGCCTGTATCGGCGCTGCGCCCTCGCGGTTACGTCTTACCGAGTCCATCGACTGGTTATAGATTGTCGACACTTTGAATGCCACCGACCCAGGCTGTGGATTTGTGTTTGCCAAGTTCAATACAAGGCGCTGAACGCGAGCTTCCGACGAGTCGTTCAAAATGTTGAACTGGCCGTATCGGGCATGCTCTGCTGTCAACGGATGAGCCTCCTCCCAGCCTTTGTTTACGTGCGTGTAAAAGTCTGTTCCTGCCGGAGTTGTCATGTCAAAGTAAGCCGGATTAAGGCTCTTTAAATGCTCGGCTGCGAGCCCCGACAAGCCGGCTGCAACGGCTATAGATATAACAATTATCTGCTTCCTCATTTTTTCTATTTTTATTCTCTTAATCACTTTTATATCAGTTATCTGACAATTACTTTCTCGGCCTTGCCACCCGAAACTCTAATGTAGATATGACCGGTTACAGGATTTTTAACCTCCACACCCTGAAGATTGTAGTAACGAACCTGAATATCCGCTTTATCGCGCTCAATGTCGCTTATGCCCGACCCGAATACAATAGCGGTTTCGGCCGACGGGAGTGTGTAAACGCTACCATTGTGTCCGCGAACAGTAAACAGATATTCGGTCGACGGGTCAAGACCGGTTACATTAAGTGAAGTAACGTTGCCAACACTGTAATTATGATATACTCCGAAATAGTTGCGAACACTTTCCGTGAAATATGTTACCTTAACGTCGTCAAGTGCCAGCGTAGCGTCGCCTGTGCCGCTATAAGTAATTCTAACGGCTCGTGCGCCCGTCGGAATATCGGCGGCCTCTATCGTCATGGTTGTTTTGGACTGGGGCGCGTTGGGGCTGCTACCGGTCTTCCATTCACCGTTAACAAGGAATTCAACGTCAATTTTGTTGCTTGTTCCGTTGCTTTGCGTTCTGCACCAGAATGATACCGACTTGATATCTCCCGGGAACACCGGCGACTCAATATAATCGCCAACGCTGAAACACAGTGCCGGCACAACGCTCGAGAAGATAGATGATTCGTAGTTTTTGGTGCATGTTGTCTTCCATCCCGCGGGCAGGTAAGCATACCCGTCGGCAAAATCAAGAAATACATCCTTGCTCTCACCATGTTCCTGCGAGAACAAGTCTATAAAATACGAATTGGCACCGTCAACCGCTTTCCATGTCAATGTTGTTTCGGTCTCCGTGCGCCCCGACACATACGCCGTTGGAATAACGTAATCAAACGTCAGTTCCGAGGTCGTAACAGTCAGCGGAGCCTCGCTTTCCGAGTAGCTTGTCCTATTTTCATCATACGCCGCCACTGTTACGGCATAAGTCGTCGTCGGCTCAAGACCGGTCACATCCACACTGTTAACATTGCCAACCTCAAGCTTATCATACCCTTTGACAATATTTCCGTCAACAGTTACGGTCACGACATAATTATCCGCGCCCTCAACGCTGTTCCAGTTAACGGTAAACGACCGCGGAGTCACATTGGTGGCCGAACGGAATGTTACCGGGTCCAGTCTGAGCAAGCCTCCGGCAACCTTAAAGGTTATCACGCCGTTGGTTTCGGTTATATCGGTTATCGGCAGGTCTATAGCCTGTCCGCTCCATGTTTTCAACGCCGGCGTTGTTTCTGACGTAAATTCTCTTACTCTTTTAATACCGGGGAAAGGATTGCCGCGTCTGCCTTCTGTCATCGACGTCGTCTCTGCTGTCTGATTGTTAGCCTCCACCAAATCAACTCGCTGGTGGTTCGCGGCGTTGTTTACCGAATTGCTGGTCCATGCCGATTTCAAATAATCGATGTGCCATATCAGCATTCCATGATAGGGCAATTCCCTGTCAAATCCTTTCTTCTGCCGATTCTCTAATACAAAGTACTCGTTTGGCAGATTGGTCGGAATAATATAAGCCTCGTTGCTGGAAATCTCTTTTAGCGTGACGTCGGCGCGCCCGGTCAGTACCGTCGGATTAATCCAACCCATCGAAATACGCTCAAAAGCTGTATAGGTAGATGGAATCAGACCATTATAATTGTACGACCCATAGTCGAGAACAGTCCATTCTCTTGGCGTAAATACGTATGTGTTGTTTGTCGCATACAGGTCGGGCAAACCTATTACGTGCGAGAACTCATGCACAAACGTGCCTATACCGTCGGCGCGCGCTCCATCCGGATACATCGATTCCCACTCATTGCTACACGCATAATTGCCAAGCGTTTTACCGTCAAACTGCTTGTTTTCGCCGGCATAACGAACATCCCATGAGTGGGGCCACACTGAACTTGCCGGACCGGTAGTTGCCTCTCCCTCTCCGGCATAAAAAATGAAAACATTGTCGATAACACCGTCATTATCACGGTCATATTGCGTAAAATCAACCGTCGCATCAAGCGCCTCGCAGGCATGCACTGCCATCAAATGGGCATTCCTATCCTGCCCATATATATCATTAGCCCCATAATAGCTGCGGTTATATGGCAACGTAACAGGTCCGTAGAGGTCAAAATCACAATCAAATTGACCCGTGGAGGCATCCAAAAAATAATCATGCGCCGACCCTATACTTCCAAAGTCGCTGAAACCTTTCTCGTTCAGCATTCGGTCAAAATAGTTATGCGCATCGGTGGTTTTAAACTTAATATCCTTGTATTCAACCAATATTACTATCGCTTTCTGCTTGCCGGTCGATGGAAAATTTGTCACCAGCATTCCCGATGTCGTCGGCGCTACCCGGCGCTTTTCCGAGTCAACCGTGAACGACCTGAATCGCTCAGCAAACTGGGCGCGCTTGGCTGCCGTGGCATTGTACACCTCTCGCCCGCGAGTCTCAACTATCTTTTCTGCATCAAGAGTCGACAAAAAAGAACGTTCGGCTGCCGGGCGGAGATTGGTTGCCTTGACACCCGACGACACAACTTTGCCGGATGCGTCTAAAATTCCATACTCAAAAACACCGTCGACATCCAGCAACAAATGATTGTCAACGGTGGTGGTATAATGCGCCCACTCGTCGCCGTGGTTAACCACTGTTATCGTCGTTCCGTCGGCTTGCGTAACGGTCACGGGACCCCTATACGCCGGCACGGCCATTGCTAATGGCGCTGATGCTGCAAATGTGGCAAATATTGCGCCGCTCAGTATTAATTGTTTGATATTCATCCTGATATTTTTTGCTGATTTACAATAGAGAGATTTATTCTGATTTTTGCACACAGATTTGGCAAATTTATAACAAAATGTTTACAACAGTAGCGCCAAGATAGCTATTTAACATTTATTTTGATAATATTGTAACATCATCGCCCCTTAAACCCGGCGAGGTAACGCTTACCGTAATTTCTCCGGGGGTAGCGGTTGGAGCAACAATGAGCAGCGCGCGCCCGTTGAATGCTTTCCGCGAGTGACTTTTAAACGATTCTATTGACGTAGGGTCGCCGTTATCTGTTCCCGCATTTACTCCCGCGCCCTCAACCATGAAAGTCAACCTATTGCTCGCCAACGGACATTCAACCCCGTTCTCATCGACTACACGCGCCGTGATGTAACAAAGGTCACGCGGACCGGCCTCGATAACGGCTCGGTCGGCCTCCAGAACTACTTTGGCAGGTACGCCGGCTGTCACGACGCTGTCACGGGATACCTCCCGGCTGCCGTTGCGGGCAATCGCCATAAGTGTTCCCGGCTCCCATTTCACATTCCAGCGGGCATGCCTGCGGGTAGGCGTTTTGGCCGACGTGCCTATCAATCTCCCGTTCAGATACAGGTCAACCGCCGTGGCATTATTGTAATAAGCCATAACCTCTACACTGTCGCCGGGCGCATAATTCCAGTGAGGCAGAAGGTGTAAAACCGGCTCCTCGGGGCGCCATTCCGACTTGTAGAAATAGTATATATCCTTAGGAAATCCGGCGAGGTCAACTATACCGAAATAGGAGCTACGGGCCGGCCACGGATATGGCGTCGGCTCCCCGATATAATCAAACCCTGTCCAGACAAACTGCCCCATTATAAAGTCACTGTTCATCACGATAGCCATCGTTTCTTCGTCGGTAGAGCCCCACGGAACCCGGCAGTTGCCATACGACGAGCATGCGTATGATTCATCATAAAACGGCAGGTCCCACCGCTGGGGCCACACCATCAGCGAATCAATCGGACCGCGATAATATCCTCTGGTCATCAACGACGACACGCTCTCGGTTACAACAAACGGCCGCCCGGGGAAATTATTCGGAACATCGGCAAACTGCGCGTCATGGTAGTTAAATCCTATAATATCTAAAGTTCCCGGCCTGAACAGGTTGTTGCTTTTGTTTGGGTGGTTGCACCCTGCAGTTACAGGTCGGTCGGGGTCTATGCTGCGGGTTAAATCGGCAAGATGGCGCGCCACTGCCGCGTTAAGATTGGTCATCGCTGTATCGGCCGGAGCATCGTTGAGCGGCGGGAAATTGAGTATCATATTGGCCTGCGCAGCTGTAAGTGTATCGGCCGACGCCTTATGGCCCTGTTCAAGCACTTCATTTCCTATGCTCCACATAATCACCGAGGGATGATTGCGGTCGCGTTTAATCTGGTCGGTCATATCCTTCACGTGCCACCGGTCAAAATAACGGGCATAATCATGGGCCGTCTTTTTCAGACGCCACATGTCAAATGTCTCATCCATAACCATTATCCCCATCGAATCACACAGCTCAAGCAACACTCGCGATGGCGGATTGTGGGAGCAGCGCACCGCGTTAACCCCCATATCTTTCATAATCTCAAGTTGCCGTTCAATTGACCGACGGCGGGCTGCAGCCCCCAATGCGCCTGCATCATGATGCAGACACACGCCGTTAAGCTTCATCGGCTTGCCATTGAGCGAAAAGCCATTGACCGCATCAAAGACTGTGGTTTTGAACCCTACAGTCGTCTCGTATGCGTCACATTCGCCGTCATCGCAAGCTATCCCCACTCTGAATTTATACAATTCAGGCGATTCGATATCCCACAGCCGCCGATTGTCAATCCGCCCCTCAATAAGATGGGCAACCGTATCTCCGGCTGCAATTCTACCTGTCTCCACCCTCGACGGCAAACTTACGCCATCGGGGTCTATGGGCGTAACTGTCACGGTGTACTCTCGATTGTGCTTTCCGGCGTTAACTATCGTTGTCTCTATGGTGTAATCGCCTTTCGCCGATTTTTGTCGGAAATGAAGTCCCCACAAGGGTATATGCAGTTCATTTACTCTATGAAGACGAACATCGCGATATATGCCACAACCCGAATACCACCGGGAATTGGGTTGCTCCGTATTGTCCACTCTGACAGCTATCAGATTCTTCCCGGGATGCAACGCCGACGTAATATCCACATTGAACGGAGCATATCCGTAGGGGCGTGTACACAGCGAATCTCCGTTGACAAACAGGGTCGAATTCATATAAACACCGTCAAAATCAAGGATAATGCGCTTGTCAATATCCCCGTCGCCAACAGTAAGCCACTTGCGATACCACCCCATACCGCCGGGAAGCGCACCGCCGGCCGTGCCCGACGGATTCTCGGGGCTGAACTCACCCTCGATAGCCCAATCATGAGGAAGGTCTACCACTCGCCACATTCTGTCATCATAGTCGGGCCGGGCCGCGCTGTTATCATCAATGAGAGCAAAGCGCCATCCGTCATTGAACAGCTGTTCGCGACCGGGTCGGCTATCAGCCATTGCCAATTTAAAAATTGCCGTCAAAAGCACAAAAACGAGACAACGTTTCATTCTATTTCAATATTTTTAATTTCCGATACATTGGCACTGTCAAAAGCAAGTTGAAGCATTTTATCGAAAGCCCAGTCTTTGGGCTTTTCTTCTGATTGTTGAACGTCACAAATCATAAAGCCCTTGAGGTGTGGTTTTATCCTAAAACGGCCAAGAACGCAAAAACTTCGATAACAATAGAACCATCCGTCGTCGAGATACAAGCCGTATCGATTATCCCAGTCAGGATAAAACGCAACTTTAATTTTCCCATAGCTTGATGGTCCAATCACAAGCGAATTAAATTTGCTGTGAATGGGAGTGTACGTATGTCGTTCTACATTTGTTAAAGCACTATTCTTAGGGAAGAATAACTTATTGCTGCGATAAAAATCTATGATACCCGAACATTCATCAGGATATAATTCCTTTATTTTTCGCGGAATATCCAGCACGATATGAGTATCTGATTGGAAACGCTTCTTTGTGAAATAATAAAAACAACCATAAAATGCTTCGGCGATAAGTCCTGTTAACGAAGCTAATTGTCGTGTATTGGAATTCGGATACCGCACAGCGTTATGAATTGCACTGCCGAAATCGAAAGAATTATAGAAGCAATCCCACGCTCGCATAAGCAAACATAATGTCGTGTCTTGCTCTTTCCAATTCCAACTTTTTCTAATCATCGAAAACACATCGGGAAGTTCCTTATACACTTCATCCTTTGTTTTGCCTTGTCGCAATAGATTTATCATTTGGGGAAGCAACATTCGCGCGTATCCCTCCTCTTTGTCTGTTGATTGGTCGATTGCTACAATCCACGAATTTCCATCACGACCATCTGTAAAGTAACCCATCGTAGCCAAGCGATTAAGCAACATTCCGGAGGTTACATAGGAATATCTGAAAGCATTGTCGCAAGTCCATGCTTGAGCTTGAGAGCTTATGCAAAGTTGGTCGTGATAAATATCTTTAAAATATTTATTGATTAAGTCTCTTGAAATATCCGGGGTTAAATTTGGTTGCCTCCTTGATATAAGTGCATAAGTTGCGATTACCGAAAGGCCATACTCGGAGAGAGTGGCTTCCTTGTCAAAAAGTTGTTTATAAAATACCTCCGGCCTGTGTTGGTAAGTAGCTGCAGCGAGGTCTCCAAAAATTCCGCCTATCATTATTTTTCGTTATTAGATTGTGTTGGCACCGGTTTCTCATCGTCAATAGATGGTTCCTTATTTTAGATATTTCATTGGATTCCGGGGGAAAATATATGTAGCTATAGAAATAACGTTTTATGATTTTAGAAAGCGAAGGGCTTTGAGATATTTTGTGAAGCGAGCAGCCATACTCGGTGAAACCTCATCAAGACGCATTACGTCGAGATTGTCTTCAAGGTCGTGGATTTTCACTATACGACCTATAGGATTCACTTTGGCGCGAGCTACAAAATCTTCGTAGCTTTCCCCCTCCTTTTTGGTCACGGAGAGAATAGCGTCAACGACGTGTTGCGGAAAACCCTCGCTCAAAAGATATTCGGGAGTAACATCGGTGTCCTCAATAGTGTCATGAAGCAGAGCGACAACCTTTAGCTCGGCGACGTTTATCGAGCCAATTGTTTCATCATTCGCCGAGCAACGCATAGCGACGCGCATAGGATGTTGAAAGTAAGCGCAACCCATCTTGTCACGCTGGCTTTGATGCTTGGTTACGCAGATAAGCGCAGCCTTGTCGAGCAATTTAGCGTAATCTTCTTTATTCATCATTTACAGTTTTTTCGGTCCATAGTACAGATGTAGCCCCAGCGGCTAAGTTAAGTTCCTTTTCTTGAGAAACGGGGTTACGGAAAGCCTCATGTTGCAGATGATACTGAAAGTCTTTCATAATTAACGATATCATATCGCAAAGTTACGAAATTTTACAGAAAAACTGTCAAACGCCCGGTAAATAAAAGAGCGTGTAACACACTCCTCCCTCCGCCTCGCACCTTGGAGCGGGTGCCACCAACCCATCACAGCAACCCGTCATTTTTATATTGAGCCCAATAATGCGTTTTGTTTTTCAAAATATTTGCATTATTTTTGCATTATGAATCTGATTTACGACAACTTAGACCAAATATATGAATGCAATGCGTATTTCCTCTAATTGGATAACCGAATTAGCTCCGAATGAGGTTTTCGTTTTCGGAAGTAATTTGGAAGGGAGACATTGTAGCGGTGCGGCCAGATTGGCATTCACAAAATTTGGAGCGGCATGGGGTAACGGCGTAGGGATGTGCGGTCAGTCTTATGCAATTCCAACAATGCAGGGCGGAGTCCTATCTATAAAACCTTATGTTGATGATTTTCTGATATTTGCATTAAACAATAAGCACCTCACGTTTTTAGTAACAGAGATTGGATGTGGTATCGCCGGATTTACGCCTCGGGATATTGCGCCACTGTTCCGCATGGTTGTCGACCGAAATATCCAAAACGTATATCTGCCCGAAAGCTTCTACAACTATTACAAATGATGGCTAAACTCATTGTTCAAAATACACCTGTAACCATTCTCTCTCAGAATGAGCAAGATTATATCTCCCTAACTGATATGAAGATGGCGATAATCGTTCAGCTGATATTATAAAGAATTGGCTAAGAAACAGATATACAATTGAATTTCTTGGGACTTGGGGAATTATACATAACCCCAATTTTAAAGTGGTCGAATTTGATCACTTTAGGATGTCTGCAGGTTTACCCTCTTTTGTTTTAAGTGCTACTGAGTGGATTGAAAAAACGATTCGCAAATGTTAATAACGAATCTTGCCGACCGACCTCTTTAAGTTTGCTCAAATGGAGCGGACAGAGAACTTGATGGTGTTGCCCACATTCATCATTCCGAGATAGCGCGGCGGAGCCGCAACAAGCTCGATAACCGTGTATGAGCTCGCCCAAACGAGCGACGTGCCCGGGTCAGCCGCCACCCACCGCCTCGCACCTGAACTGCACCCCAAAAGTTAGACATAAACTTTTGAAGTGTAGTTCAGAAAAAGATAAGTTTTGAATTAAAAATATTAAAAATATAAGCAGGCTATCTTACTATTTTGATCGTGTATATCGTGTATATAATGCAGAAGCGGGACCCTCAAAGTTTAGCATCATTCCGTCATTGTATGGATATTTACAAATAGGGAAGTTGCTACCACTTTTAAGTGATAAATATAGCTTATCATTCGCTATATCGTAAGTCATTTCGGAAGTTTGTTGAGTATCTGATTTGATGAAATAAATTCTATCACCCTTCATGTAATAACTATAGGGAATCCCAATTTCAAATCCACCTCCTCCGCCGGCAGTTGAACCTTCAATACCCAAACCTACATCAACTTTAGATTCATCAATAAAATGTAGTGCTATATATGTTATTGCAAAATTAGCATTTGGAATAGAAGCATTAATATCATATTTCCAGTCGCCTATAATTTCTTTGTTCCATCCCGCTTCATTTTCAAGTTCATCGGAATCGTTATTTTCACTACAAGAAGAGAAAATCATGGGAAATGCCAGCAGACACATCGCTAAGTAACATAAGATAATCTTTTTCATGCCTAAAAATAGTATTAGGTGGTCTTACAGCCCTTCGACCATTAATTGAATAAGAAACGTGGACTGAATTGCCACATCCCCAAGTGATGGTCCTGAGAAAACCTGAATGCTGAGATATGAAACAGTAGCCCACGCTATAGCGCGAGAACCGTCTTGTTACCTCTTGCATTCGTCGAAAATTTCTCAGGTTTTCACTTGCAAGATAAGCAAAACGCTTCTTCTTTTAATTAGTATGTCGTGTCATTCTGCAGATTGACATCGCAAATATAGCAATTAATTGTTAATTACCAAAAAATACTCCCGACGCCAGGAGCATTTACTATAATATTTACTTTATTGACTTTTTCCATTTGGATGGGATTGTGTATACTTTTCCATCTTTCTCGACAATATCTGGCATTATTGCTGACTTAAATCTTCGTAAATTTTTTATCATCAAAACCGGTTTCGTTCGATGATGCAGCAGATTGTCTCTGATATCATTGCTGTAATTTGCCGGTGGAAAGTATGCTCGAATTCTAATATGAGGGAATCTCTTTTGTATCATTTCAATTGGAGGCACGAGATCGCTGTCAGCGCTTACAAGGGCTACAATATCAGTAGAATTGACTAAACAATCTTCAATCATGCGCAATGAAATATTAACATCAGTCTTTTTTTCTTCCGGGCGCGAGATGCTGTAATTGCAATTAGGACAGTTAAATTGTTTATCGATATATTTGCCTTTAACAATCTCAAATTTATCTCCATTCAGCAATTTATTTGCGTTTAAGAATGCACTTTGTCTGCTATTCTTTTGTGGACTTAGCGGTGATGCCGTGAAATAGATAACTTTCGCAAGAAGCTGGTCTTCTCCAAGGAAGCTTTCACAAAGCTTAACCATATCTATCCAATAAAGGCCGTCCCATTCGGGATTAATCTTTTTAGTTCGTTTCAACCCAAAATAAAAATTGAAACCGTCAATATAAAATGTTACTTTTTTCTTTTCCATAGTATAAAAAAATGCCGCTCGTAAGCGGCCTTATCCCTACAAGAAAGTAGGGCGTTGCTTTTGTGATGCAAAAATAATCATTGATATATTCATATCCAAATTTTCTAAAGACTTTCTAGAGAATTTTAACAAAGCGCGGCTTCAAGGTCGAAGATTAATAGTCTTGTACGGTCGGTATCGGTTTCCTAAATCAATGGAAGAAAATTACTTTAACAGCAACACATCAATATAAGCGTCAACGGTTATTTCAGATTAACTTTCATGGAACTGCCCGTGTAAGTCACCCGAGTACCAACTGCATCCTGAGGATTGCCGACTGGAGATTCGGGCGACACCATAACTATGTTAAAATCAATTGATTTCGCCATGCCTGGATATTCCCCTCGACGGTCGCTTATAACAAGCGTTCCGTCAACATCGTCGTAAGTCATCGGTATCTCTGAGAACTCACCCCTCTCATAGCCGTATGTCTCGCCGTCATCGTCATACAAGGTAAACTTCCCGTCTCGCCCGCAATATACCGCAATAGTTATCGGCCCTGAATTCTCAGCGGTTGAACGCACTTCCCGCCCGAACGGAATTATCGACCCGGCTCTGACAAGCAACGGCATTCGCTCAAGCGGCGCTTCAATCAGCTCTCTCCTGCCCTGCCCCGTTAAAGCCGCGCCGGTATAGAAATCATAAAACAACTCCCCGGCTGGCAGATACACACCTCTCTCTCGTTCTCCATAGTGATAAACCGGCGCCGCAAGCAGGGCCGGACCCAGCATAAACTGGTCTCCGACATTGCGAGCCCCGACATCCCCCGGAAAATCCATAATCATGGCCCGCATGGGAGTGTAATCCTCGCGGGCAGTCATCGCGTTGAGCGAATACAGATAAGGCAGCAGACGATAACGCAGACGGGTGTAGGAAACAATGGAATTGTAAACCGGATGTCCCTCGGGAGCGATATTGTATGGCTCGCGTGGAGGCCACTGCCCGTGCGCTCTGAACAGCGGCGCAAATGCCCCGAATTGCCACCAGCGCGCATTCAGCTCCCGCCATTCTTCAAGGTCGGGATTACTTTCTCCCGTCTTATTAAAATATTTTGCAGCCGAGACATATCTGTCCTCAACGCAAAACCCGCCAATATCCATTGTCCACCACGGTATCCCCGAAAGTGAGAAATTCAGCGCCGCCGGTATCTGTGCCTCCATATCCTCCCAGCGGGTGGCAATATCACCGCTCCAGGTGGCCGTAGAGTATCGCTGCAGCCCGGCAAAACCCGAGCGGGTCAGAAGAAACACTCGCCGGTCAGAAACCGAGCGCTGGCCGTCATAAATCGCCATGGCATTGACAAGCGCGTAGGCATTGAAATACTTCGTCGACGGGCCCATTGCAGTGGGACCGCAAAGGTCTTTCCTATACTGCATATCGGTGCAGTCACGTATGTTTGGTTCCGACGCATCCATCCACCATGCATCAATCCCCAGTGGTAAATAATGCTCCTTGATTTGATTCCAGAAAAGCCGACGCGCCTCGGGATGATACGCATCATAAAACGACCCCAAATAACCCGGGCCAACCCAGTCACGGATACTGTCGGCAACCGCGCGGCGATACATCCATCCACGAGAATCAAACTCCTTATAATGCTCGGTAGTAGTGTAAAACTTTGGCCATACAGAAATCATCACCCGCTTGCCGGCCGCATGAACCGAGTCTACCATACCCTGCGGGTCGGGAAAGCGCTTTCTGTCAAACTCATGCGACCCCCAGGCATCCTGCGGCCAGTGAAGCCAATCTATAACGATATTGTCGAGCGGAATGTTTAGAGAATCAAACCGATTTACCACATCAAGCACCTCCGCCTGAGTGTTATACTTCTCCCGGCTCTGCCAGTAACCCATTGCCCAGCGTGGCATCAGGGGAGCATGCCCGGTCAAAGACCGATATCCGGCAATGACATCATCCGCCGTATCCCCCGCGATAAAATAATAGTCAATCATATCCTGCATCTCGCCCCACCACACTACACCTTTATCGGCGTCTGCCGGCCGAAGCGACCTGAGGCTGTGATAAGCCACCGACCCATTCGGATTCCACTCAACTTCAAGCGGATAAGACTGCCCGGCCTTTAAATCCACGCTAAACTTATATGTGTTTGGATTCCAGGAAGTTCGCCAGCGGGTAGGAACAATCGTATCTCCCGCCACAACAACACTCTGATATCCCGAATAGTACAACCTGAAATCATGTTTACCCGACTTTAACGGCTCAATTGTTCCCGCGATTTTGATATTTGCCCCCTTGAGCGAAATATCATCGGGCAGATTGACAACCTTGTTAAGGTCATCACGACGCAAATGTTCAAAATACAAATCATCAAGCAACATACGCCTCGTGCTGCCGTCGCCCAACGTAAACGTCGCCTCCAGGAATCCCTCGGTACCGTCGGGAGCCACAAGCTTAAAATTCTCGCGTAGCGGCCTATGCTCTATCTCCGTTCCCCAGCGGCCCAGGGAATATCCATCCCACAGTATACCATATCCGTCAGTCGAAACAGTCATTGGCACCGACACTTTCGTGTTATACTGAAACAACTCTTCGTGCCCCCCGTGACGGTTAAACTCATTGCTCTGGTGCTGCCCAAGCCCATAAACACCCTCCGCAGGGTCGCTTGACGGCATGAAACGCTGAGTAACAGTATATCCCGCCGTATTATCCACCTCAATAGGCACAAACACACGACCGCCAACAGCCGGCTCCGACAACACAACGCTGCCATCAGGGCGAGCAAATTTCAACGCCCCCGTCGTCATATCAACCCCCACCACAAGAGCCGACGTCGAAAGCAGCACCGAATCAGCCGTTTCAACCACCTTAAAATCCGCATATCCCATTAATGCCGAGTCCGGATTAATAATCAGCGAATTATCCTCCGGGAAATCCCCCGCAGGAACAGCCGACACACGCACAATCGACGGCGACATCGCCACAACACGCAGCAGCCCCTGGGGAGTAGTCAACACCACCCCGCCCGGCACCGACGACACCAGCCCGCCAACAGCCTGCATCGCAACAACCACAGCAAAAACCAAATAAAAAACACCCCTCCTCATAACAATCAAAATTACCCTACAAAGATACAAAATTTTCAACCCAAAGTCAACCCCTTTTTAGACATATTTTATCCGTTTCTTAAAAAAATTCCAACCAAACTCTAATTGGGAATCCAATAAACCCCGTTAGGATTTCTATGCACCTTGACCCATTCCCTCAAATCTTCAAGTGAGGTAACATTGTCTTCAATTACAGCCTGATAATATTCAACACCATGTATTTCTTCATTCTCGGGAGTTTCATATTTTAATCTCATTATCCTATCTCTCTTTTCATCGTCAAGGATTTCGTTTATCCTTTGAGCCATTTTTTCAAAATAGCCGTCATATCGAGTTCCACTCTCTATATGGATAATATCAATTTGCCAAATTCTACCGTCAACATCCTCATAAAATATATGCCAGGCAATACAGTGTTCATCGGTGTGAAGCCCATTGATACACTTTAATTCTTTCACCCTCCTGTTTTTAGCAATTTGCGCCGCTATTTCAAAACTGTATTCCTCGGTTATTCCCGAAGAATAGACGTGAAGGTCTATATCAAGGTGCTTCACAAGAAGTTTCATCGCAAGAGAGCCAATCAGATTCACCTTGCATCCATAACTCTCCCAAAGTTCTATTATCTGAAGTTCAGACAATATTTCAAATGCCCTTTTTTGATTTTGACGGGCAAGCAATTCATACTCTTTCATTGTTCGTGCAAAATAAATTTGTAAAGATACGATTATTTTGCCTTTTAGAGCACTCTCCCACCATTTAATTTTGAAATTATCTCAAACCTCAAAACAATTCAAAAAAATATGTATAAATTTGCATCGCAAGCCTCTTGTCAACAACTCCAAAAACACAGCTTGCTGCCACACATATAATCAATTAAATAAGATGAAAAAATTCGTTTTTACACTTTTGTCATTATTCCTGACAGTAAGTAGTCATGCGTTCTCTCTATTCCCCCATTTTGTAGATATTGCCGGGGATTACCAGGATGGGACCAATTCCAAATTTTCCGAGTTGAACATACCGACAAAGCATTGGCGCGTAAGTCCATCTTTTTATAAAACAGTTTCAGAAACAGATGAATTTTTGACCGAGACTCTGCCGTTTTCAAATTATAAAATTGGGAAGGAGACTCAAACTCTGCCCGACGGAACCATAATAGTAAAATATTCCGCATCTTTAGCCGATGGTATCCTTGGACCAGATGAAACATTGGCCGGAAAGGGGTCTTATCTCTATCTCATTCAAACTCCCGAAGAACCGCTTTACATAGGCATTTACGAAGATGAACCCTAAAAAAACTTGCCACAGCGGCGCGTTCAGGCAACAATCTTAATCTTGCCATTGTAGAACGAAGTCCGGGCAGTCTATTACATCTTCGGATTGAATTCCAATTCAGCATTTTCAGAAACTCCATTTTCCGTACAATTCAGCGTTTTTCAACAAAATAATTGCGAAATGACGTTTTTTTGACTACCTTTGCCACGGCAAATCCACAAGGAATGGTGCTCGAGTGGTTGAAGAGGCACGCCTGGAAAGCGTGTATACGCCAAAAGC
>JAFLTJ010000090.1 GCA_022510465.1 Muribaculaceae bacterium
TGAAAATATTGTTCTCCGACAGGGGGTTGATTACATCTACGAATATCTGTTCTTATGTCGTAATAATTACTTACATAATCGTTTTGACCTTAAAGAATCATCAAATAATGAAGATTATGTCAACTGGGTTGAGCAACAGGTTACAAATAGTAAAAAGACTGTAGCTTTATTATACATGATACCTAAGACAGAAAATGGTGATTACGATTATAGCCCATCAATGTTACAAACAATGCTCGAAAATCAACTTAAGCCTATAGTAATTCGTGACCAATATGTAATATATGTTCGTCAGTAGTTCTTTTTTATCAATTTTTTTGAATTTTCAATTTTCAAAAATGATTTGGAGAAAAAAGTTTGGGAATACTTTGTAGATTGGAGGATAATGAGTAACTTTGCCGAGCCATTACAAAGTAGCCGCCTTACCAGCGGATTGGAAAACTTTGAAAATTAATTATTTTTGCAAAAATGAAAAAAGATATTCATCCTTCAAATTACCGCGAAGTCGTTTTCAAGGATATGTCAAACGACGAAATCTTCATCACTCGCTCTACAGTGGCAGCGCGTGAAACTATTGAAGTTGACGGTGTTACCTATCCTTTGGTGAAGCTCGAAATCACCAGTTCGTCGCACCCGTTCTTCACCGGTAAGCAGAAACTTGTTGACACTGCAGGTCGCGTGGACAAGTTCATGAGCCGCTACTCAAAGAGCAAGAAGAAGTAATCTCGCTTTTGACGAAAAAATGGTTTAAAAAGAGTCGGTCCTCGCGAAACCGGCTCTTTTTTCTTATTTTTGCCCTAAATTTTATTTACCATGAAAAAATATCTGATTGCATTGACGGCTATTGCAATTGCCGTTACGGCTGTGGCCGGCAAGCCCCGCCTCGATTTGTATCGTGACGAACAACCAACCGATACCGTTTACTCGTCGACCTACTACCTCGTTGCAGTGACAACCCCCGGCGCTCAGGCCTGGATAAAGAATCAGCCCTGCAAGGTCTACAAAACCGGTTCGTTCGGTGCCGAAATCAAGCTTAACGAGGGTGAAAACTTTATCCCGGTAAGGGTTCAGGATGGAAAAAACAAGGCTCAGCGTGACGTTCGCTTAGTGTACGTTAAACGACAGCGCGACAGCAATCCTATTCTTGAAGACACTCCGCTACCGGCGCCGCTTAATGTAGTCACGCTCAATGGCGCCTATTTGCAAAACGGCAACGGTAACGACCGCCTTGGAGGCTCTAAAATGGGCTATATCGGTGGCGATATACCGTTGACGGCCGTTGCCGAGTGTGGTGACCTGTATCGTGTAGCGCTCGGCAGCTCTCGATATGCCTATCTGCCAAAGGAATACGCAACCGAGGGTGGCGATGGCAGCATGACGGTCAACACCTCCTCGGCCTCGATTAGCAACATAGGTCGTGCCGACCGCATATCTCTTTCGCTGCCGCGTCGCCTCCCGTTTTCCTATACGACGGAGATTGACCCATCTGAAATCAAGATAAGGCTTTATGGCGCGACAAACAATTCCAACTGGATTACGCAGCGAAATGCCCTCGGTATGATTGATTTTGTCGATTTTCGCCAGGAGGACTCGGATATGCTCACAATCGTCATTCGCCTGAAAGAGAAATATGCTTGGGGCTATAGCGTCAACTACGTGGGAAACAATCTGGTAATTGATGTTCGCCATCGCCCGGCTTCGCTTGATGTCAAGGACCTCGTTA
The DNA here is from genome assembly GCA_022510465.1 of Muribaculaceae bacterium. Taxonomy (GTDB): domain Bacteria; phylum Bacteroidota; class Bacteroidia; order Bacteroidales; family Muribaculaceae; genus HGM05190. Next base: position 1,724 of record JAFLTJ010000090.1, read on the forward strand.
TAGGTCTTGACGCCGGTCACGGCGGTGAGTTCCCGGGAGCAGTGTCTCCGTCGGGTCTGACCGAAAAGGAAGTGAATCTTGACATTGTGCTGAAAGCAAAGTCAATGCTTGAAGAAATGGGGGCAACAGTGGTACTGACGCGCGACAGCGATACAGGTCCCTCAATGACCGAACGTAAACGAACCTGGCGCGAGGCCAATGTAGATATAGCCATCAGCGTTCACAATAATGCCTCGGGAAACCCGCTCGAGCCAATGGGTACGAGTGTTTATTACAAGCATCTATCCAATCGGCCTCTCGCAACTGCGCTTCACGACTCGATGCTTGACCTTGGGGTTGCCGACTATGGTTTGACCGGAAATTTCAACTTCTCGCTTAACGGCCCAACAGAATATCCCAACGCCTTGGTTGAATGTCTGTTTATGTCGTCGCTACCCGAGGAAGAGCTGCTGGCCGATGACGAATATCGCGCTAAAATTGCCAAGCATATTGTAACCGGGCTCCTAAATTATCTTTCTGTAGTTAAAAGTCAGTAATTCTGATAAAAATGTTGTATTTTTGGGGCAGATTTGTTATTATCCGTTATGCTTAGAAAAATTAGAATTGTTTTAGCATTAGTATTTTTGTCAGGAATCTCATTGCTGTTTCTTGACCTCACCGGTATTTTGCACAGATGGTTGGCATGGATGGCTAAATTGCAATTTATTCCGGCCGTTCTTGCGCTGAATGTTGTGGCTGTGGCGTTTCTGGTTATACTGACATTCCTGTTTGGCAGGGTATATTGCTCGGTGATATGCCCCCTTGGCGTATTTCAGGATATAGTGTCGTGGCTCAGCGGTAAGCGTCGAGGCAAGTGTTTTCGCTTTAGATTTCGCAAACCGGCAACATGGCTCCGGCTGGTAGTGCTGGGGGCGTTTATTGCGTCATTAGTCGCCGGAATAAGCATTATTTACACGTTGATAGAACCCTATAGCGCGTTTGGTCGCATGATGTCGGCCTTAGCAGCTCCGCTGTACGGCTTGACTAACAACCTGTTTGCGTCTGTGGCCGAGCGTGCCGATAGCTATCTGTTTTACTCTGTTGACGTGTGGTTCAAGAGCATGCCCGTTTTGATTGCGGCGATAGTTACCTTTATCATAATAACGGTTATCGCCTGGTCTCGCGGTCGCTTGTATTGCAATACAATATGCCCCGTGGGCACGGTTCTCGGCACAATTTCACGCTATTCTGTTTTTGGCATAAAAATCAACAAGTCAAAATGTAACGGCTGTGGTCTGTGTTCTAAGGCGTGTAAAAGTGAATGTATTGACGGCGAGGCCCATAGGGTTGATTATAGTCGCTGTGTAGCCTGCTGGGACTGCATCGGAACGTGTAAGCATGGTGCGATTTCGTTCACTCGCAAGTCGGGTTGCCATGCCGCGACATCCGAAGATGTTAAGCCCGACGGGAGTCGTCGCAAATTCCTTGCTGCGGTGGGCGTTGTTGGAACAGCAGCCGCCGTGAAGGGAACAGAAAAGATAGTTGACGGAGGCCTGGCTGTAATCGAAGATAAAAAGATACCTGATAGAAAGACTCCGATTGCGCCCCCGGGGGCTATTGGCCTTAATCATTTGAAACAGCATTGTACCGCGTGTCAGCTCTGTATCAGTCAGTGCCCCAATGAAGTATTGCGACCGTCGTCTGACATTGAAACCCTTTTCCAGCCTGTAGTTTCTTTTGAGCGAGGATATTGCCGGCCGGAGTGCAGCACGTGCAGTCAGGTTTGTCCCGCCGGTGCAATTAAAGCGATAACGGCCGAGGAGCGCACGGCTATACAGGTTGGTCACGCCGTTTGGATTAAAGAGAACTGCGTGCCGCTTACCGATGGCGTAGAGTGTGGAAATTGTGCCCGACATTGTCCTGCCGGAGCAATTATGATGGTACCATCCGAACCAGGGAACGAGGAATCGCTTAAAATACCTGCTGTCAACGCCGAGCGTTGTATTGGCTGTGGCGCGTGCGAGAATCTTTGCCCCTCGCGCCCGTTCAGCGCTATTTATGTAGAAGGCCACCGTTTACATCGTCAAATTTGATTTTTTTTGTATGAAGAAAGCTGATAAAAATATTACACGCCGTTCATTTCTCAAAAGAGTGGGAGCGGGTAGTGCAGTTTTGGCTACCGGAGCAATAACCGGATGCGTCGGCTCCGGGCAGCAGTCAACAACAAGTACAGTTGCCGGCAAAAAATCGATAGGTGAAATGACCTATCGCACGTGCCCCTCGTCGGGCGACCGCGTATCTATCCTTGGTTATGGTTGCATGCGTTGGCCAACGAAAAAAGACAGCAACAACCCCGATGAGGAGATTATTGACCAGGATGCGGTGAACGATTTGGTTGATTATGCGTTGAAACACGGTGTTAACTATTTTGACACATCACCCGTATATTGCAAAGGCGAGTCGGAGCGAGCCACCGGCATTGCTCTCAGCCGACATCCGCGCAATAGCTATTTTATTGCCACAAAAGCTTCCAATTTCAATGAGAAAACCTGGCCGTTGGAGAAGTCGGTGGAAATGTATCGTAACTCGCTTAAAATGTTGCAGACCGATTATATTGACTACTATCTGCTTCACAGTATCGGCCAGAATGGTATGGAAGCATTCAACAACAGGTATATCAACAACGGTTTCCTCGATTTTATCCTCAAGGAACGACAAGCCGGTCATATCAGAAACCTTGGATTCTCCTATCATGGTGACATCGCCGTTTTTGATTATCTGCTGGCCAATCATGACAAATATAAATGGGATTTCGTGCAAATTCAGTTGAATTACGTCGATTGGAACCACGCCAGTGGCCGTAACACTAACGCAAGCTACCTGTATGACGAGTTGGATAAGCGTGGCATTCCGGCCGTGATTATGGAACCGCTCCTCGGAGGACGCCTCGCCGATATGCCCGATTATCTTGCCCGACAGTTCAAGGAGCGGCGCCCCGAGGATTCGTTTGCCCGCTGGGCATTCAGATATGCCGGCACCCCTCCCCATGTGTTGACCGTTCTGAGCGGTATGTCCTATATGGAACATCTTGAAGACAACCTCGCGACATATTCCCCCCTTGAGCCATGCACGGCCGATGAACTTGAATTCCTTGAAGAAGTGGCCAAAGGGTTCATTTCTTCTGACGCAGTGCCATGTACCCGGTGCCAGTATTGTATGCCATGCCCGTATGGCCTGGATATACCCTCCATTTTTGACCACTATAACAAGATGGTTAACGACGGAACTATTGAAAAGACTACGCGCTCTGATGCCTATAACTCTGCGCGTCGCAAGTTCCTCGTCGGATATGACCGCTCAGTGCCAAAATTGCGCCAGGCAAGTCACTGTATAGGTTGTAAGCAATGCGAGTCCCATTGTCCGCAGTCAATCAAGATAGCTCGTCGAATGCAGAAAATCGATAGCTATGTCGAGACGTTAAAACGAGGTGAAATATATGATGCCCAATCTTAGAGACTATCTCGAGGACTATGCTTTAGCTATTGAAACCACCGATGGCGAGATTCTCACAGCCTGTGGTCGCGGAGTCAAGCCGCTCTACACCCTATATCAAACCGTGCCTGCCAAACTGCGCGGCGCGCGCCTGGTGGATAGGGTAGTGGGGCGCGGAGCTGCCGCCATTATGGTTGCAGCCGGGATAGCCTCCATTGAAACACCCATAATAAGCCGCTCGGCTTTAGACCTGTTGCAGCGGCATGGTATATTGGTTCAAGCCGGGCAGATTGTCGACATGATAGTTAACCGAGCCGGGACCGGTCAATGCCCCGTTGAAGCGCTCACATCCGGCATAGACGACATTCAACAATCTCTTGCACTGATAGACAACTTCCTTAAAACCATAGAGTTAAAAAAGCAGGCACCATGACCTGCTTTTTTTGCTCTATCAAACACAAAATTTTTAGGGTAAATTCCCAATCCATTAAGTTTTTTGTTAACTTTGCGTTTGAAAATCAAAATCAAGCTGCCTATGGCATAATAACAACTTAGAATACAACGACATAACATAAAATAGGAAAGGCGTTTTTGCTTAAATTCTTGAATCTGAAAACTACCACTTTTTCAAATTCTACCAAGAGTAAAGCGAGAATGCTCACGTGTAATAGCGTGGGCTTTGCTCATTTATTTGGTAGAACGGTTGTGGTAGACCATCAGATTCAGATAAACAGAGT
>JAFLTJ010000091.1 GCA_022510465.1 Muribaculaceae bacterium
TCGGCTGGATGGGCTACCCCATGCAGATTAAGATTAACTTCCTCTGCCGCGACTCTATCCTCGCCGCTCCGTTGTGCCTCGACCTCGTATTGCTCAGCGACCTCGCTGCTCGTGCCGGTCGTAGCGGTATCCAGTACTTCCTCAGCTTCTTCCTCAAGAGCCCGATGCACGACTACACTAAGAACGAAGTTCCCGTTAACCACCTCTTCCAGCAGTACGTTATGCTCAAGAACGCAATCCGCGAGATGGGTGGCTATCCCGCCGACGAAACTATCGACTAATTCATTCATAATTATCCACAAAAGGGTGTCTCTGATTCAACAATCGAGACACCCTTTCTCCTTTTATCCCCCCGCTGCCGCTTCACTTCTTGGCAACCACTCTCACGTGTGCATCCGGGTAACGCAACACCAAGCAACTCGCCTCCGTGATAACCACAGCCTCCGTATTTCTGATTCCGCTCTTTTTCAAGTCAAGACGCTCAGTTCTGAATGGCACATGACTATACTTCGTCATATATTCCGGGTCGATTATCAAGCCGTCATTCTCGTGATTGCAGCTATCCATAACCTCCGAGTGAACCACATAAAGCGTTCCAAACTTGCTGCGCAACTCCGTGAAATCAATTCCCCACTTTGTCACAGTCGTGCTCGCGCCTATCACCTTACTGTATTCCAGCGTATTCAGTTGCTCTATTAGGCCGCTGCCAGCCACCAGAATCTTGCGGGATGAACCACAATTGCGCGTAAAAGCCATTCGCATCATCGATACAAGATTAGCCATCGTCAGCTTCTCCGATGAATCATATTGCCATTCACGGCCGGCCTGATTCCATATTCCACCGGTCATCAAAACCTCCTCATGTTTTTCCGGCTCCGTAAATCGAGCCTTGCTGCCAAACAAGAAACTCTTCTCCATACCCATTCGCATATCTATTATCGCGACCTCCTCCTGGTCGGTAAAATTCCAGCCAACCTCTTTATCCGCTATCTTCTGATACGTCGACTGTTCAACTTGAGCCTTGAAGATTTGACACAGATTGTTTTTCTTCGTTGGCAACGCCTCAAACTGCGAGGTCTGAACCTCAAGCTCCGTCGCCGCGCGACCCATCCTCACTACCGGCGAACCGCTCTCTATCTTGCTACCCGGCGATGCAAACACACTCGGCTCACAATTCACCAACTTAACCTTCAATCCCCCGGCTACCACTGCCACCACATAACCTACAACCGATTCTCCATCCTCATTCTCAAACGTCGGCAGCAAAATCGTATCGCTCTGACTGAAATACTCCGGGTGCTCAACCTTAATCGTGTAACACTCGCTGCCCGAGTCATAACTCCCGCTCGTGACCGCACTCGTCAGCACACTCTCCGTCGGCTTTGTATCAACCGAGTAATACTCCACCTTCATCGACCCGCTCGGTCTACAGCCCCCGCTGCGCGAGATTTGGTCTATCGGCGTCGACATCGGGCGTATCTTCACTATTCGGCGGTCTATCTCATTTCGAAGCAAGCCCGGCGAACCCGCCTCTGTATCGGCCGTCGTCAGCGGTCCGTCAACCAGGTGCTTACCCCCGGCCGTTGTTATCAGCGTGCCCATCGCCAAGGCAACATCCCCGCTACAATCTGCCAACGTCATCAAAACCGCCATCGACACCATCGTCATCCCCAAGACAAACCAATCCTTTGCCGTCATCTTCTTCACTAAATCCTTAATCTTTTCCATCTCTTTAACCATAATCAATTCTTTTAATTAGTTCATTTATCCGTTAACACTCTCCCCTCAATCCCACACACTCGGCCTGATATAATTCAGAAAACCAAGCTCGGGTTCATCATCCTCAGCCACAGGGCTGCTGTCCCACACCCCCTTCCGCTGCATTTCCCGCTCCGCAATTTCATTCCGGGCCTTCACATAGCCGCGATGCTCCGCCGCCACCACATCAGCCTCCTTACATTCCAATCCGAAATTGCGCTTTATCGACGCCTCCACATCCCCGCCCGAAAGCATATCAACTATCACATGTCCAAGCCGCGCATCTTGCCGCGCTATCGCCGCCAAATCTATATTGGCCCGCTCCGCCACGTCAGCCGTTTCCGCCTCAACAGCCTCCTCTGCTACAGGTTCTATCGCTTCCGCCACCTGCTCCACTGCCCCCTCCGGTTCTGCAACAACATTCTCTACCAAATCTTTCTCATTCTCTTTCATAAGCTCTGCATTTTTTCGTTAATATTGACGTTGCAAAATTACAGCCCTGGTCAACCCTTTTTACCCCCATAAATTTACTTTTTGAAAATTTTCTTAACTTTGCGACATGAAAAAATTACCCCTACTTCTGCTCGTCACCATCGCCGCTATACTATCAGCCGGCTGCAACAGAAACAAAGAATACCGCCATTTGGAAGGCTCGGTTTGGAACACTCTTTACCACATAACCTACCGCGCCGACCGCTCCCTCGACGACTCCATTCAGCTAATTTTCCGCCAGGTAGAAAATTCACTCTCGCCATTCATCCCCTCATCCACAATCTCCCTCATAAATCGCAATGAATCAACCCAAACCGATTCCCTTATACGCCGCGTCTTCCACAAGTCGCTCCTTATAAACCACCTCAGCAACGGCCTTTTCGACCCCACCGTCTCCCCCCTCATCAACCTTTGGGGATTCGGCTACACCAAAAACGACTCCATCACACCCACGCCCGACAACATAAAACAAGCGCTCACCCACGTCGGCATCAACCAATGCTCCATATCCGCCGACCTCAAGATTGTCAAAAAATCCCCCTCCACCGAGTTCAATTTCAGCGCCATCACCAAAGGAATGGGATGCGACCTTATCGCCGAAATGTTCAAGCGCAACAACATCGACAACTACCTCATCGAGATTGGCGGCGAGATAGCCATGAACGGCCTCAACAGCCGCAACCTCCCATGGAACATACAGATTGACAAGCCCATATTCAGCGACACCACAATCATCAGCATACCCCTCGCCGTCATCGCCCCAGGCAACTGCGGCATCGCAACCTCCGGCAATTATCGCAACTTCAAGCGCGACGCCAACGGCCGCCCTTCATTCGGTCACACAATATCCCCCCTTTCCGGATACCCCATTAAATCAGCAACCGCCTCAGCCACCGTCATCGCCCCCGATTGCATGACAGCCGACGCCCTCGCCACAGCATGCATGGCCATGGACCCCGATTCAGCCCTGAGCATGATTAACCGCATCCCCAACACCCACCTCCTCCTCGTCTGCCTACTAAACGACTCCCTCGTCGTGCGCCAAACCCCACGCTTCCCAATCCCATAAACAAAAAACAGCCGCCCATGCGCTTAAACGCAAAGGCGGCCCAAATAAGCAACTCTTTTAACGGTTCCCGTTGACACGGATTATCTTACGATAATCTTCTTTGACCATTTAGAGCACTTTACGATATAGCACCCTGTTGGCAAATCAACCGTCAACACCGACCCGGCCGAGACATCTACTGTCTTTACCAGCTGGCCCGTAATCGAGTAAATTTGAAACACCACCGCAGTCTCCAATGGGTTACCCAGCTCTATCGCCGAGTGAACTCCGCGTGCACTCGGCTGTGCTGCGGCCAATGAAGAAGCGATATCTCCCTGTGCAGCAGGCATGCCCGCCACACTAACGCTACTCAGGCCAAGGCCCATAGTCAACGCTAAAATCAATACTACTTTCTTCATTTTGGTTTTGTTTTTCGCAAAAATAATAAACATAACACCTTTTGCCAAAAATTTTAACATTTATTCACTTATCAACACACAATAAATCCACTCCACCTCAGTTACGCCCCTCTTCACAGCCCTTTTTATCACCCCCATTTTTACCTTTTCTCATAAAATTTAACCGGATTCTTAGTATCTTTGCCGGCAAAATAAAAATGATGAAACGTTCCGACTTTGAAATTATGGCTCCGGTTGGTAGCCGGGAATCCCTGTTTGCCGCCCTCCAGGCAGGTGCCGACGCCATATACTTTGGCGTCGAGGGGCTAAACATGCGTTCGCGCTCAAGCGCCAACTTCACCCTCGACGACCTCCGCGAGATAGCCGACATCTGCAACCGCCACAACGTAAAAACATATCTAACCGTCAACACCGTCATCTACGACGACGACATCGCCAAGTGCCACGACATTATCGACGCCGTTGCCCAAGCCGGAATTACAGCCATTATCGCCTCCGACATCGCCGCCATTTCCTACGCCCGCTCCATTGGCGTTGAAGTTCACATCTCAACCCAGGTTAACATCACAAACATCGAGGCCGTCAGGTTTTACGCCCAATGGGCCGACGTCATGGTGCTCGCCCGTGAGTTAAACCTCGACCAGGTAAAAGCCATCAGCGACGCCATCAAGAATGAAAACATCCGAGGCCCTCGCGGTGAGCTCATCAGGCTCGAAATGTTCTGCCACGGCGCCCTCTGCATGGCCGTTTCCGGAAAATGTTATCTCAGCCTCCACCAAATGAACTCAAGCGCCAACCGAGGCGCTTGCACCCAAATATGCCGCCGCGGATACACCGTCACCGACAACGAAACCGGCGACACTCTCGACATTCAGAACCAATACATCATGTCGCCAAAAGACCTTCACACCATTCACTTCCTCAACAAATTAGTCGATGCCGGAGTGACTGTTTTCAAGATTGAAGGCCGGGCACGAGGCCCCGAATACGTCAAGATTGCCGTCGAATGCTACAGCCAGGCCCTGCAAGCCATCTGCGACGGAACATATACCGAAGACAAAATTTCAACCTGGAAACAAAATCTCGCCACCATCTTCAACCGAGGCTTTTGGGACGGATACTACCTCGGGCAGCGACTCGGCGAGTGGTCATCAAAATATGGCTCGTCGGCAACACGCGTCAAGCGATACATCGCAAAAGCAACCGGATACTTCTCCAAACTGCAAGTGGCCGAATTCACCATGGAAAGCGGAGAACTGGCCGTCGGCGACCGCATCATTATAACCGGCCCAACTACCGGCGCGCTCATTCTCGACGTTACCGAAATACGTGTCGACCTCAAAAGCGTGAAAAAAACCGTCAAAGGAGAACGGTTCTCAATTAAAACCGGACAAAAAATTCGCCCCAGCGACCGCATGTACCTCTGGGAAGAAACCGGCATTGAATAAAACCCACCCACACCCGTTAATCCACTCCGTATGCCCGCCCGAAAAGCGCGAGCCCCACTTTCCTGTACACAAAAAACCGCACCGCCTCACGGCGCCACGGTCATGAACAAAAGTACGAAATTATTTGTATTGCAGAGTAGCCCATAGGAGAATCGAACTCCTCTTTCAAGAATGAAAATCTTGCGTCCT
>JAFLTJ010000092.1 GCA_022510465.1 Muribaculaceae bacterium
TGTCCGCGGCGCGTCGGGTCGATACACTCCATTGCGGCATGGTCGGTCTTGACCAAATCGTCGTGAGAGCCGCTTAGACACACCCAGCGGAAGGGACCGTATCCAAAGTCGAAAAGCTCCGGGCCCATGATGTCTTCGACGTATGATGGCCAGATGAATCCATCCTTGTCGTCAACGCCGTTTCGCGAAATCTCTTTCACGCCTGCGTCGTAAATCGCTTTCATAAATGAATTGCCATAGTCAAAGAAGTAGGTTCCGCGCGAAACGAGCGTCTTGATGGCCTCATAGTGACGTCGAAGCGAGGCGTCGACCTCGCGGGAGAATGCCTCTCGGTCGCGAGCCAACAACTCCGTGCGCTGCTCGAAATTGAGCGTTACCGGGCAATATCCGCCTTCGTAGACTGCATGACAGGAGGTTTGGTCGCTGAGCAGCTCTATATTGATGTTGTTTTCAACGGCATATTCAAGCAAGTCGACGACGTTGCCGTGATAGGCTATCGACCTCGGCCGGCGACTCTGCATCGCCTCGGCAGCCATCGCGAAAGCCTGCGGGATGTCGTCAGTGACAATTTCTACCCAGCCCTGGTCGTAGCGGGTCTTGATGCGCGAGGCGTCGACCTCGGCTATTATCGCCGCCGCACCGGCAATGACCGCAGCCTTGGGCTGAGCGCCACTCATGCCGCCCAGGCCCGACGAAACAAACAGATGTCCGCGCAAATCGCCATCCTGGGGTACGCCCAGCTTGAGCCGGCCGGCGTTAAGGAGCGTGTTAAACGTGCCGTGCACGATTCCTTGCGGACCGATATACATCCACCCACCGGCAGTCATCTGCCCATAGTTTGCCACGCCCATCTGTGCGGCGATTTCCCAGTCGAGCCTATTGTCAAAAAGGCCCACCATCATCGAGTTGGTGATAATCACACGCGGAGCCTCGGGGGATGATTTAAACAGGCCTAACGGATGCCCGCTCTCGACAACAAGCGTCTGGTCTTGTGTCAATTCCTCGAGATACATCTTGATAAGCCGATATTGCATCCAGTTCTGACAAACCTGGCCGGTCTCGCCGTAAGTCACAAGCTCGTATGGGTAAAGCGCCACGTCAAAACTGAGGTTATTGTCAATCATTACCTGGAAAGCCTTTCCTTCGATGCATTTGCCGCGATATTCGTCTATCGGGCGGGCTTTTAGGTCGCCGGCGGGCCGAAAACGGTAGCCGTAAATCTTGCCGCGGGTTTTCAGCTCGTTCAGAAACTCGGGAGCCAGCGTGGCATGGAGCTCGCGCGGGATGTAGCGGAGAGCGTTTCGCAGGGCGGTCTCGGTTTGGGCCGGGGTCAGACGGTAACCGCGGTCGGGCGCACGACGTATGCCTTCAACAAAAGATGGCATCGCCGGCAGCGTATCGGGTAATTGAAATTTCATTTAACGTTAAGTTTATAATTTTTCCCAAATTTAACCACAATAACCGACCCAAGCAACTACCGGGCTACTTTTTGTTTAAATTGGCGGCAAAGTTTTTTGTTTGACTCGGTTTTTGTAACTTTGCACTCGTAAAAAAGCGAAGACATGATTACCCAAGAGCAATTGAAACAATGTATTGAGCGACAAGTGGCTCTCAAAAAGTATCTCGACATCGACAATAAGAAGATTGAGGTGGAGGAGGAAGAACTGCGCACTCATGTGCCCGATTTTTGGGAACATCCCAAGGAGGCACAGGCTCAGATGAAGAAAATCAAGGATATCCAGGCATGGATAGATGGGTATACCGAGATTGAAAAAGCTGTTGGGGAACTGCAACTGGCCTGGGATTTTATTAAGGAGGGGCTGGTTGACGAGGCTGAAATTGAGACGATGTACAACGACCTTATCGGTAAAATCGAGGCGTTAGAACTTCGCAACATGCTCCGCCGGGAGGAGGATAAAATGGGCGTTGTGCTTAAAATCAACTCGGGAGCCGGCGGAACCGAAAGTCAGGATTGGGCCTCAATGCTGATGAGAATGTATCTGCGCTACTGCGAGAAGCATGGATACAAGACTTCGATAGCCAACATCCTTGACGGTGATGAGGCCGGTATCAAATCGTGCACAATCAACGTGGAGGGCGATATGGCCTACGGCTATCTGAAAAGCGAGAATGGCGTGCATCGCTTGGTTCGCGTGTCGCCCTACAATGCGCAAGGGAAACGTATGACGTCCTTTGCATCCGTGTTTGTTACGCCGCTGGTTGACGACACAATTGAGGTTAAGGTAGACCCTGCATTACTGTCGTGGGATACGTTCAGAAGCGGCGGCGCAGGTGGCCAGAACGTTAATAAGGTAGAGTCGGGCGTTCGTCTGCGATACCAGTTTACCGACCCCTATACCGGCGAGCAAGAGGAGATTCTGATTGAAAACACCGAGACGCGCGACCAGCCCAAGAATAAAGAGAACGCGATGCGTCAACTTCGCTCTATCCTGTATGACAAGGAGCTGCAACACCGACTACAGGAGCAGGCAAAGGTTGAGGCCGGCAAAATGAAAATTGAGTGGGGAAGCCAGATTCGTTCCTACGTCTTCGACGACCGCCGCGTGAAAGACCATCGAACCAATTTCCAGACGAGCGATGTCAATGGAGTGATGGATGGCGATATCGACGATTTTATCAAAGCCTATCTGATGGAATTCGCCGCTGTCGAGAGTTAAATTCCACTATTTCTGCCAGGGAACATCAGGAACACCGAGGCGGTAGTTGGCCAAACGCGAGACGGCAAACAGCAAGTCGCTCAGACGGTTGATATACTTGACCACACAAGAATCTACCGCAATATCTTCGTCAAGCATGGCCAGGATGCGCCGTTCGGCCCGGCGGGCTACGGTACGGGCTATGTGCGCCACAGATGCAGCACGCGTTCCCCCCGGAAGTATAAACGTCTTCAACGGAGGCAATGAACCGTCAACATCATCAATAAGAGCCTCAATTCGGGCAATATCCTCCGGGGTGATTCCGATACAGGTCTTAGCCGGATTTTTACTGTTGTCGGTTGCAAGATAGGTTCCCACGTCGAAAAGCTTGTTCTGAATCAGGAGTAACGATTGCGTCACCTCCGAGTCAGCGCAAACCGATTGATTCCACTCCGATATAAGCAGACCTATAACTGAGTTCAGCTCGTCTATTGTGCCATAGGCCTCCAATCTGACCGAGTTTTTCTTGACTCTTATCCCTCCCACGAGGGATGTCATTCCGCTATCGCCCGTTCTTGTGTACAACTGACTCTTTTTCATCCGAAAACTATTTTAATAAACTGTCTTGAACTTGGGATAAATTCTCAACAACCCCCTTGATTGTATCAACAAAAATCATCGATTTGAGAAATGCCGGCTCCAGGAGGCCGTGCTCAATCATTGCGTAATATTGTAATCGCAGGTTTTCATACAGTTTATCGCTGTTGAGAATTATCAGCTTCCTGGAGTCCTCGCTGAACCGTAACGACGTAAAAACAGAGACAATCTCGTCGAGAGTGCCATATCCGCCGGGAAGAGCAACAAAGACATCGGCAAGCTGCATAAAAGCCTCTTTGCGGTGATTCAGGTCCCCGACATGAATATTGATACTATTTTCCCTATCCTCTGCGTTCTGTCGCTTAATAGGCACTATTCCAACAGTCTTTCCGCCGGCCTTACGGGCTGAATCGGCTAAAATTTTCATCAACCCAAGCTCCACGCCTCCATAAACAAGCGTGTTTCCGCTTTTGCCTATCCAATCACCCAAATTTATTGTATCATCAATCCAGGACCGTTCAATATCCGACCGCGCCGAGCAAAATACCGCAATTCTCATTATATCCGCTTTTCAAAATTCATATACACAAGCTATTCAGCACCACAAAATTAGTAAAAATGCCGCTTTTCCCCAAACCTGCCTCTATTTCCGCAATTCACCATGCAAGGCATCGATACGCCGATTGGCCTCTATAAGGCGAGATACAGGGATTTTTCCATCTTCAACAGCATCAACTATTATCTTTACAAGCCGTGCCGGGCGGTCAGGCTCAAAACCGGTGGTAATATTATTACCTACAATTATCATATCCACACCGGCATTAATCGCCAGAATCAACGCCTGTTCAATACTATAATTGTCAATGATACCCTGCATATAAAGGTCATCGGTGATAATCAGCCCGTCATAGCCAAGCTTCTGCCTTAATAGACCCGTAATAATTTTGTGTGAAAGAGTAGCCGGATAGTCGGCATCAATATTCCGGTTAAATATATGCGCCGTCATTATCGCATCAGCTTTACCGCAATCAATCAACTGTCTGAACGGCTCCAATTCATTCTCATGCCACGTCAGGGTCACGTCGGTCAATCCATAATGAGAGTCGGCCGTCGCGCTGCCGTGGCCGGGGAAATGCTTAAGCGTGGCCCTAATTCCGTGGCTGTGAAACGCATCAATCATAATACCCGCGTGAAATACAACCGAGTCAGGATTGCCACTGAACGAGCGGTCAAGGCCACCGATAACCGGACAATTATCCCGGTGCAAATCAACCTCCGGCGCAAGATTCATGTTTATCCCCGCATTGACCAACTGTTCAGCTATACGATTCCCCCAGAATTCAGTCGTGTCAGGGTTGGCCACACCCCCTAAATATCTTGCACTCGGAATTGATTCAAAACCATATTCAGGCTTCAATCGCTGCACCAAGCCACCCTCCTGGTCAGCGGCTATTAACAGCGGATAGCCCGCAATATTTCTCAAATCCTCCGTCAGACGCTTCAACTGCTGCGATGAAGTAATATTACGGCTTCCAAGCCTCCTGGAGCCCGTCAAGTCAACGTCAAAAAGGATTATACCGCCAACCCTTACGTCGCGCAGATATGACACAACCGGATTGTCAGGCGCGATAGAATCACCCTTGAATCCAACCATCAACATCCGCCCGGCGAGATAGCTCACCGAATCACGCGGAATCGTTTGCCCCATTGACGACAAACCAAGAGCCACAACACCTAAAACAAAAATATAATACCGCTTCACTTCAAAAAACATATTGCAAAAATAACACTTTTCTTCAACTTATATAACTTCTATAACTTATTTAACCTAACCACGCCGCGTCAGCCCGGAAAGCAGGCTTCCAAGCCTGCGCCCGTCGCGGC
>JAFLTJ010000093.1 GCA_022510465.1 Muribaculaceae bacterium
GTCGGCTACAAGTTTATGCAGGCATTTGCTATAAGCAACGGCCTTGATACAGCCGACCTGGAGGGTATGTTGGACTTAGTTGCAGTATCGATAGCGGCCGATATTGTTCCGATGGTTGATGAAAACCGCATTATGACCTATCACGGTCTGCGCCGTCTCAATTCCAATCCCAATATGGGGTTGCGAGCCATCATTAAAATCTGCGGCCTTTCCAATCGTGAAATTACCATTAGCGATGTCATCTTCAAGATAGGTCCTCGCATCAATGCCTCCGGGCGTATGCAAAGCGGTCGTGAGGCCGTTGAACTGCTGGTGTCGCGCGATATTAACGACGCCATGGAGAAAGCTCGTGAGATAGACCGATACAACCAGGACCGCAAGGAACTGGACAAGCGCGTTACCGATGAAGCAAACGCCATTCTTGAAGCCCGGGAGGAATTTACATCCGACAAAAAATCAATCGTAATTTACAATAAAGACTGGCATAAAGGGATTATAGGCATAGTTGCATCGCGCATCACGGAGCTGTACTACAAACCGGCCGTTGTGTTGACCTACTCTAACGGACTGGCAACGGGCTCATCCCGTTCGGTTCAAGGTTTTGACGTTTACAAAGCCGTTGATGACTCGCGCGACCTGCTCGAAAATTTCGGCGGACACTCCTACGCGGTTGGTTTGTCACTCAAAGAGGAAAATATCCCTGAATTTACACGCCGATTCGAGAAATTTGTTGCCGACAACATTCTTCCTACGCAGCTCACTCCGCAGCTGGATATCGATGCTGTTTTGACATTCTCGCAAATTTCTACCGAGTTCCTATCGACTTTGCGCCGATTCAATCCCTATGGTCCTGGCAATAACAAACCTGTTTTCTGCACCCGGAACGTGCTCGATTTCGGTACAAGCAAGCTGGTTGGAAAACATTCCGAGCATATCAAACTTGAAATGGTAGACGATACATCGGGCAAGGTGCTGGGCGGAATTGCGTTCAACATGTCAAAGCATTTTGAAAAGATACACGCCGGAAAGCGATTCAGTATATGCTATACCATCGAAGAGAATAAGCATCAGCGCAACATTAACGCAATACAGCTTTTAATCAAGGATATTCACATCATCGATGAGTAAGAATCAGGCTACCGGGCTCTCCCCGACCGAGGTTCTGAAAAAATTTTGGGGTTATGATTCGTTCCGACCGCTTCAAGAAGATATAATAAATTCGATACTTGATGGTAGGGACACGTTGGGTCTACTGCCTACAGGAGGCGGTAAATCAATAACATTTCAGATTCCGGCATTGATACTACCGGGTGTGACACTCGTCGTCACACCGCTTATCTCGTTGATGAAAGACCAGGTTGACAATCTTAACGCCCGCGGTATCCGCTCGGTGTACTTTTATTCCGGGATGAGTCGCTCGCATTATAATCTCAATATCGACCGAGCCCGATTGGGAGTTGCCAAGATAGCCTATACCTCCCCCGAACGACTGCGCTCTGCTAATTTCCTCAATGAACTCCGAGCCCTAAATATTTCACTGATAGTTGTTGATGAAGCCCACTGCATATCACAATGGGGTTATGATTTTCGCCCGTCTTATCTGAAGATAGCCGAGGTGCGTCGTCAATTCCCTGATGCGCCGATACTTGCCTTGACGGCGTCGGCCACGCCAAAAGTAGTTGACGACATAATGCAGCGATTAGAGTTCAAAGCGCCCAACGCATTATCACGCAGCTTTCATCGCGACAATCTTAGCTACTTGGTGCGCTACACTGACAATAAGGATTCAATGTTACTTAAAGTGTTGAAAAACACCTCCGGAACCGCAATTGTCTACGTTCGCTCACGACGCCGCACCCGCGAAATTGCCGCCATGCTCTGTTCGGCCGGCATTAAGGCCGAGCACTACCATGCCGGACTTGACCCCGAGGAAAAGGATAAAAAACAGAATGACTGGAAAGAAAACAGGACAAGAGTAATCGTGGCAACAAACGCCTTTGGAATGGGAATAGACAAGCCCGACGTCAGGGTCGTTGTTCACTATGACATGCCACCGTCTCTTGAAGAATACTACCAGGAAGCCGGTCGCGCCGGCCGCGACGGCCTCCAATGCTATGCCGTTATGCTCGTTGGCCGCGCCGACAAAGGTTTGTTGACGCGACGCATAAACGAAGCTTTTCCACCCGTTGAAACTATAAAGAAAGTTTATGAAATGGCCGGCAATTTCCTCAATGTAGCCGTTGGCGACGGCTACGGGCACGTTTATGAATTTAATTTCAATCTATTCTGTAATCTTTTCGGATTCAAGCCTACTATTGCCCACAGTTCATTGATGTTGCTGACCCGTGCCGGATATATAGATTTTGTCGAGGAGACAACAACCCGCTCGCGATTAATGATAATTGTGACCAAGCAAGAGCTGTACAATCTGCCGCTTGATGCTGCGACCGACGCGGTTTTTCAATGCATACTACGCTCATATACAGGCCTTTTTATTGACTATGTCTATATCAATGAATCCCTGATTGCCGGCCGGGCCCAGTGTACCGAACAGCAGGTTTATGATTCTTTACTATACCTGTCGAGACTTCACGTTATCAGCTACATACCTCGCAAAACTACTCCCTATATAGCCTATACAACCTCTCGGGAAGAACCCCGCTATATACAAATGCCCCGCGAGGTGTATGACAACCGGAGGAAAAACATGGAGCACAGGATTAACTCCATGCAAAATTTCGCTTATACCGACGAATGTCGCTCAATAGCTTTATTGCGCTATTTCGGTGAAAAAAACTTGAAGCCATGCGGCCTGTGCGACAACTGTCGTGGCGACCGCAGCAGTGTTCCCCGCATCGATTCAAAACAGCTCGTGGACCATATACTGACGCTAGCCGCTCTTCCCGGAGGGAGAACCGTCGATTTTATCGCCGCAGCAACTGGTGAAAAACCTGATGTGCTTATAGATACAATAAGAAAATTATCCGACGAGTCACGCGTTTGTATTGACGGAACGTTAGTTTCAATTCCCATTTAAACAAAATATTTTGTACTTTTGCCTTAAAATAATCCAGCAATATGAAATCAGCATTTAGAGTTTATTTAATATTAACAATATCGGCGCTATTAATCTCATGTTCCGGAAAGAAAGAAGACAACGCCAAGCCAATGGTTACCGTTTCTTTAGCTCCTCAGAAATATTTTCTTGAACAGATTGCCGGCGACAAAATTGAAGTAAGATGTCTTTTGGAGAATGGAGGCAACCCTGAAAGCTACGAGCCATCTTTCTCCAATATGAGCGACTTAGAGGCCTCAATCCTATATATGCGTGCAGGAAACATGACATTTGAAGACAAACTGTTACAGCGTATAAAGAGCGTTAATCCGTCAATTAAAATCATTGACACATCCGAAGGTATCAATTTAATAGAAGGCTCTCATATTCATGCCAATGCCGCGGGCAGACATCATGCAGCACCGGCCGCATCGACCGACGTTGACCCCCACACATGGTCTTCGGTAAAAAACGCTCGTATAATAATCAAAAATATGCTGGATGCTCTATCATCGGCCGACCCTTCAAACGCCGATTATTACAAGGCTAATTATGAACGGTTTGACAGTTCCCTTGACTCTATGGATAATGCTATTGCAAAAAAACTTGAACCATATAAAGGAACCCATTTTTTGGTTTGGCACCCCTCTTTAAGCTATTTTGCCCGTGACTATGGATTGAATCAGATTGCCGTTGGCCATTCAACAAAAGAATCGTCAATACCCAATCTGCAACATTCAATTGACATGGGGCGCGACAGGCAAGCCACTGTATTCTTCTTTCAGAAAGAAATGGATAGCCGGCAGGCCGAGGCCGTCAATGCCCAGATAGGAGCCAAACGAGTTGATATAAATCCACTTGATTATGATTGGGAAGCCGATATAAATCGGCTTGTAACAGCTATTACGGGAAATTAGCGTTAGATATGAAATGAGCAGCGCCGAGACCATTATTCGATTAACAAATGTTACTATGCAGTGGGACAAAATTGTGACGCTGCAAAATATTTCATTTGACGTAAACAAGGGTGATTTCATTGCCATTACAGGGCCAAATGGCGGAGGCAAAACCACCCTGCTCCGCATTATCCTAAAATTACTTAGGCCAACGTCAGGAAAAGTTGAATATCTTGAGAGTAACAATATTGTCAGCTCATTGCCAATTGGTTACTTGCCACAAAAGAACATGATTGACGCTCGTTTCCCGGTTACTGTAAGCGAAGTAATTGCATCGGGACTGCTCGGTACCAAAAACATGGATATCGATACACGTAATAGCCGCATAGACGATATAATTACACAAATGGGGTTGCAGGAGCATATCGACAAACCAATCGGAACACTTTCGGGAGGACAGTTGCAACGCACTCTCATGGGGCGCGCTCTGATTTCATCGCCCGAAATACTTGTTCTTGACGAGCCGCTCAGCTATGTCGACAAGCGCTTTGAGCACCGTCTATACGAAATTGTAGCCAACCTTGCCGGGTCGACTACAATCCTACTCGTATCTCATCAAATGTCAACTATTGCCGGAATGGCTACACGGCATTTTATAGTGGACCATACCCTTGAAGAGTGCTCGGCACATCATCATCAAGTACACTACGACTGCGAAACTCCCTGACCGATAGCCTCGGCCATTGCGGCTGCCGCACGCTTACCGTCGCCCATCGCGAGTATTACCGTCGCACCACCGCGCACAATATCTCCGCCGGCATAAATTGCAGGCATTGACGACTGCATAGTGGCTTCGTTGACTACGATTGTGCCGCGTCGTGATATTTCAAGGTCTTTAACCACCTTGGGTATCAATGGATTGGGTGAAACTCCAACGCTGACAAGCACGAGGTCCACATCAATATCAACCGTGGCGCCGTCAATTGGAACCGGAGATTGGCGACCGCTTTCATCCGGTTCTCCAAGCTTCATTTTCTGGAGTTTCATACTTTTTACACGGCCACGCTCATCAGCCATGTATTCAATGGGATTGTGAAGTGTCAGAAACTCCACACCCTCCTGTCGGGCGTGTTCAATCTCCTC
>JAFLTJ010000094.1 GCA_022510465.1 Muribaculaceae bacterium
CAGGCTTCCAAGCCTGCGCCCATCACACCGCGTCAGCCCGGAAAGCAGGCTTCCAGGCCTGCGCCCGTCGCGGAGACCACATTCATCCCTTTTTCCGCAGGCTTGGAAGCCTGCGGCTCCGGCCCTCTCCCCCTCCATCCGAGAACAAAAAAGGAGGAAACCCATCACTGGCTCCCTCCTTTCTATCCTCTTGGTGGTTATTATCTCACCAGCACCTTCTTGACTATATTGCCGACTTTCACCACATAAACGCCGCTCGCAACGCCCACAACCGTCTTCACCTCGCCAACGCCGCTGTAAACAACCGTTCCGTTTACCGAAACAATCATTATCCGTTGCCCCTCGGCATTAAGGATGACAATGCCGTTCTCGGCCGCATATATATCCGTTGCGCCACATACATCATTTACTCCCGAAGCATCACCTATCGTCACGACATTAGTCCCGGCCGATTCTCCCTCTACCGTATAGACTGCCGTCACCACATACGTATGCGCCTCGCCTTCGGCAACGCTCCTAACATCCGTGTCCACATATTCCGTCTCTTTTACCGGGCTGCTGTTAATCTTCACGCCATCGCGATAAATATTATAACCCTCAAGCTTTATATCGGCCGTTCCGCCTACGGTGTACGTAATATCGTCAATCATAAGCATAAACGAATTTGACGCATGGCTGCGCAGCGCAAAATGCTTCGCATTCGCCGGAACATCTACCTCATACAAAGTCCATTGGGCCGGAACCGGGCTTATATCACGCAGCGAGCTGAACGATTCGGGCTTGAAATTGCCGGCGTCAATATCCTCAACCGATGTCCACAACACCTGAACCGCCTCCGGATAATCCGATGACAGACTCCGGGCATAGAATGATATTGTCTGAGCCTGACCCGACAGCAACGGAGACACAGCCCAGTCATCGGCTGCTTCCCCGTCGGCACGGTACAGCGAGAAAATAAACTTGCTGCCGCTGTGGGCCGTATATGAGGAGTTACCCTGCATTACATTGTTGTCCCACACCCAGAACGACCCCTTCGTGATACCCGATGTAATCCCCGGAATCGTAATTCCCTTGATTCCGCCAACCGCTACTTTGTCTACATCCACAAACAGCCAGTCACCATATTCGGCGGCAACACCGTCGGCATCTTCAAAGTCGTCAACAACCTGCTTGGTCACACCTCCGCTCAGGTCAGGTGCATCCCACTTCAGCTTCACTCCAGTTTGCTCCACAAGCTCTGCCTCAAGATTGGATGGCGCCGGAAGCGTCGACTCTATCGGGGTCACTTTAATCGTTGCCGACCGGTTGTTTGTCATGTCTTCATCGGTCGCATAAACCACATTGGCATAGTATTCAACAGCCTCCGATGCAATAGGCGACATCGTCAGTTTAAACGAAACTGTCTCCTCCGCTCCGCTCGCAAGGGAGCCCATATTTTTAGTATCCACAAGTTTACCATTCTCATAAAGTTCCACTGCGTAGGCCTCGGCTGCACGAACACCTTCATTTGCCACCTTAACCTTTACATCAAAGCTTTCACCGGCATCTACACTCGCCGGCGATGTAATATTCTTAACGGCAAGGTCATAATCCGGAAGTTCCGCCACCTTGATGTCGTCAAAGAATATATTCTTATACCCCTGCACAATACCCGTAATCTGAACTTGAACTGTCTTGCCGGCATATTTCTTTAGGGGTACCATCGTCTTAAACCAGCCTTCAACACCTGGATAAAGTTTATTAATCGTAGTTGTCGGCATCACCTCTTCCCATTCATCCGAGTCAGATGTTTTTACCGAAACCAAGATTGTATTGGTGTCGTTCCCGTTGATATTTGACGTATAGAACGAGAGGCCGGGATTTTCCATATCTTTCAGCGAGATAAGGCCGCTATAAAGATTGCCTCCAAAACCCACCTCATTGGCCAGGATTCCTATAAATCCATTGTCACCTGTTACCGACGACGTATTCGCGAATGATTCATCATCATAAATGTTAACGAAACAGGTGCCTATTTGGTTATAGCCCCATATATATTGCAATTCTGCATTTGCAAAAGTCTCGTTCATACCGTTGTAGGGAGTTCCAACGGGTATCATGTCGGCCGTTGTTCCTTCGCCGGTGCCCGCCACTGTCTTGGCAAACACTGCGAGCTGAACAAACTCCTGTTCGCCGGCCGACACTGCCCGATAGGTATATGTCGTGGTCTTAAGATTCTCCACAACGGGCTCCCATCCGTTATTGTAAACACACAAGGTATAGGTCACGTCATTGGCCGTGAGCGTTTCGCCTCCCAAATCCTTGGTCACGGCATCCCAGGTGGCCGAGATTTCACCGGTCACATTGGTGCGCTTCACGGTAACACTCGCCGGTGCCTCGGGCTTTTGGAAACCGACAAATGCCGAAACACGAGCCTTCATGCCGGGCCCCGCCGAATTGTTCGCTACAACGGTATAGGTAACGTCGCCGGCTGGCACATTCACGTCTTTAAAAGACAGCGATGCGCCGGGAGTCGGTGAGGCGAACGTGTTGACAAGCGTTTCTCCGCGATAAAGGTCTATATTCGTAATGCTTGAAAGAGTCGCTCCGCCTAAAGTCTTCGTCGGTGCCTTGAACGACACGTTACATTCAAGCACGCCACCCTTAGCCGGCGTGGCTGTCAGTTCTGTAACAAAATCCGGCGCACCGGTCGACACTCCCGTTTCTATCTGGAAATCTTTGAGATACAGATAATAGCTGTCGGCCGATGAAACACCATGGAAACCGATGTAATATGTGCCTGCCTCATCGGGGAAAAGCGTCTGCGTAAATGTTGTGCCGCCATTTGATATTGGCTCGGTGATTGTTGTCTTGGCTACCAATGTATTGGTCATGGCCTCCACCGTGTTTGCCTTGCCATACTTCACCTCGATAGCCTCGGGAAATTGAGCAATCTCGGTACCGGCAACAAACGAAACTACATAGCCCTTACCGGCTTCCAGTTTAATCGGTGGCGTAATCAGCCAGTCATCCATAGCCTTTTGATTGTTGAAAGCAATACCCATAGAGCCGTTACCCAGCGCCACCCATGTATACATGTCATTGTTGGCATTGATGATGGTATAGCCGTTTATCTCCGACAAAAAGTCGGCAGTATAGGGTGGCATGATTGACCCCAGAACTATCGTATTGGTTTTTGCGCCGGCCGACTCTATGTCACCTGCGGTCACCGTCACCGTGTAACAATAGGCCGTGAGCTTGTCGGGCTCCGGAAGGTCGAACGAATAGGTCGTAGTTTTGACATTAGACGCTACCACATTGCCGGCCATGTCCTTGATTGTATAAGCCAGTTTTGATAAATCGAGATAACCGCCGTTAATTCCTTGAGTCACTTCCTCCCACGAGATTGTCATCTTGCCGTTGGCGTATGCGGCTGTCGCTTTTGTCGACTTGGGGGTGTCGGGCCCTATCCACATCTCCTTTATCCTTGTCTTGGGGCTATCGCCTGTACTGTTGGATGCAAACACGGTGAAAGAATAAAAGCCCGGAGTCTTGAGTGTTACATCTGCGCTTATGCTTGCTCCGGGAGCAATGCCGGTGCTTTTATACACCTCTTCCCCGTTGGCCAGGATATGAATATCCACTTTGCCGTCTAAGGTGCTGCCTCCGTATGTCTTGGTCGGAGCGGTCAGATTCACCTTGCCGGTCAGAGAATCGTTGTTAAAATCAACCGTCACGCCGCCACATTCGGCCGGTGCACCGTCAAGAGCCTCCGGCACAAGTATATACATACCGGCAATTTCCTCATTGTTCGGAAAATTGTAGACAAGTGTCGACGCTCCGGTTTTAACGTCAAGTTCCACAAGATAACCCGTATCGTCAGCCGGATTCAGCGCCCAGAAAAGGCGGTCGGTAGAACGGTCAAATACCATACCCGAGATATAGTAAGGATATTGCCCTGTATTTCCTATCTTGGTAAATTCTCCGGTAGCACGGTTCATCGTGCCAAGAATACCCTCCCCTGTATGGTCATCTTTCTTGATTGCATAAAACGTTCCGTTTGAGGCGATTGCAAAAGCCGTATACCAGTCGTTGCCCAGCTCGGCAATTATTGTCTTTTTTGCCCTGTTGTTGGCATAGACAACGTTGCCCAACGACAATTTATTGGATACAGGGTTGTAGAATATACCGTAAACCGTATTTGTAAGAGGGTCGGTATCCATGCCCTGAGCCAGAACCGGGTCGGAGGTATTGTCGCTATAAAACACCTCATGCCCCGTTTCTATATTTATACCAAATGATTCATAGTATTGAAAAACACCTATATCGGTAAACGAGTTGAAATAGTAGATATTATCAACCAGCGCCCCGCCGTATGAACAGTCGGCCGAGAATGGATACAGCTTGGTAAAAGCGGTGGCCGACGAGGTCGGAACTGAATAAAGGCCAAATTGCAATGACGAGCCCCACGCTTCCGAATAGAGCATAGCCCCGAATATCTCGGGATAATCCCCGGTTGCACTCGCAGCCCTGGCCGGTGCGGCCGATTTTGGCACCGACGCCATCGTCTGCTCTTTGATGATACCACCCCAAACAGTTCTCCTCATATCGAGGCTTCGCCCGCCCATTTCTTTGGATACCGATATACCAGGCGCATACTCAGCCTCAATGGCAGCCGAGGCCCTGACCGAGCGCGGATTACCCGCATCTCTCTGAGGCTCTTGAGTGGTAAAGGAAAGGGTTATTGGCGCCGAAGCGATTAATGCAACCGAAAAAAGCTTGGTTATAAGTTTTTTCATAAGACTCTATAAGCGTGGTTCCGAATGATTATGATGGATGACCTTAGATGCGGGCCGAAACCTTAAACCCCAAGTGGCCATATCGTTTCTTTTGCAACTATGCAATCTGATTTTATTCTTGTAAAATTAACAATAATCAATATCGTATGCAAATTTTTTTGCATCAATTTATAAAATAAATCAACTTTAGCGTGCTAAAGTTGAAGTTTACAAGTTAGACCGAATTATATTCAAAAAAGTACCCCGGAGCAGAATCGAACTGCTATCTAAAGTTTAGGAAACTTCTATTCTATCCGTTG
>JAFLTJ010000095.1 GCA_022510465.1 Muribaculaceae bacterium
AGCACTGCAGTTTTTGGTTCTGCCTGTCTTGGTTCGAATCCAGGTAAGACAACACAAAATCGCTGGTCGGCGTTGATTGCCGGTTGGCGATTTTTTTGTTGCGGCGGTGCGCAGAGATAACGCGGTGGCAATGGCGGCAGTGATGGCGCAGGCTTGGAAGCCTGCTTTCCGGGCTGACGCGGTTTGGCTGTGATAGGGGCGGTCTTGTAGGTGTGAAAGGATAATGGCAGCCGCTGAACAATCAGCCAACTGCCATTATCTATCAACGAATTTATGAAAAAATTATGGTCTTCCCCCCGAGCCTGATGAACTGCCTGTTAAACGAGCTGAGGCAGTTGTAGTAGTTGTTCCATTTATAATTGTGTAAGTTGTGCCGTTAGTCAAGCCGGGAACGCTGATTAATATATTCATATTGCCGGAGTTGGAGCCACCACCGGGCCCCCAGCCGCCTCCAAAACCGCCCATTCCGTTGCCGGAGGAGCTGTTGCTGTAGGAGTAATCTTCGGGGACAGAGAATGTGAATAATGTTTCGCTCCCGGTTCCAATGCTTATTTCGTTTCCACCGACAACGGTGCCGGTTGTGATTACGTAAGGCTGAGTTGAGTCGCTGTTTCTTGGAACGCTGTTGTTACCGCCCACGGCAAGGATTTTACCGCCGGTGAAGATGACGGTGTAGCCCTCTTCCTCGTTGGCGTCAATTCCGCATTCGGGGGCTCTTGCGCCAAATGTAACGATTGTTCCGCCTTGGATATACAGGTTTCCGTTGGAATCAAGCCCGTCATTACCGGTGGCGATGACGTCGATTGTTCCGCCTTTGATGTACATGTGGCTTGATGAATTGATACCGTCGTCTTTTGCACGGACCGTAATGGTGCCGTCGTTAATTGTGAGAATGGCTTTACTCTCAATTCCTTCGCCGTTGTTCCCTGTAGTTTTGATGTATATCGTACCGCCGTTGATGGTTACGTTTCCATCGGCCTTGATGCCTTTAGGCGACGATTTGTAGTCGCTCTTGAGATTGTCGGTATTGCCGGTATAATTTTGATTTAAAGAGCCGTTGACATAGGCAAGAACGCCGCCCGATGTCTCGATGTTTATTGTGCCGCCGTTGATGGTCAACTCGCCGTCACAAGTTATGCCTTTGCCGCCACCGCCGGTTGCAGTGAGAATCAACGTGCCGCCGTCGATAGTCGTGGAGCCGTCGGCGCTTATGCAAGCCGAGGCTTTTGTTTTGAGATTTGTGCTATCCCAATCGCCAGCGCCGGTTGTGCGGGCGGTAAGCTCTCCGCCGCTAATGGTGAAGTTGCCCTCGGCTTTAATAGCTTTGGCTGCAGTTGCGGTGATTGATATGTTGATTATTCCGTCTCGAATTTCGATGGAGCCGGTATCGTCAGTCTCTCGGTCGGCTTCAGCGTCTTTAAAGTCGGTCTGGATACCGTCATCGCCGGTTCCGGATATGTTTAGAGTGCCGCTTTCCATCAGGAAATATTGCGCGCAGTTGATGCCGTCTTTCTTGGCTCCTAAAATGTTGATAGTACAGTTTTTAATCTGTACATACTCTTTGGCGGCAATAGCGTGGCTTTTGTTTCCGGTGACATTCAGAGTTCCCTTTCCTTTCAACTCAAGGTGCCCTTTGCAGTAAATTGCGGCTTTCTGCGAGCCGTCGGCTCCGTCGCTGAGAGTATTTACGGTTTCGTTTTTGGATGACAGCTCGATTCTTTTGCCGTTTTCAATGTCGATTGCAGCTCCCGTGGGGTTGGTCAGCGTCAATCCTTGCAGTTCGATTGAGGCTTTATATGAGCCGTTCAGGGTGAAAGAGCCGTTGGTTGACTGACCGCTGAGAATGTATGTGATTTCGCCGCATGTGTTGTCGCCAACCTCGCTGCTTTGCTCAATGACAACGTGCCCGCCGTTGACAGACGCGGATACGTATGGGGCGATGTTGCCGGCAATTGTGACGTGTGTGCTCTCGTTGTTATAATCAACGACGACGGTATTGTCTTTAATTTCGACGGGGAGTACGGCCATTTTATCAATCCGGGCGAGGTTGAACAGGTTGCCCTGAATGTTGATTGACTGTCCGTCGGAATAGTTCATTAAACCGACGTTGGCCGATGGGAAATTGTAGGAGACGTTTTGGGTTGTGACGTTGATTGCCTGCTGTGCGTTGATGACCGATGTCCACGCTACCATGATTGCCACCGGCAGAATGTTTATCTTTTTCATTTGCTGACGATGATTTTAATGGTTTGACCGGAGGCTGATTTGAGCAGATACAGGCCTGAATTCAGTTTGTTGAACGCCTCGGTGGTGCTACCGAAAGCGCCGACCTCGGTGCCGTCGATGGCGTAGGCGATTACCGCGCAGTCAATATTGGCGGAGATTTCGGCGACTGACGATGCGTAGTCGGTAAACTCCATAGAGGCGATTGATGCGGCCTGAAGTCTGAGGACCTCGGCGGCCGTGTTGGTTGCGACAATGGATTCTCCGTCAAGCGTGATTTCAAGACCATCGGCGGCGATTGTGCGTGTTGCGCCGTCGACAGTTTTAAATTCCATATAGTTATACCCGGCCGATGCAGTTAGTGCACCGAGCATAGCAAACAGGATTAAATAAAGTTTTTTCATCGCGGTCTTTATTAAATTACTAAGCAAATTTACGACAATCGGCGCGTTGGAGAAGAATTTATTCAACCAATTGCTTGATTTGTTCAACGAATCGCTTGGGGTAGGCCTCAATGGGTTGAAAGATACAGTTGAAGGTCGGCCTTGAAGCTTTCGCCTACCGGGAGTTCAGTGTTGCGGTCGATGAAAACCCGATTTCGGTCTACCATCTCAACGCGGTTCATGTTGACGATGTATGAGCGATGTATCTGGGTGAAATTGGGCGTTAATCGTTCTTTGATTGCGGCGAATGAGCTAAGGGTTACAACCGGGCTGTCTTTGTCGTCGGTAAAAATTTGCAAGTATTCGCCGTACCCTTTGATATAGAGGATTGAGGCCAGGCTAATTCGGATGAAGCGGTGGTCGATTTTGACAAAAAGCGATTCGGGCTCGGGAAGTCGATTGTCGGGCGATTGTAACCGGGATAGGTATAGCTCGATAGCTTTGTTGATTGCGAGGCTGAACTCTGCAAAACTGTAAGGTTTCAAAAGATAGTCGACGGCCGAGACTTTGAAGCCGTCTATGGCGTATTCGGAGTAGGCAGTGGTGAAGATAATCATTGGTTTGCCCGACAAGCTTTTGACGAATTCAATTCCGTTGAGGTCGGGCATGTTGATGTCGGTAATAATCAGGTCTACATCATTTTGGGCAAGAAAAGAGAGGGCTTCGATGCCGTTGTCGCATGACCCGACAAGCTCCAGCAAGGGGGTGCGGTCGCAGTATTTTTGCAACTTTTCGAGCGCGATAGGTTCGTCGTCAACAATTAGCGTTTTTATTTTCATGACGTGGAATCGAGAGGGTTACAGAGAAGGTTTGCGATGACTGCCGGATGTCGAGATTGGCCCGGTCGCCGTATAGCAGAGCGAGCCGCTGACGGATGTTTTTCAGGCCAATACCGGGCTGCTGTCCGTTTGCTGTTTGGGCTGCATGGTTGCTGTTGAGGCAGTTGAATATTATAGCGGAGTCTTCAATATCAATGCTTAACGAAACGAAAGATTCCAGGCGGTAGCTTACGCCGTGCTTGAAAGCGTTTTCGACGAAAACGAGGAACAGTAGTGGCGGGAGGATTATGCCTGTGG
The DNA here is from genome assembly GCA_022510465.1 of Muribaculaceae bacterium. Lineage (GTDB taxonomy): Bacteria > Bacteroidota > Bacteroidia > Bacteroidales > Muribaculaceae > HGM05190. The sequence goes on from JAFLTJ010000095.1 coordinate 3,743, forward strand.
TCTCGGTCGGGCCGGGGAAGCGGCAATGAATCTTGACTTTAGAGGAGTCGTATCTTACGCGCATCAGTCCGATGTAATTTTGCAGGAAGTCGATTTCGTTTCGTAGCGAGATTCCAGATTTGGAGCTTTCGTAAAGCATATAGCGCATAAGTCGCGACAAGTCAAGAACCATCGTTTGGGCTACCTCGGGTTTGATTTCAATCATCCCATGAATATTGTTGAGCATATTCATGTAGAAGTGGGGGTTAATCTGCGATTTCAGATTGTCGAGCTGACTTTGGATATTGGCATTGGTCAGGGTTTCTTTTTCCAGCTTGTCGTCAAATCGCTGGAATATCAAGGCAATGGCAAGGTTGCATCCAACGACAAAAAGCCCGTAGGTGAAGTCGAGAAATAGAGGCATCGGCAGGAGAGAGTGGGGGTGGCGATGGGGCATAGGGAAAGGGTCATCGGGTGGCGGAATCATTTCCCTGAAGTAGATGAAATCAATGGTTTGATAGGTCCATAACAGCCCGATTGCCAGTGTTGTAAAGCATGCGTAGCTTTTGTATCTGTTTTTGAGAAAAAGTTTGGGAATGAGCAGGTAGTTGTGCAGGGCGAAAAGGAGCATAAACGGGATTAGCGCACGGAAAAGCCATGTGGCAATAGCCATATTCATCAACTCCTCGGAATATTGCGCCCGACTGCGCATGGCGTCAATGATATACAACGCTATGACAATGCCCCATAGCGCCAGATATACGAGTGATTCGTTTTTTCGGCTTCGGCTGTTCATTTTGTTTAAGCTATTAGTTTACAAAAATATAAAAATAAATCGGATGTTTTGGGAGGAGATTGGATTTATTCAACCAATTGGGGGATTTGTTCAACGAACTCAAGGTGCCGGAGGGGGGAGGTGGGAGGGCGAGGGTTGTCGCTGTGATGGCGCAGGCTTGGAAGCAACCCCCGACAACTCGCCTGACGGCTCGAAAGT
>JAFLTJ010000096.1 GCA_022510465.1 Muribaculaceae bacterium
TGATTGAAAATTTTCCAGACTTTCAGAACGTCAAATGAGCGTACGATAAACGCTTTTTTACCAATATGTCTCGCGGTCGGCACTGCCTCAATTCAGACAACTGCCCAACCTCGTCGCAAAATTAAAAAATAATTCCAAACATTAATTAAAATTTCCTACAAAATATTCACTCCCAAAATATTCTGTTGTAAAAACCGCTCCAAAAACCGCTCCGTGTGACGAATGGATGTTTGGCAGATTCACCTTCCCCCTTGTTTCATCGCATTTTTCCATTTATCTTTGTGACGCAAAATAAAATTCACTCAACATGTCGGCAGAAGAAATAACACAACGGTTTTTATCTTTAACCAATGCAAAAGAAGCACAACATTTGGCAAAATTCTTTAAAACCGGAGTGGGTGAATATGGATATGGTGACAAATTTCTTGGTATCAGGGTGCCGGTAACAAGAAGCATTGTCAAAGAATACAAGAGCGTCATCGACATTGATACTTGCGTTATTCTTGTTCAGTCTGAGTGGCATGAAATACGACTTGCCGGATTTCTTTTGCTAATCGAACTTTACCGTAAAGCCAAAAAGAAAAAAGATTTTCCAAAAGCGGAAGAAATTGTAAAGGTCTATATCAACCTCATCCCGCGTGGCAATAATTGGGATTTGGTAGATTTGGTTTGCGGATATATCTTGGGAGACTGGTTAATCTACAATCCTCAAGAACGATATCTTCTTGATAAATTTGCCGATTCAAACGAGTCTCTGTGGCATCAAAGAGTAGCCATCGTATCCACTTTTTCGCTGATACGAGCCGGTCAATACGCCGACACTATCAGGATTTCCAGGAAATTTCTCACTCACAAACATGATTTGATACACAAGGCCACCGGGTGGATGCTCAGGGAGATGGGTAAACGCGGGGGCTATGACAAACTGATTTCTTTCCTTGACCGATATGCCGCCTCGATGCCACGCACTGCATTGAGGTATTCCATAGAAAAATTACCCGAAGATTTGCGCCAATACTACCTTAAAAAATAAATGTGTGACAGCATTCTTCACGCTCCCTAATTTTATCCATTATACACAAATAAAATCTTGTGTTTTTATAATTCTATAATAGAAAGAAGAGCCGTGGCGTGGTCGTCACAGCTCCTATTCTTTCGTTTTAAAAAGGTAAAATCTCAAATTTATTTCTTTGCCATTTTTATATAAACAAATATAAACGTATGCGTTTGCCAAACCTGCTATAATAAAGCAAAAAACGCATAGCATCAAGGCTTGCGTTTTTCGATTTCCTTTCCTCAAATGAGGAATGAACTCTGACGCAAAGTTAGTACTAATTTCGTAACCTACAAAATTATAACCAAGAAAAGCACATTTAAGTTATCCGCAAAATGTTAAATAAACAAAAAACCGAATTGATTAACGTGCTAATTCACAAATTTTTGCCTATATTTGCGAGTAGCAAACCCACAAAAATATCCCAGCATGAAAACCTTATCTAAAATCTTAGCCTTTTTTATGCTAATCTCGGCCAGCGCAATCTATTCATTTGCCGGAGAGCTGTTTAACGGCCTTATTGAGGATGGAACAGGGAAAGCGATTAAAGGCGCAAAAATATGGCTGACCGACAAACGCCAGTATGCCAAAAGCGACAAGAAAGGCCACTTTGGCCTTGAAGAGGTTAACGAGGGAGACACTCTGCATATCGAATATCAAAAAAACATTCACGCCATTCCGGTTGGCAAAGTCAACGGAATGAGAATAATCATTGTCGACACCAAAATTACCTACAACCCCGACGAAGAGCTCGTCAATCACGGTTATGGATGGGTATCGCGCCGCGATTACACCGGAACATCAAACGCGATAAGCGGAGCCCGAATTGTCGCAACCGGCCAGCCGACACTGCTTGGCGCACTGCGCGGACTGGTACCCGGCATGGAGGTCTCATCAAACGGAAAAGTTACAATGCGCGGCCACTCCTCTCTGATATCCGACGACCAGCCGCTATTCATTGTTGACGGCAATATGGTATCAACACTTGACATGGTAAACCTCTACTCTATTGACCGCGTTGAAGTGCTCAAAGACGGCTCTATCTATGGGTCTCGCGGCTCGGGCGGCGTAATTCTCGTCTTTACCAAACGGGGAAACGAAAAGGAATAGAATAATGATAAAAACTGTACTGCTTGACGGATTCACTCTATACCCGGCCGACGACAGCCGTTGGAACGCTTTCGGCAGATTTGCCGACATCACAATCTATGACCGCACCGCCCCGGATGAAATCGTCGACCGATGCCGTGACGCAGAGGCAATTCTGACCAACAAGGTCATTCTCAACCGAGCCACCATCGCGGCATTGCCGCAACTAAAATATATCGGAGTGCTCGCAACGGGCTATAACGTAGTGGATATTGAAGCCGCCGCGGCTGCCGGAATAACGGTTACAAACATCCCGGCCTACAGCACCATGTCGGTTGCCCAGCACACATTTGCCCTCCTGCTTGCCGCTACCAACCGCGTAGAAAGCTATGCAGCGGCCAATCGTAATGGGGAGTGGGTCAGCTCAAAGGATTTCACCTACCGCATTGGAGAGTGGCCCGAACTCGCCGGTAAGCAGATGGGGATAATCGGATTTGGCAACATCGGCACCGCCGTGGCCGGTATAGCCTTGGCAATGGGAATGACGGTTGCCGTGTACACCCGGCGCCCGCAAAGCGACCTGCCGGCAGGATGCTCAAAAGTCGACCTCGAAAAGCTACTGCAGGAGAGCGACATCGTCAGCCTGCACTGCCCCCTTACACCCCAAACAAAGGGCCTGATTGACAGCAACGCGCTTGGTAAGATGAAGCCAACAGCCATATTAATCAACACATCCAGGGGACCTGTTGTCGACGAATCCGCATTGGCCGAAGCACTGTCAACCGGCACAATAGCAGCGGCCGGCCTCGACGTAATGTGCAACGAACCACCCGAGGCTCAAAACCCATTATTCTCCTGCCCTAATTGCTACATCACGCCACACGTGGCATGGGCCTCGACCGAAGCCCGCGAACGACTGCTTGCCATTGCAGCAAACAATCTTGAAGCATTCGCCACCGGCGCCCCCGTCAATACCGTATGCTAAGACCCGCAAATCACACTGCAAATCCACCCGCAATTTACCCTCTCGCAATTTTTTGCACAGATTTTTATGCAGAATAATTGCATAAGTAAATGAGAATTATTACCTTTGCAGTCCGATTATGTCCAAACTAATACTTGCTGATTGATATCGCAGGGATTTTTTGGCCGAAATTCCGCGCATAATCAATCGACGTAATTAACTATTAATCAAAGCAATAAAAGTGGATACTTTAAGCTACAAAACATTATCACCCAACGCCGAAAGCATAGAAAAAGAGTGGGTAGTTATCGATGCTACCGACCAGGTTTTGGGTCGTCTGTGCGCAAAGGTTGCGCTGATACTTCGTGGCAAGAACAAGCCGTCATATTCGCCCAACGTTGACTGTGGCGACAACGTAATCATCATTAATGCCGACAAGGTAAAGCTTACCGGCAACAAGTGGACCGACCGCGAATATCTGAGCTATACCGGCTATCCCGGTGGCCAGCGTTGCGCTACGCCCGAGATTCTGATGAAAAAATCGTTCAACAAACACATCAAGCCCGGCTATCACCCCTTGTTCATCAAGGTTGTAAAAGGCATGTTGCCCAAGAATCGTCTTGGCCGAGCTATCATTGGAAATATGCGCGTTTACAATGGGCCCAACCATCCCCACGAAGCTCAGAATCCGAAGATTATCGACATCAACACAATTAAATAAAAGATTGAAGCCTTATGGAACAAATTAATGCAGTAGGTCGCCGCAAGGCCGCAATCGCACGTGTATTCGTAACCGAGGGTAACGGCCAGATTGTAATCAACAAGCGTTCACTTGAGACTTATTTTCCGTCGTCAATCCTCCAATATATTGTAAAGCAGCCGCTGAAAACTCTTGAGGCTACTGAAAAGTATAACATCAAGGTTAACTTAGACGGTGGCGGTTACAAAGGACAGGCCGAAGCCCTCAGACTGGCAATTGCCCGCGCCCTTGTAAAAATCAACCCGGAGGACAAGCCCGCGTTGCGCGCAGAAGGATTTATGACCCGCGACCCGCGCTCGGTTGAGCGTAAAAAGCCGGGGCAGCCCAAGGCACGCAAGCGTTTCCAGTTCTCGAAGCGTTAAACCAGCAGATTGCTTGAACGGCAAAGGTCACTCGTGGCCTTTGTCAACATTAAAATACGCCACATTTGGCGAGTGTTTAGTATCTAAACTGTGGAGATGGACACGTTCCCTACCCTGCAGTTGTAAAAAAATTACAAACAGAACGTAAACAAATTCAATCAAAACAATGTCAACACCTACATTTGACCAACTATTGGAAGCAGGTTGCCATTTCGGTCACCTTAAGAGAAAATGGAATCCTGCCATGGCTCCTTACATATTCATGGAGCGAAACGGTATCCACATCATCGACCTTTACAAGACAGCCGCCAAGATTGACGAGGCAGCAGCTGCGCTTAAGAATATCGCAAAATCGGGCAAAAAAGTACTGTTTGTAGCTACCAAAAAGCAGGCTAAGCAAGTAGTAGCCGAGAAAGCCGCATCAATCAACATGCCTTACGTTATCGAGCGTTGGCCGGGCGGTATGCTCACCAACTTCCCCAC
>JAFLTJ010000097.1 GCA_022510465.1 Muribaculaceae bacterium
GCCGGTGCCCACTATACGCAGTTTATGGTTTATGACTTTGACGGCGACGGCAAGGCCGAGATGATTTGTAAGACCGCTCCCGGAACTAAAGACGGAACTGGCAAAAATGTGATTATGGGGAGCGATGACCCGACAAAGGACTATTCAACCGACAAGGGTATTATTACAACCGGACCGGAGTACCTGACAGTGTTCAACGGCTTGACCGGAGCCGAAATCCACACCGTTCAATATGACCCATTGCGTTCTGTTACCTCAAACTGGGGAGACAGCTATGGAAACCGCTCGGAGCGTTATCTGGCGGGTGTTGCCTATCTTGACGGCGAGACTCCCTCGGTAGTCATGGTTCGCGGTTATTACACTCATGCTTATGTAGTAGCTTGGGACTTCAAGAATGGAAAACTGACCCAGCGCTGGAAACACGCATCGACATCAAAGGGTTCGGGTGCATACGGTGAAGGAGCTCACTCTCTGACCGTTGGTGACGTTGACGGTGACGGCAAGGATGAAATCGTATTCGGTTCGGCTTGTATAGACCATGATGGTAGCCTGCTGTATCGCACCGGCTTTGGTCACGGTGACGCTCTCCACTTGGGAGACTTTGACCCCGACCGCGAAGGTCTTGAGATTTTCATGGTACACGAAGAAACCGGCGCGGCCTACAAGTATGACTCAGAATTCCGTGACGCCAAGACGGGCCAGGTTATCTGGGGAACGTTGCAGTCGGGTAACGACATAGGTCGCGGTCTCGTTGGTAACATTTCGGACAGGTGGCGTGGTTATGAGGTTTGGCCGGGCTCTTACTATGAGGGCGGTACAAACGTAAACGCTACATTTGATTGCAAGGGCAATTTGTTGATTAACAAGCGCTTTGATTGCAACTTCCGTATCTATTGGGATGGTGATTTGCTGGATGAGCTGTTTGACGGCAAGTATAACTCGTCGACCGGCCTATGTGCTCCGGTAGTAACGAAGATGAACCCGGCACTGTCGGGGTCGACTACGCTGATGAACTTTAACAAGTGGAATGCACAGACGTGTAACACCACGAAAGCAACTCCGTGTCTCCAGGCTGATATCTTGGGCGACTGGCGCGAGGAGCTTATCATGTGGGATGGCACGAATTCGAGCGACCTGCTGATATTCTCGACGACGGTACCGACACGCTATCGCGTACCGTGTCTGATGACCGACCACAATTATCGTCTTGCAATCGCATGGCAGAACACGGCATACAACCAGCCTCCTCACTTGAGCTACTATCTGGAGGATTTGTTTAACACCGACCCGCAGGTTCGTCTGCGCAACGGTCAGGTTAACCAGGTTATGGAGCTCGGCGAGTCGATGGCACCGATAGAGGGCTACTGGGCTAACTGTGACGGCGTTGAGTGTGAAGGGCTTCCGAAGGGAGTAGAATTCAAGATGACTGACGACGCATGGACAATCTCGGGCAAGCCGGAAGAGGTTGGTGTATTTGATTTCACTATCTCGACTGTTGGCGGTGATGTAGATGTAGTGGGTAAGCTTGAGGGCACGTTGAAGGTGACTCAGCCGGTAGTGCTGGAGCAGATGGCCTACTTTAAGTTTGAAGAGGGCAGCGGAACTCAGAAGAATGAGGTTTATGGCGAGGCTAAGACGCGCATGGATGTGTCGGCCAATCCGATAGAGGCTGTTGAGGGTATCTATGGCAATGCGGTGAATCTGACGCACTATACACACTACTTTGTACAGTCACCGTATGAGCAACTCAGCTTTGGCAAGGATGACTTTACAATCGAGTTCTGGTTTGCATCAACGGCATCGGCATGCTACTTCTTCCACAAAGGAACATTGGGCTATAGCGAAACGGCAAATCGTTCGGGTAGCTGGGTAGGTCTTGAGCTGAAGAATGGATTGCTTAAGTTTGCAATTGACGGAGGTGACGACCATCCGACTGAACCTGATGTTAAGAGCGAGGCTTCGGCTGACGGAGCTGACTATATGGATGGCAACTGGCACTATGTTGTACTCGTTCGCGAGGGTGCAAGTCAGTCGTTGAAGCTGTATGTTGACGGTAATATGGTCGGCGAGGCTTCTGACGGAACAGGCGCGTTGCGCAACGATAATGATGACTTGATTATCGGTAATGTGAACCTCAACTTTGACAGCCGTTTCAGTGGCAAGATGGATAACTTCATAATCTGGAAGGGTGCGATGAGTGCCGGTAAGGTTGTGGAGAACTACAATGCAGGTGTTGCATCGGGTATCACCGATGTTCCCTACACTCCGGTACAGCCCGATAAGCTGACGCTTGTTAATGCGATGACGGGCGTGGTTGTGGCTCGCGGTGCAGGTAACATTGAGAATGTGACTCGCAATGCGGCTCCCGGTGTTTATATTCTCGTAATAGAGAGTGGTAAGTATCGCGAGACTCGCAAGTTTATCAAGAAGTAAGATTGATATTTTAATAGTGAAATCCCCCATGCTCGGCTGAGCATGGGGGATTTTTTGGGGTTGATAGTGGCACCCCTCCGGGGTGCGAGGCGGTGGAGGTGGCGGGTCCGGGCACGAGCTCGCACAGCGAGCTCGTACCCGGTTATCGAAGTTGCTGCGGCTCCGCCGCGCTCTGGCGCAAGGTGGCGGTGGTGTAAAGGGGTAAGTTATATAAGGGGCCGCAGGCTTGGAAGCCTGCTTTCCGGGCTGACGCGGCGAGGAGAGTTAAGTTATATAAGGGGCCTGCGGTCAGAGGGGGTTAGTTGATGATGTCGAAGCCGGTGTAGCGGCGGAGGCATTGGGGAACAATGATTCCGTCGGGTGTCTGGTTGTTTTCAAGAAGGGCTGCCATTATGCGTGGCAGGGCGAGGGCCGAGCCGTTGAGGGTGTGGCAAAGTGTTGTCTTCTTGTCGGCATTGCGATAACGGCACTTGAGACGGTTGGCCTGGTAGGTTTCAAAGTTGGAAACGGATGAAACTTCGAGCCAACGCTGCTGTGCGGCGGAATATACTTCAAAGTCGAATGTGATGGCAGAGGTGAAGCTCATGTCGCCACCGCAGAGGCGAAGGATGTGCCAGGGGAGCCCGAGGTCTTCCAGGAGGCTCTGAACGTGGTCTTTCATCTCTTCAAGGGCGGCGTAGGAGTCCTGCGGGCGCTCGATGCGCACGATTTCGACTTTGTCGAACTGGTGCAGACGGTTGAGACCCCGCACGTCTTTTCCGTAACTTCCGGCTTCGCGGCGGAAGCATGCCGAGTAGGCGCAATTCTTGACGGGTAGTTGCCGCTCGTCGAGAATGACGTCGCGGTAGATGTTGGTGACGGGAACTTCGGCGGTCGGGATGAGGTATAGATTGTCCTCGGTTACGAGATACATCTGTCCTTCCTTGTCGGGGAGCTGCCCGGTTCCGTATCCGGATGCTTCGTTGACCACGTAGGGGGGCTGCACCTCGATGTATCCGGCCTCTCCGGCGCGGTCGAGGAAGAATTGAATCAGGGCGCGCTGCAGGCGGGCGCCTTTGCCGATGTATACGGGGAATCCGGCTCCGGTAATCTTTACGCCGAGGTCAAAGTCGATAAGGTTGTATTTGCGGGCCAAATCCCAGTGGGGCATGGCGTCGGCGGGGAGGGAGGGCATAGGGCCTCCGGAACGCTCGACGACGTTGTCGTCGGCGGTGAGCCCCTCGGGGACCATGTCGCAAGGGATGTTGGGGATTGTCAGGAGAATGTTGCGGCTCTCGGCCTCGACTGCGGCGAGCTGTTCGGCGGTCTCTTTCTGTTGCTCTTTGAGGGATGCAACGGTTGCCTTGGCCTCGTTAGCCTCGTCGGCTTTTCCTTGTTTCATGAGAGCCCCGATTGAGGCGGCCATTTTCTTGAGCTGGGCGGCCTGGTTGTCGTTTGACAACTGCAGGGCGCGGCGGCGCTCGTCGAGTTCAAGAATACGGGCGATAGGCTCATCGGCCTTGAACCCCTTGATGGCAAGACGTTGGATAACTCTCGCGGGGTTTTCTTTGATTTGCTGTAAGGTTAGCATATCCGGTTATGTTTTTTATAGATTGTTGAGGAGGTCTTTTACTTTAGCCGAAATGGCGCGGCCATCGGCGCGGCCGGCAAGAGCCTTGGAGGCAACGCCCATGACCTTGCCCATGTGGGCCGGGGTTGTGGCTCCAACCTGCTCGATTATTTTTTGGAGTTCGAGGGTCAACTCGTCGTCGGAGAGCTGCTTTGGAAGGTATTCCTCGATGACGGCAGCCTCGGCGAGCTCGTTGTCGCGGAGCTCGGGGCGGCCTTGGTCGCCGTATATCTGCGCTGTCTCGCGGCGCTGTTTAACCATTTTGGCCATGATTTTAACGGCTTGGTCGTCGGAGAGGTTTCCGTCGCTACCTTTGGCTGTTTTTGCTTCGAGAAATTCTTTCTTGATACCTCTCAAGGTTTCGAGTCTCACCTTGTCTTTGGCAAGCATAGCGGCCTTAATATCGGCGCTTATTCTGGAGAACATATCCATGTTTTGATGTATTTTAGAGTTGATTGTGGCACAAAATTACAGAAATAATCCCAATCGGTAAAAAAAATGTTTTGTAGAATGAAAAACAATGTGTAATTTTGCC
>JAFLTJ010000098.1 GCA_022510465.1 Muribaculaceae bacterium
GCCTGCGCCCATCACACCGCGTCAGCCCGGAAAGCAGGCTTCCAAGCCTGCGCCCATCACCTCCCCCTCCCCCACACAGAAATGGCCCCGATATCACATCGAGGCCACCCTAAACACTATATATAAGAAAAAACTAACCTGATTTATTTAACTATTACCTTCTTTACCGTTCCTCCATCATCACGACGCAGGTAAACGCCTGACATAGGATTTTTAACTCTGATTCCCAACATATTAAAATACTCATACTTCGACCGGTCTGTCAGCATATTGTCAATTTCCACATCTTCCATTCCGGTAACAACCTCAGCAATAGTTAGTGGCTCACTCGTCGCCTCCAATGCGAGATAGGTCTGAATACCGTCTGACAGACCGTATGTTTGGAATCCGTTGGGAACAACCGGGATATATGCTCTCGTCGTTGACTGATAGCTTGTCGACCCCTCGTCTATCACATCCAAGCTGTATGAAATAGTGGTTTCCAGTTTATGGGTGTCATTCTGCTCATTGACGCTCACATAATCCTTACCCAAATCTGCACTCTCTATATAGTATGCATCTGTATTTGTATCGTTGAATACAACATTTTGGTCGGTGTACACTTCCGAGCCACGGGTGAGTGTTTTTGCATTAGTCAGCGTTGACCACTGATTGTACAATATATCTACATTGCTTATCAAATCCTGATATTTTGAGTTATAACCGCCACTAAGCTGCGCCAGATGAATATCCTTGCACTCATTAAGATTCACAGACCACTCTGTTTTCAAATCCAACAACTGGCCGTCTGACGTCGGATAATATGTCGTCGTATTCGTGAGTGTCGGCATCGTGTATTCAGGCTCTCCTACCCAATACCAACCATAATCCAGCGAGCGGTCATCCAATTTTGATGCCGATACCTTGTAATCCTCTTCCAGTATCTTTCTGTAATTCGGCTCGAGAGCAAGTTTCAGCTCAATACCATATTGATTTCCTGAATTCGGTTCTTCAAAATGGGTAACAAGTTTTGTCTCGCCATTTATATGCACCCAGCCAACCTGCATGTCGCCGGCCTCTCCGTTAGGCGTCTGGCTCTCCCATCCTGTCGTAACGCCATCCTCTCCATATATCCTCTTGTACACCTGTATCGGCTCTCTACAAAGTGTATTGGTGCCCAAAATTTTTTCCGTATAATAACGATACAGTGTTACGTTTTCAACTATGGTTTTCTCATCATTTTCATCCGGAACAGTCCATGAAACATAATGTCTATACTTGTTTACAATATTTTCGGCAATAGGACCGTCAGTCGAATTGGATGCACTGAAATTATCACCTCCTGTTTCCAGTGTCTTCCCGTTTACATCTATATAATCAACCTTTCCGGCAAGCTCATATTCAGGCATATACGCCGGTATTGTAACGGCCGAATACCCTATCTCGGTACATTCATCTTCATTGGTAATATTGGGATTCCCATTATGTTCCTTTTTACATAGATATAGTCTGTACTCATAGCCAATAATATTATCACCCGATTCAGGGTCCCCTTTTTTGCGTATTTTTATTTCATTATCTTTGTTATCCTCAAAAGCAAGTATTGCTACATCAATAACTCCGTCGTCACCGGTATCCAATTTTGACCAAGAGTCTTTTGACGAACTGGAGGTGGCCATTCGATAATACAACTCGTTTTTACGTTGAAATGTCGAGTATGCCTCTCCTGTATAGACAAAATCATACCATCTTAAGATGTCTTCATCCTGCTCTTTATCACCCATTACAATTGCTTTGCGAGTTACAACAAGCTTCATTGTATTGTGCTCGAAAGACAGTCCGGAGGCATTCCAATAATCATTACATTTGTACCACGCATATCCAATCTTGTCATCACTCATCTTTGGTGGTATCTTCAACGGCATTTCGGGATTGTTTGCAAAACATATATATGATTTATAATTGTTTCTTATATATGGATTTGATTCTCCTCCATGATATATGCCATCATTCAAATTATTATCCACTTCTTCAAACGCACCTCCGCTCAATACCTCCGACCCCGGAACTGCCTCTATGCTGACATCAAACGGAACACTGACATCGGGCAATACCGGCAGTTTGATATACGCATAATTTACCAACGTCGCGCCCAAATTCAACTCCAACACATTTATTCGATTCAACTTGAACGCATATATATCATAATCCACCGGCGTCATAAATGGCAACACGGTGTTTCCGCCACCCAGCAGATTCAACCCCACTACATTGACATCCGTCGAGATTATCCGCTCCTTGCCTTCACCATCTATTCCTATTATCTGCAACGCTTCTCCGGCCGCAAGACTTAGTGCCGTTCCCGAGGTCATCACCCATCCGGCCTCAACTCCGCGTGGGAATGGTAGCAGATTGCCGTTGGCGTCTTTCGCGTTGGGGGTCACGGTGTAATAAGTACCGCCTACGGTAAGTATCGCTGTCGATGCGCCATCTTCAAGATTATTATTCACCAGTTTCTTACTACCCGTACTCATACCATCCACATTGCCAACGGCATTCGGATAATACTTCTTGATAATCGGAACTAACTCAAAATCATCTATAAAAGCATAATAAATCTTAATCTCGTGGCCAACGTTTACATCCACGCCGCCGGTGCTCAACGACACGCCATACACCTTGGCTGCGTCACCTTTCTTAATCGTCGTTCCGCTGATGTCGGCATCATACGTCAGATTGTCGGGTATCTTGGCCGTGATTTTTTGCCGACCGCCGGCCGACACGCTTACTAAGTTCAGCGACACTACATTAAGATTGTCATCGCCTTTAGCCACAGCTGCCGCAATGTGATTTCCGTCTTTATCCAAGAAATTGATTGTCATCATCTTGATTACCGACAGGTTCAACACGTTGACATCATCCGACGCCGGCGAAACCACAAATCCAACCTGCTTTCCTGCCGGTATCTCGGCTGTCGCAATAGTCCCGTCGGGAAACACCCTGACTATCTCATCATACGCCAATGTCAACCCGGCCAAATTGACCGTAGTAGCCACATTATCCGGGTCGCTATCGGTGATGTTATCAACATTGTTTATCGAGCCCGTTCCCGCTATTTCAAGGTCAAATTTGCCCTGTTCGGCCTTATAGCCTTTACTTTTCAACAATGGATGACCAAAGAATCCGGGCATATAGTCCATGCCGCCTGTGTTTCCCTGAGCCAGCACGATTGTCGGTATGATGAGCACCGACACTATCGCTAATGCAATCTTTTTAGTAAATTGTTTCATATATCGTAAGGTTTAAATTTTTAAAGCAGTTCAAAATCTATAAACTCAACGCACAACGCTCCCCTCCGGACACACTGTTAATTGTGCCTACCGAAGGATAACACAGACCCATCGGCCAAGACCCTTTAGACCTTGCCTGAATAACAATATCGGATTTTATAAAAAAGCTATCCGAACCACAAATGACTTGACTATTCCCCCGCTTTCCCCCTAAATGACTACGCGTTTCTATTTCGCGCCAACAAGGGGGGGTAAAACGTTGATTTTCAGTTTGTTACACATTGTTACTCTCCGCTGTTTATAAAAATGAGTTAATCGAGTTTTATTCTGTCAGGTTACTTAGATATGTAGTACACCATTCATTGCGCAAATATACGACACAAACCAACCCTAATGCAAGAAAAACAACAAAAAAATTTGTTAATAATCATTAAAACACACCCTCCCCCTCCGGAAAGCAGGCTTCCAAGCCTGCGCCCACTACACCGCGTCAGCCCGGAAAGCAGGTCTCCAAGCCTGCGCCACCACATCCTCCCACCGCGCGTCAGCCCGGAAAGCAGGCTTCCAAGCCTGCGCCCATCACACCGCGTCAGCC
>JAFLTJ010000099.1 GCA_022510465.1 Muribaculaceae bacterium
TGACAGCCGACGATATTGAGAAATATATCAACCAGATAGCATTCTCGGGCGCCGAGGAGTTTCTGAGCAAGTACAAAGAGAAAGCCAACGCTATCATAGGTCACTTTGGCCTGGGTTTCTACTCGGCCTTTATGGTGGCAAAAAAGGTTGAAATACGCTCGCTATCCTACAAAGAGGGTGCTACGGGTGTAAAATGGGAGTGTGACGGCTCGCCCGAGTACACAATGGAAGCCCTTGAGCGCAGCGACCGTGGAACAGATATTGTTCTCTATCTCGACGACGACAGCAAGGAATTTTTGGAACAGGCCCGCATAGACACGCTTCTGAAAAAATATTGCCGGTTCCTCCCCGTGCCTGTAATTGCCGGCAAGGAACAGGAGTGGAAAGATGGCAAGATGGTAGATACCGACCGCGACAAGATAATCAACAGCACTGAGCCTGCATGGGCAAAAAAACCGGCCGACCTGAAAGACGAGGATTATCGCAAGTTCTACCACGAGCTTTATCCCGGCCAGGAGGACCCCTTGTTTTGGATACACCTCAATGTTGACTATCCGTTCAACCTCACCGGTATTCTCTATTTCCCGAAAATCAAGAGCAATCTTGACATCCGCAAGGACCGCATTCAGCTGTATTGCAACCAGGTATTTGTGACCGACTCGGTTGAAGGTGTCGTTCCTGAGTTTATGACCCTGCTCCAGGGCGTTATCGACTCGCCCGACATACCGCTGAACGTATCGCGCAGCTACTTGCAGAGCGACGCCGCCGTCAAGAAAATTTCGGGATATATCACCAAGAAAGTTGCTTCGCGTCTCGACGAGATTTTCCGTAACGACCGACCCGATTTCGAGTCAAAGTGGAACGACATCAAGATTTTCATCGAGTATGGAATGTTGACCGACGACAAGTTCCGCGACGCTGCGATGAAATTTACACTTCTGAAAGACACCGAGGAAAAATTCTATACCCTCGATGAGTATCGCGCCCTCGTAGAGGCCGTTCAGACCGACAAAGACAGCGAAGTAGTCTACATCTACACCAACGACCCCGTTGCCCAATACAATTACATCAAGGCTGCAAATGACCACGGATACAACGTACTCCTGATGGATGGACAGCTCGACAGCCACTTCATTGGTATGCTCGAGTCAAAGATAGAGAAAACACGCTTTGTCAGAGTGGATAGCGACATCGTTGAGCGACTTATCCCCAAGGCCGACGAGAAAAAAGTTGAACTCACTACCGACGAGCGCAATATGATGACAAATATCTTCCGCTCCCAGGTCCCGACCGTGGAGAAAGCCGATTTCATTGTCGAGTTTGAAGCTCTGTCGGCCGATGCCAATCCGGTCTTGATTACCCAGAACGAGTACATGCGCCGCATGAAAGAGATGGCCGCTATGCAACCCGGCATGAGTTTCTATGGCGAAATGCCCGACAGTTATAACCTTATCGTCAACACCGAGAGCCCGGTTATCAAGAAGATACTTGATGCAGCCAACGCTGAAATTGCCGGTAAGGTTGCGCCCCACACTGCCTCGGTCAACGAAAACAACGATAAAATCAGCGCTATCAGAAGCGCAGCGCCCGAGGGCAAACTGACCGATGAGCAACAGGCCGAGGTTAAACAACTTGAAGAAGCCGTAGAGCAGTCGCGCAACGAGGAGAAAAAAATTCTCGGCGAATATGCAGCCGGCTGTCCGCTCGTTAAGCAAACTATCGACCTGGCATTGCTCGCCAACGGATTGCTTAAAGGCCGCGACCTCAGTGAATTCATTGCCCGGTCAATCAAACTGTTGTAAAGCCCACTGAAACTTTAAAACAAGCTATTTATAAATCCACCCCGGCGATTCACCCGTCGGGGTGGTTGCCTTTAGGAGATACGTTTAACTGAAAAACCGGTTTTAAGAGCTATGCAGTTACCGCGGCGCGGGTATCACGGTTTACATAGTCTTTAATCATCACATAATAAACCATCTGAACCGGATTTAAAGTAGACTCGGGCGACTGTCCGAAAAACATTTCGGCGGCAAGGGCATCGGCTATTTTACCCCTTAATGACTCGGGAAGGGACTGAACTGTGTTAATAACACGCTGGCTGATGAAGAATGACTGATTGTTCATAATTTTACGAGGATTGAAAGGTTGATTTGTATGCTGCAAATTTACACCCGCCCATGTGTAAAATCCCCGGCACACAATTGTTAAAACATCTTAAACAAAGATTTTTTTATTATCCTTATCCGCGCATGACCCTATGTAGCTAAAAATTTACTATTTTTGCATTCAAAATCTAAACAATAATAGAAATTACGATGAAGTCTAAATTTTCGCCGTTTGTTTGGGTCACCATAGGCCTGGCAATACTTCTGATTATAGCCATAATTGTTGGTATCACAACGTTTACCCGCCAAAAGAATCATAATCAAGAGCTTGAGCAATCGCTTGAGGAGATGAAACTCAACAACGAGCAGCTGCAGCTCGCCGGCGAGGTAAATGCCATTAACGTTGAATTTGCGCAATACGAGGACCAAGCCCGGCGAATTGCCAACGACTCAATCCTGTCAAAATATAATGCGGCCAAAAGCAAGGTGGAGGAACTCAAACGTGAGCTTAAAAACGAGAAAAACCTGAGCCGCGAGCGCATAAACCAGCTACAAAACGAAATAAACACTTTGCGCGGATTGTTGCGTCACTACATCGCCCAGATTGATTCATTGAACAGAGAGAATGCCGGTTTGAAAGCCGAAAATCAAGAAATCAGAACTCAAAACGAACAATTATCGTCGCGAGTTCAAGAGGTTACGGCCCACAACGAAAACCTTAGCCAGCGCATGACGCTTGCCGAAAAACTGAACGTAACGGGCGTTTCACTAACTCCCCTGAACAACAAAGGAAAATCGGAGAAAAACGTAACAAAAGCAAAGCAGCTTATGGTTACCTTTACCATTCCTCAAAACAACTCGACTCCGGTTGGTAACAAAACTATATATCTGAGAATTACCAATCCCGAAGGGGCGCTTCTTGGAAATGGAGGAAGTTTCCCGTTTGAGGGCGGTTCGGTACCATGCACAGCTCGCAAGGCTATTGACTATACAGGCGATGAAATCAGCGGCATCACCATATACTGGGATGTCAACACAACGCTAAATCCGGGTGATTACACGGTAGAACTGTTCACCGACGGATATAGACTGACATCGCGCCACTTTACACTGAAGAAATAGCCTGTAAACCGACATGTTACTTGCATCAATCTCACATGCTGCAACTCAAATCAGCGTCGAGAGCCTCATAACCGACCTGGCTTTCATCCTAATCCTCGGCGCCGGTGTCACCGTCATCTTCAAGTGGCTTAAACAGCCGGTTGTGCTGGGGTACATCGTTGCCGGATTTTTAGCCAGCCCCAATTTTCAATATCTACCGTCGGTAACAACAGCCGCCAACATCGATTTCTGGGCACAGATAGGCATCGTTGTTCTGCTATTCTCGCTTGGGTTGGAGTTCAGTTTCAAAAAATTGCTGAATGCAGGCGGCTCGGCGGTTGTCACAGCGCTGATTATCGTATCGGGAATGATGATGGCCGGATTTGCCATAGGCCGAATCCTGGGCTTCTCCAATATAAACTGCCTCTTTCTCGGCGGAATGCTTTCGATGTCATCAACCACCATCATCATAAAAGCATTTAACGACCTGGGATTGCGGCACAACAAATTTGCCTCGTTGGTGCTCGCTGTGCTGATTGTCGAAGACCTGTTTGCCGTCTTGATGATGGTGATACTCTCCTCAATCGCAATAAACGACTCGGTGGC